>CAYTMR010000012.1:0-38381 GCA_964438855.1 uncultured Micromonosporaceae bacterium
GTCCGCCGCTACTGCGACGAGGTGAGCTTCGTGATGAGCAAGGACTCCCGCGACACGCTGCGCCGCATCCAACGGCAACTGCGCGACCACTACAGCAGCCTGGCAGAGCAGCTCTCCCGTTCCAATGCGGAGGCGTTGCAGCGGGCCACCGAGGCCTCGCAGCGCACCCAGGAGGAGCGCCGCAAGCGCCTGCGGGACATCGAGGCGGAGCTGGCCCGAGTACGCAAGCTGCGCGAGCACGCCGAGGCGGTCGCGGCATGACGCTGCTGGAGCGAACCCGCGCCGCCGTGGCACACGCGGAGGCTGTCTACCGGGGAACCGCCCAGGCACCGACTCTGGCGGCCGTACGGGAACGACTGGATGAGCCGTTACGGGTGGCCGTCGCCGGGCGGGTGAAGGCTGGCAAGTCCACGCTCCTGAATGCCCTCGTCGGCGAGCGCCTGGCCCCGACGGACGCCGGGGAGTGCACGCGGATCGTCACGTGGTACGAGGATGGCCACACCTACCGCGTGACGGCGCACCCCCGCAACGGCGCACCCCGCCAGCTCAGGTTCCACCGCGACGATGGCGCACTGGAGGTGGACTTGGCGGGCATGATGCCGGAGGACATCTCCAAGCTGGTCGTCACCTGGCCGTCCCAAGCGCTACGTACCGCCACGCTGATCGACACTCCGGGCATCGGCTCGCTGTCGGAACGGGTGGCGCGCCGCGCCTGGGAGCTGCTGGCGGCCGAGGACGCGGAGACCCCGGCCGACGCGGTCCTCTACCTCATGCGTCATCTGCACAGCAACGACTTGGAGTTTCTCCGCGCCTTCCACGACACCGAGGTCTCCGCACCGAATCCAGTCAACGCCATCGGCGTGCTGTCTCGGGCGGACGAGATCGGCGTCGGCCGGCTGGATTCCATGGCCTCCGCCCGAAGGATCGCGGCGCGACTCGCTACCGACCCGAACGTACGGCGGATGGTCCAGACGGTCATTCCGGTGGCCGGACTATTGGCGGAGACCGCTGCCACGTTGACCGAGACCGAGGTGGCGCACCTTCGCAAGCTGGCGCAGCTACCGGTCCGGGAGGCCGAGGCCCTGCTGTTGTCCGCGGACCGATTCGTCAACACCGCTCCCCAGGTGGGGCTCACGTCGCTCGAGCGGGAAGGTTTACTGGCCCGGTTCGGCATCTTCGGTATCCGGTTGGCGACCACGCTGCTGCGCCGGGAGGTCGTCACCACCGCAACCGAGCTGGCCCGGGAGTTGACCGAGCGCAGCGGCGTCGGCCAGTTGCGAGAAGTGTTGTCCACCCTCTTCTTTGAGCGCCGGGATGTCCTCAAGAGCCGCTCAGCGTTGTTCGCCCTGGACACTCTCACCAGGACGTGGCCCATACCGGGCAGCGAAAAGGTAGCGGCCGAGGTTGAGGAGATCATCTCCAGCGCCCACCCGTTCCGAGAGCTACGGGTACTCTCCGCGATCCGAGCCGGCTGGGTGACCGGTAAGCCGGACGTACTTGCCGAGCTGGAGCGCCTGCTTGGTGGTGCCGGCACCTCGGTGGCGGCTCGATTGCAGGTGCCGCCGGACGCGGGCCCCAGAGAAGTGGGCACCGCAGCGAGCGAGGCGCTCGCCCGGTGGCAGCGCCGGGCAGAGAACCCGCTGACGGCTCACCAACTCGCGGTCGCCGCGAGGGTCGCCATCCGCACCTGCGAAGGAATCCTGGTCGACCTCCAAAGGCAGCGCGGATGACACCTAGGCCCGATGGCTCAGACCGGGCCTGGGTCCAGCCCGTCGAGTGCGGAGCCGTCGATATCCGTCTCATCCAGCGGCGCCGCCGGCCACAGGTGCCCGGACGGGTCACCCTCGACGGGCATGGGAAAGCTGGGATCGGAGTCGCTCGGCAGCGCCGGCACCGGCGGCTGCGATCCTGGGTCCTCAGCAGCCTCCACACCGAGCTCAGGCTCGTCGCGGTCCCCCGTACCGAAGTCCAGGCCGCTCGGCTCGGCGGCACTCACCTCCGCCGGTGGGTCCGGCTCCGCTGTCTCCACCTCGGCCTCCAGCAGCGAGGAAGCGTCCGCACGCTGCTCCGGCGGCGGCAACGGTGCGCTGACGAGCAGGTCGAGCGCCGCACCGGGCTCCGCCTCGCCCGACGTGCGGTGGGCGGTGACGAAGGGAGCCAGGTGCTCGGCCACCTCAATCGGCGCGGTGTCGGCATAGCTTGCGACCGCCTCAGCCACAAGCCCGGCCGGCAGCTCGCCATGCCCGGCCTGGTCGAGAGCGTGCCTGGGGGCCGCACCCGGCCCGGCACCGGCCAGGTCGTCCAAGACCTCCCGCAACGGTCGCACCCCTTCCATGCACCTACGGTAGGTGACCAACCCACCTCGTGGCCTGGGGGAGTTCCCCCTTGCCTTCCCCTAATCGGAGACACGACGGACGGCCCCACTGGTCAGCCGGTCGTACGCTCGTGGCTCCCTCGGCACGAATCGTCATCGGAGCGTCATGTACGTAGTCGGCGTTGACATCGGCACCACCTATACGGCCGCGGCGGTGTGGCGTGACGGCGTGGCCGAAATCGCCACCCTGGGTGACCGCTCTACCGCCATCCCCTCGGTAGTGCTCCGGCGGGACGACGGCACCTTCCTGGTCGGGCACGCAGCCGACCGCCGCAGTCTGACCGAGCCGGGCCGGGCGGTTCGCGAGTTCAAGCGCCGCTTCGGTGACACCACTCCCATCCTGCTCGGCGGCGCGCCGCACTCACCCGAGCTGCTCACCGCACAGCTGCTGCGGGCGGCGATCGACCACATCGCCGAGATGGCGGGAAGTCTGCCTGCGCACCTCTGCCTGACGCATCCAGCGAACTGGGGGCCCTACAAGACCGACTTGCTGCGCCAGGCCGTGCGCCTCGCCGACCTCGAGCTGCCGGTGACCCTGACCACCGAACCGGAGGCGGCGGCGATCTCCTACGCCCAGACCAGGCCACTGCCCCCAGGGGCGACGGTGGCGGTCTACGACCTCGGCGGTGGCACGTTCGACGCTGCCGTGCTGCGCCGGGCCAGTGACGGTTTCGCGATCCTCGGCCAGCCCGAGGGTATCGAGCACCTCGGTGGTCTCGATTTCGACGCCGCCGTCTTCGACCATGTACGCCAATCCCTGGGTGATCAGCTGGCCGACCTGGACGAGGACGACCCCGCGACGCTGACCGCGGTGTCCCGGCTCCGAGAAGAGTGCACCCGGGCCCGAGAGGCACTCTCGGCCGACACGGAAGCCACCGTGCCGGTGCTGCTACCCGGTGTCTCTACCCAGGTCCGGCTCACCCGCGCGGAGCTGGAGGCGATGGTCCGGCCTGCCCTCACCGGCACATTGGAGGCTCTCCGACGGGCACTGCGGTCGGCCGGAGTGTCACCCGAGGAGCTCCACTCGATCTTGCTGGTGGGAGGGGCGTCTCGTACTCCGCTCGTCGCCCAGCTCGTGACCGCCGAGTTCGGCCGGCCGATCGCGGTAGACACCCACCCCAAACACGCCGTCGCGTTGGGAGCCGCCCACCTGGCCGCCCGCCAGCTTCCCAGCCCGACTGTCGCACCTGCCTCGGAGGGCACGTCCAGCATCGCGGCCACCGCGCCGATCCCCTCTGTCGGTGCCCCGCTCCCCCCGCCGGCGGTGTCTCCTGCCGCTGGCGCTCCACCGAGCTCGCCACCGGCCTTTACGGACACGCCGAGCTCACCGCCGTCACCGGCGACCGGGAGGGCCGCCGTGCCGGTCCGGCCGAGCCTCCCGCCGGAGGACGAGGCACCAAAGGACGCGGAACCGATCGAGGCCGATCCTCGCTCCCGTCGCTGGCCGCTGCTCGTGGCGGCAGTGGTGCTCCTCGTGGCGCTCGGAGTCGGCGGCATCGCGGCCGCGTTGCGGGGCGAGCCTGATCCGCCACCGGGGATCGATGCCAGCTCACCTAGCCCTTCCCCCAGTCCGAGCGCGACCAGCCCGTCGCCGACTCCGTCGACCGAGGCGAGCCCCACGCCTGCGGCGAGGACGAGGGAGCCGGCCTACTCGGCACCTCCGCCACCGCCGTCACCGCCGAAGCCCTCACCGTCACCCTCGCCGACGACGGCGCCGTCCCCGTCCCCCCGGACCGTCGTCGTGCCCGACGTCTTCTCGCGCGTGTGCACCGATGCCATCGCCGCGCTGGAAGCCGAGGGGTTCGTGGTGGAGACGACCGCACACTCGCACGACCTGCCCGTGGTCGCCCAAGATCCGCCAGCGGGTACCGCGGTCCCTCCAGGCAGCACCATATGGCTCACCTGTAGCTATCCAGATCTTGGAGAATGAGCCACCCCCTCGACACTCACGACGAACCGGAGCAGGAGATGTACGTACTCGGCGTTGATCTTGGAACCACCTACTCAGCGGCGGCGGTGTGGCGTGACGGGCGCGCCGAGATCGCCTCGCTGGGAAGCCGGTCGGCTGCGATCCCCTCGGTCGTGCTGCTGCGGGACGACGAAACCGTCCTCACCGGCGAGAGCGCGAACCGTCGCGGTCTGACCGAGCCGCACCGGGTGGCGCGAGAATTCAAACGCCGACTCGGCGACACCACACCGATCATGCTGGGCGGAGTGCCGTACTCGGCGGAGGCGTTGATGAGTCGACTGCTCCGACCAATGATCGACGAGGTGAGCACCCGTGAGGGCGGTCCGCCCACCGCGATTTGCATCTCCCACCCCGCCAACTGGGGTCCCTACAAGAAGGAGCTACTCGGCCAGGCGGTTCGGCTGGCCAACATCGACCAACCGGTGAGCTTCACCACCGAGCCCAAGGCGGCGGCGGTGTTCTACGCGACCCAGGAGCGGATTCCCACCGGCGCGGTGGTGGCCGTCTACGACCTCGGTGGGGGCACCTTCGACGCCGCCGTGCTCCGCAAGACCGCCCACGGGTTCGAGATTCTCGGTCAACCCGAGGGCATCGAACGGCTGGGCGGTATCGACTTCGACGCGGCGGTCTTCCACCATGTGGCCCAGGCCCTCGGCGGCAAGCTGGACGAGCTGGACGAGGACGACTCCACCGCGGTCGCCGCGGTGGCTCGGCTACGGGAGGAGTGCGTCATAGCAAAGGAGACGCTCTCCTCCGACACCGACGTCACCATCCCAGTGCTGCTGCCCAACATCGCGACCGAGGTGCGGCTGACCCGGGCGGAGTTGGAGGCGATGGTGCGCCCCACCCTCTATCAGACCATCGAGGCGCTGCGCCGGGCGCTGCGCTCAGCCGATGTCGCTCCTGAGCAGCTCCACGCCGTGTTGCTGGTCGGCGGCTCCTCCCGGATGCCGCTGGTCGCCCAGCTCGTCGGGGCCGAGCTGGGACGCCCGGTCGCGGTGGATGCTCACCCCAAGCATGCGGTCGCCCTCGGAGCGGCGTGGCTAGCCAGCAACGCCCTGACCGGCGGCGGCACCGTCGACCATACTCCGCCAGCGAGCGCCGCCCAGGCCGCGGCTCCGCCGACCAGGGCGACCGCAGCGGTCCGGCCGGTGGGCGGGCAGCCGTCTGCGCAGCCCGCCACGCCAGCGGCGCCGCCACCCGTCGCACCCGCCCAGACACAGGCACTGCCCGCCGTACCCGCGCCCGCGCGGGTCACACCCCCTGCCCCGCCGGCTGGTCAGTCCCCGGTCGACGCTCCCCCACCGCCAGCAGTGGGACCGCCCTCCCCCACGCGTCGCTCGTCGGCCCTCATCGCCGGCGCGGTGGCGGTAGCCCTACTCATCGGCGGTGGTGCCGTCTGGGCCCTGACCCAACGCGGCGACGACGGTGACAAGGTGACCGCGCAGCCGGATCCCGACGCGCTGGCGGCGACCGGTTCCTCACCCGCAGCCGCCTCCGAGGCCCCCTCGTCGCAGGAGGCCGCCCCACCGGTCGACGAGGTCGCCGTCCCGTGGGACGAGCAGTGCACCGACGAGGTGCGGGCGAACGAACGGTGGGTCTGCCTGACCTCGGCGAAGATGGTCGACGGAAGCCTCGTCATCGAGTTCGATGCCGAATGGGCGGGCCAGACACCGAACGTCAACGGTGGCTACCACGTCCACATCTACGGCAGTGACGGCACCAACCCGCCAGACGAAATCATGGGGACCCACGCGACCAACCGTGGCCAGTGGCTCATCTTCGATCGGAGTCCGATCGTGATCGATCACGGTAGCCTCGCCCGGTTGGGCGGCCACCCGAAGGTCTGCGCCCGGATCGCGAATCCGTCCCACGAGCTCGTCCCGGCTCAGGGCGGCGGCTACCGCACCGGCAACTGCGTGCCGATCGAGAGCACCTGATCCTCACATGTGGTGACGACCACCACACCCCGACCACATAGCGACAGTCGACGATGCTTGGTCTAAGCTAAACGCAGGGTTACAACGACCCATAACTTGAGTGACCAAGCGCCAAACCGCTGTGGTCGGCCGCGGGCGATCCCCATTGGAAACACCATCGGGACCGCCCGGGTGGTGCTCGGCACGGGAGGACTTTGTGAGGACGGCGGAGTTCGCCGCGCCGACGGCGACTGCGCGCACCTCTGAACGCCCAGGCGGGACCGTCGCGGCGGGCCGCCGGGCCGATGGGTGGCGACGGCGCTATGTGCGGACGACCCTGCTCTGCGACGCAGCAGCCGCATTCATTGCCACGCTGCTCGTCCACCCCTTTCTCGGTGCGCTGGCGCCTACCCTGCTGACGCTGCTTGTGCCGCCGGCATGGCTGACGTTGATCGCCCTACACCAGGGCTATGACACCCGGCGGCTCGGCTCCGGCCCCCACGAGTACGCCTCGGTGGGGCGCGCGGGCCTCACCTTCGCCGGTGTGGTGGCGGTCGCCGGGTACCACGTCGACCCAGAGGTGACCCGCTGGCTCCTGCTTGTCGCCGCACCGACGCTCATCGGTTCAGGACTACTCTGCCGGCGTCTCCAGCGACGGTCGCTACGCCGCGCCTGGGCGGCGGGGCGCCGCCGGACGCGCGTGCTCGCGGTCGGTCACCCCCGCCAGATCCGCAGCCTCCGCCGGCACCTGCGCGACCCCGGCCTCCACGGTGTCGAGGTGATAGGGGCGTGCCTGCCGACCTCCGCAGGGCGCGGTGGTGGTGCTGTCCCGGTGCCGGTCTTCGGCACCTTCCCACAGGTGGCGGAGGCAGCCGTCGACGCCGACGCCGACGCGGTCGTGGTCCTCCCCAGCCCCGAGTGGGAGGGCGTGGCGCTGCGCCGCTTGTCCTGGCAGCTCGAGCAGAACGGCATCGACCTCATCGTGGCCAGCCCACTGTTCGACGTCGGCCTTGCACGCTTATACCTTTACTCCGCCGGCAGCAGTACGCTCCTGCACGTGGCTCACCCGTGCCGTCGGGGCCCACGTCAGTTGATCAAGGAGATCTTCGACCGGGTCGGTGCGCTCCTCCTGTTGGTGCTGCTGGCTCCAATCATGATCATCGCAGCGATATTGATCAAGTTCGCCCCTAGTGGACGGGGACCGGTACTCTTCCGGCAGATGCGAGTCGGCCGGGATGGGGTGGAGTTCCCGATGTACAAATTCCGAACCATGCACCCGGACGCAGAGGCGCGATTAGCAGAACTGCACCAACGTAACGACCATGACGGTGTCTTGTTCAAGATGCGCAACGATCCTCGCGTGACACCGCTGGGCCGTTGGCTACGGCGCTACTCTCTGGACGAACTACCACAACTGTTCAACGTGGTGCGTGGCGAGATGTCGTTGGTCGGGCCGCGCCCACCGCTACCACAGGAAGTCGCCCGTTACCCCGCCGACATGCATCGCCGGTTGGTGGTCAAACCAGGGCTGACCGGTCTATGGCAGGTTTCCGGACGCGCCGATCTGCCGTGGCAAGAGGCGATCCGGCTCGATCTGCGCTACGTTGAAAACTGGTCACTCACCCTTGACGTGGCGATCCTGCTGCGCACCGCTGCCGCGGTGGTGCGCCCGACCGGAGCATACTGATCTATGTCGAGTTGGCGTCGCGCCGCGGTGGTGTGCCTGCTGTTGTGCCTGGTGGTCGTTGGACTTGACCTCGTGCGCTGGCCCACCACCCGGGAGTCGTTGGAGGTACCGACTCTTCCCTCCACATCACCGGAGGCGTCATCCACGGCACCGCCTCCCATGTCCGGTCGACCGTTCATCCGGGCCGATCCGCCAGCCAGTGCCGCGGGCTCACCCACGCCGGGCACGACGAAGAAGCGACGTTCACCCGGTACCAACAGCAACGGCCGCATCCTGGTGGGAGCGAACGTACAGGTACAGCCGGGAGAGACGTGGCCCGAGGCCAACGCGCGCGCGGACAGAGACTACGGTCCGCTGGCGATGCACCGGGTCTTCTACCCTGAGCTGCCACCACCCTGGCCTGGTAGCCGGGCGGCTGGCGATGGCCGACCGGTGGTGGTCTCCTTCAAGGCGAATCCACGCGACATCCTCGCTGGTTCCCATGACGACACCCTCGCCGAGTGGTTCCGCACGGCTCCCCGCGACCAAGACATCTACTGGGTCTACTACCACGAGCCCGAAGACAACATCGAAAGTGGCGAGTTCACCGCGCCGGACTACCGTGCTGCGTGGCGGCGGCTGGCGGAGCTCGCCGACCGTGCGGACCATCCGCGGATGTACGCCACGCTGGTGTTGATGTGTTGGACCTTGGAGTCCGGATCTGGTCGGAACTGGCGTGACTACTACCCGGGCGACGATGTGATCGCCGTCCTGGGGTGGGACTGCTACAACTCGGCTGGGCAGCGCGGCGGGTACTACATCGACCCTGCCGAACGCTTCGAAGCGGTGATCGCCGTCTCGCAACAGGTCGGCAAGGCCTGGGGAGTCGCCGAATTCGGCAGCGAGCTCATCGCCGGCGACGAGAGTGGCGAGGGCCGGGCGGCTTGGCTTACGAAGGTCGGCGAGTACCTCGGCGCGATTTCGAATCCGCCGCTGTGGATAGCGTACTTCGACTCCACAGTGGTTGGTAATTATCGCTTGACGGACCGCCCGAGTCAGCGAGCTTGGCAGCGGTTCGCCCAAGCCCAGAATGGAGGCTGAGCCTCACACGCCCCGGCCGCGCCGGTGCAGCGCCCGCAGCACCGGATCCGGACGCAGCGCCCCGGCCGCGATCGCGAGCGCCAACCAGGCCCGCGGCTCCATAGGGCGACGCCGCAGCGTGCGCCCGGCCCAACGCCACGCGTCGCCACGCTCTCCGCCCGCCGCGCTGGCGAACGCGATCTGCCCCGTGATCCGAGCCTCACCCCGGCGGTCGGTCGCGAACTCCGGGTACCGCTCGAGCAGCCAGCGCAGCGCCTCCGCGGTCGTGAGCCACCGTCGGGTGAAGAAGGAGTGCTGGTGCCAGCGGATCAGTACATAGGGGTCACGCACGTTCAGGATCGGAGTACGCTTGGCCGCCCGTAGCAGAAGCTCGTAGTCCTCCGCGTAGCTGCCCGGTAGGTCCTCCTCCACCAGTCCGATCCCGTCACACAACGCGTCGCGGCGGATCAGAAAGGTGGAGGGGTGCAGCTCGGTGAGTCGGTCGCGCAGCAGCGCGGCGAGGGCCACACGATCGGTGTCCAACGTGCGGGTCACCGTGTGGTCGCCGTAGCTGACCTGGATGCCGCAGCACACGACCTCCGCTTCCGGCGCGGCGGCCAGGGCCGCCACCTGGGCCGCCAACTTCCCTGGTAGCCACTCGTCGTCGTCGTCGCAGAACGCCACCAGCTCACCTCGCGCGGCGAGGATGCCGGTGTTGCGGGCACCGGCGAGCCCGGTGGTGCGTTCGTTGCGGATCACACGTACCCGCCGGAGGGTCCCTTCCTGTCGCAGCGACAGATCGGGCTCGGACTGGTCGGCGACGACGACGACCTCGATCTGTCCGGGGTAGTCCTGGGCTATCGCCGCGTCGACCGCTCGGCGCAGCAGCTCCGGGCGGTCTCGGGTGGGCACGATCACGCTGACGGTAGGTGTCCAGTTCATGTCATCCTCCCCCGCCGCGATAGCCATACCGCAGTCGCAACGGCAAAGTGAGTAGTCCCACGGTGGCGCGTCGGCGCCAGGAAAGAGCGGTCCGCCAGGCTTCGTCCCGCCGGACCTGCAGTGGTCCGCCGGAGAACCGCAGCGGATTGCCCGCCACGCTGTGGCAGACCGGCATGCGCTGCCCAGTCGAGGCTTCCTCGTCGGGGGCCAGGTCGACCATGGCCCGCACATCCGCGAGTGTCGCCTCCGGCGCCGCGGTGAAATCCTCGTAGCGGAGCCGCTTCACCGTCGCTCGGCGCGCGAGCCGGTCGAAGGCGAGGTTTTGCGCCATCCACAACGCTGAGACGGTCAGTGGCGACCACCGGGGCATGTACTCCTCGCCGTGGGTCACCTCCGGCCTGCGCACCGCCTTGGACCAGGAGTAGGCCACCCCTCGGCTGTCCCGGACGAGGTGCAGCACACGCAGGTCCAGCTCTCTGGCCCAGCGGAGCGCGTACGCCAGCGATGCGTGCTTACTGGAGTCGACCGCCACTCGGGCGCCGCTGACCGCCAGCGCCGCCCGGTAGATGCGCACGTAGTAGTCGGTATAGCGCTCGACCCGTTCGCGCATCCGGTGGGACAGGCGAGCCCTGTCCAGCTTCGGTATGTGGCGCGTACGATCGACCACCGCCTTCAACGCGGTGACCTCGGCGACATCCACTTGAGACCAGCCACCGAAGGCACGCTCTCCGACGGCCTGCCAGAAGTGGCACCGCGAAAACGGCTCGCCACAGCTGCATCGATCATTGTCGATGAGGCCCCGCTCCCATAGGTGCACGACCTCACCCAAGGCACACACGTCAGGACTGGCGGCGAGCAGAAGTTCCAGCAGCGTGGAGCCGCTGCGGCCAAGGCCACCGACGAACAGCACTCGAGGCGTGGCGTGCGCAGACGTCACCGTGCTCGCCCCGAGGGATGGATGCTGAGGCCGCGCCTGCTGCGACGTACCAGCTCCTCGACGATTCGCCCTACCTTGGCCACCGCCTGACCCGACTCGCTGTTCTCCACCGGCTGGAGGAGGCGGAACGACTCGGGGTCGGCCAAGCCAGCCTCGAGCGCCTGGACGAAAACGGCCTCATTCTCACAGAGCCGGATCGCACCGACGTCGGCCAGGCGGCGGGCGAACCGTTGCTGGTGATCATCGACATGCTCGCCCCGGGACGGATCTCGAGGCACCACGATCGGCAACCTCCCCGCCCGGCGCGCCTCGATGATCGACGCCGGTCCCCCGTGCGTGACCACCAGGGTGGCGCTGGTGATAGCGGAATGGATCTCCTGGTGGTCGAGGAAGTCGACCGCGCCCGGCACCTCTGGCCGGCGGCTGTAGCCGTACTGCACGATCATGCTCGGCCGCTCGCGACGAGAAGCGTGCCACCGCTCCAACCAGCCCATCAGGCGATCAAATTGGTGAATATCGGTTCCCACCACTACGAGGACGGAGGTGGCGAAGATCCCGTCGACCTGATCGGCCGCGGGCGCCGCGCCGGTCACAGTAGCCGCCCCACGACGGTTGCTTCCGGATAGAGGCGCCGCTGCTCGTCCCACTGCACGAGCATCGCCGACAGGAATGGTCGGCACAGACGCGCCGTCAGCGTGGGCGTGTCGATCCGGTCGTAGACCTCGATGTAGACGGTGGGGATCCGAAGCAGACGAGCGACGACGACAAAAGGTAGGGCCACACCGGCGCCTGTGGTCACCACCGCGGCGACTCGGCTACGCCGCACGAGACGCGCCGCCAGCCAGCTGTTACGTAGCAAGTTGGGGATGTTCCGCGTGGTGGGATGGTATGCCCAGGTGACCTCTTCTCCCTGTAGCTGGGATCTCGCATCAGGAGTGTCGAAAGTCACCCAGTGGCGCCGCCACGTGCGATACCACGGCTCCAGCGCGAGCAACTGGGCCAAATGGCCACCGCTCGATCCCACCAGGAGCACGGCCGGTTCGGCGCGCGCGCCAGCCATGGCGACATCTACCTCCGCTAGTATGCGAGCTGGCGCTAAATGTACACACGTCGACACTCAAAATAAAGATTTGGTTCATACGATGGACATCGTGTCGCCACCACGCTGCCTGCCTCGGTAGCGCTTGGTGTCGATCTCACCTACGCTATATGTTTCTAAACTCGACTTACCAGGAGGTAACGTGCCGGTGAGCGGGCCGCTGGCCGGGGCACGTCCGGAGTCTGGTGGAGTGGACTTCCCCGATCTGCTCCGGCGACGCTGGTCCATCGTCCTGGTAGGCCTGATCCTGGGCATCGGTGGGGGTTATGCGGCCGGCACTCAGCAAGCCCCGGTCTACACTTCGGCCACGCACGTCCTCGTGCTGCCCACCGACCCTTCCGACGAGATCAACCTGGACACGGAGGCCCAGCTCGTCACCTCCTTGCGCACCGCCGAACGGGCAGCGGCCCTGGCCGAGATCGATGCCCCACCCGCCGACCTCGCCGACCAGGTGGAGATCACCGTGCCCCCCAACAGCGAGGTCCTCAAGATCACGTTCAGTGCCGACACACCGGAAGCAGCGCAACGGGGGGCCGCCGCCTTTGCTGACGCCTATCTGACTCAACGGGCCGAATCCGCGGACGCGGCGCGGACCGAGTGGATCGCGGCTCTTCGCGAACAGATCTCCGACCTACGCGAAGGCGACATGTCCCCGCAGGCGGTCGAGGCCCTGGAACGCGAACTGGCGCTGCGGCAGGCGGCACCGATCCGCGCCGGCGAGGTGATCTCTCCAGCGACCTTGCCGACCGCTCCCAGCTCGCCGAACTCGTTGCTCTTCCCACTCAGTGGGCTGGTCGCAGGACTGCTGGCCGGCCTCGGTGGGGCGCTGATCGCGCAACGCGTCGACCAGCGGGTGGTGCGGCCGACCGACCTACCGACCGACCTCCAGGCACAGGTGGCGATGGACGCGCCCGGTCGCGGACTCGAGCCGGCGCTCACCGCGCCGACGACCGCGCTGGGTCGACGGTACACCCAGCTGCGGACCACGGTGGTGGCGCGGGCCGTGCCACCACCTGCGGACCGCGCGTCCCTGTGGCTGATCTGCACCCCTCGGGGCAGTGCTGCCGGCGTCGTCACCGCGAACCTCGTCGCGGCGCTGGCACGAGCCGGTCACCGGGTCGTGGCGGTCACGTCCGACCCTGACAGTCCGCTACCGACCATCCTCGGTGTCCCCCGTAACGCCACCGCCGGGCTGGCCGGTGCTCTCGCCAACACCGCGCCGATCACCGGTCTGCTCAGCTCGTCCCCCGCGGTCCCCGGCGTGTCGGTCCTGCCCAGCGGCGACCTCTCCACCATGGTGGAGTTGCCGACCTCACGTGCCGAGCACGTCCTGTCACAGCTCCGCTCCCACGCCGACTACGTCGTGCTCGAGACCCGGCCGTTGGAGCGGACTCCCGAGGCCGTGGCCCTCGGCGCCACCGCCTCCGCCGTCGTCCTGGTGATGGAGAAGCGGCGGACCCGCCGAGGCGAGGCACACGTGGCAGGCACGGATCTCACCCGGGTCGGTGCCCCACTGGTGGCAGTGGCGCTGGTGCCGACTCCGCGCCCCGCACCCGGCTCGGTCACGCCGAGTACGGACACGCCGCCGGTGGGTACGATCCGCGCCCGTGCCACGGTGGTGCCAAGCGCGGCCACGGCGAAGAGCGACGGCGAGCGACCAGCCTGACATGGTGGTCGGCCTCAGTCACCGCGCCGATCCCACCCCAGCGACACAGCCTCGGGTGCGGATCTGGCCACTGGGGGTGCTGTTGGCCGGCTACCCCCTGCTGTGGCTGGCCGGGGTGGCGTTCATGGCGCTGCCGATGGCGGCAGTGCCCATGGCATGGGAGTTGTACCGGCGCAGGCGGGTACGGTTACCCACCGGTTTCGGCTGGTACCTCCTCCTGCTGTTGATCTTGCTGCTGTCCGGCAGCATGCTCGGGGAACACGCACCCGGGACGCTGCCGAACGAGTCTGGGATCGGTCGCTATCTCGCCTGGGGCCTCCGCCTGGCCAACTACGCCTCCGCCGGAATCATCCTGCTCTTCGTCGGCAACATGACCGAGGAGGAGCTGCCGACCACCCGGGTGCTGCGGTGGCTGTCGGCCCTGTTCGCGACCACGGCCATCGGCGGACTGGCCGGGCTGCTCCTGCCGCCAGTGCAGATCCCCACTCCGGCCCGATACCTGCTGCCAGGTGCGTTGACGGACAACGGTTTCGTCAAACAACTGGTGACGGTGACCTTCGCCCAATGGCAGACCGTGCTGGGCGACGCGGCCCCTCGCCCGTCGGCCCCGTTCGTCTACACGAACACCTGGGGCAACATGCTTTCGCTGCTGCTGCCCTACTTCATCGTGGGTGCGGTGTTGTGGACACGCGGGAAGCGGCGGCATCTGGCCATCGGGCTGTTGGTGCTCACGGTGCCGGCCGTGATCTACTCGCTCAACCGTGGGCTGTGGCTCGGCCTGCTCGCCGCCGGGGCATACCTGCTGTTCCGGCTGGCCCGCCGGGGAAACCAGCGGGCGGTGCTGGCGGCGGGAGCGATGGCCGGCGTGGTCGCCCTCGTGGTGGTCACCACGCCGCTGTCCGGAGTGATCCTCGGCCGGGTCGACAACCCTCACTCCAATGATCGTCGTGCGTCGATCGCGTGGGCCTCGGTGGACGCCGCTCGCCACTCCCCCTTCATCGGCTACGGCGGCCAACTGGAGATGCCGGGCAGCGAACGATCCATCGCGATCGGACCGACGCCAAAATGTCCTAAGTGCGGCAATCGTGAGGTGGGCGGCGAGGGGCAGCTCTTTCAACTTCTGGTCACCACCGGCTTCGCCGGCGCGGCCTGCTACCTCGCCTTCTTCCTCTGGTTCTGGGCACGTTACCGGGGGGACCCCTCGCCGATCGGGATCGCCGGCGCCACCGTCACCGTGCTCACCCTGGTGTACCTGCCGGTGTACGCATCGGTAGGCATGCCGCTCGCGGTGACCATGGTCGGCCTCGGCCTGTGGTGGCGGCATACCGAGGCCACCGCGTCGACGCCGGGCACGCCCGGCCCGGACCCAGTGAGGAGCTGAGAATGAACGTCACATCGGAGGTTCGCCGCCACGCATGGCGAGCGGCGGCGGCGGCTGGCTACGCGGTGGGCAGGCTCAGCGCCACCCGGCGCTGCACACCCGACTTCCTCGTCGTGGGCACGCAGCGGGGCGGCACCACCTCGCTCTACCACGCGCTCCGGCAGCATCCCGGCTTTCTGCGGCCCTGGTTCCGCAAAGGCGTCCACTACTTCGACATGGCCTACCACCAGCCGAAGACCTGGTACCTCGCCCACTTCCCGACCCGTCGGCGGATGGCGGCGCGGGCGACCAGCCTGGGGCACCCGGTCGTCACCGGTGAGTTCAGCCCGTACTACATGTGGCACCCGCTCGCACCCAGCCGGATCGCGAACGACCTACCGGACGTCAAGGTGGTGGCGATGCTGCGGGACCCGGTCGAGCGGGCGTACTCGGCCTACGCGCACGAACTGGCCCGCGGCTTCGAAACCGAGTCGTTCGCCGACGCGATCCGGCTCGAGCCGAGCCGACTGGCCGGCGAGATCGAACGGATGACCGAAGACCCGACGTATCACAGCCACGCCGTACGCCACCACGCCTACCTGGCACGCGGCCGGTACATCGAACAACTCGAACGGTTGGAGTCGCTGGTCGGCCGCGAGCGACTGCACGTCATCGACAGCGCCGAGTTCTTCACCAATCCCGAGCCGGTCTTCGCGGAGCTGTGCCGGTTCCTGGGACTGCCCCCGAGGATTGAGGGCATCCGATTCGAGCAGCACAACGCGCGCCCCCGTTCTCGGCTGGACCCGGCGCTGCGAGAAGAACTGTCGACCTACTTCGCCCCTTACGACGCCCGGTTGGCCGCGTGGTGGGGACGCACTCCAAGCTGGCGGGCGGACGAGTGAGCCAGACCGCCCACGACTCGGTCCAGACACCCGCCGCGGGGAAGGCGGAGCTGGCCGGAGCCGCCCGCAGCGGAGTCCTGAACTTGGTGGGGGCGGGTGCCTCCGCCGGTCTCGGCTTCGCGCTGACCGTTGCGGCCACGCGCCTGTTCCCGGACGACGTGGCCGGGGTGTTCTTCGTCGCCATGAGCGCCTTCCTGATCGCCAGCACGGTGGCCGGAGTCGGCGCGGGAGTTGGGGCCGTGTACCTGTTGTCCCGCCGCCGCGCCACCGGCCAGGTCGCCGGGCTGCGGGCGGTGTTCCAGGTCGCGGTGCCGCCGGCGTTGGTCGCCAGCGTCGTGGTGGCCGCGTCGACCTGGGTCGCCACGCCGCACCTCGCCGCCGTCATGGTGCCGGACTCCCCGGCCTCCGCCGTCGGTGCCCTGCGCGTGGTAGCGGTGTTCATTCCCCCGGCGGTGCTCTTCACGCTCTACGTGTCCGCCCTGCGGGGCCTGGGCCGCACCCGTCCATTTGTCCTATTGGAGCGGCTGGCCCGGCCCGGCATGCAGCTGGTGGCGGTGGTCGGAGTCGGGCTGCTGGCGGCTGCCGGCGCGGGGATCGTCACGGCCGTGTGGGCCCTTCCCTACGTGATCCTCTCTGTGACGGCGATGGTGTGGGCGAGGAGCCTGCGACGGCGACGGGAGCGCGCCGCCGGGGTGACCGCACCCGAACCAGCCACTCGCGCCGACTGGTGGGAGTTCTGGCGCTTCACCGGCCCACGCGCAGTGACCAGCGTGGCGAAGATGGCGCTCCAGCGTCTGGACGTGATCCTGATCGGTGCGTTGATGGGGCCGGCACCGGTCGCCCACTACGTCGCCGCCAGTCGGTTCCTCGTCGTGGGTCAGATGGTGAACCAGTCGCTTGGCTATGCCGTGCAGCACCGATTTGCGGAATTGTTCGCGGTCGGCGATCTTCCCGCTGCTCGGCGGCTCTACCAGACCACCACCGGTTGGTTGATCGCCGCTGCGTGGCCCCTCTTCCTGCTCTGCATCGTGCTGGCCGAGCCGGTGCTGCACCTGTTCGGTGACACCTACCCCGACGCCGCGCCCGTGATGCAGGTGCTCTCGGCGGTGATGCTGCTCGCCGTAGCGTGCGGCATGGTGAGCATGGTGCTGGAGATGGCCGGCCGCAGTGTCGCCACTCTGGTACAGACCCTCGTGGCGCTCGGCGCGAACGTCGGCCTCAACGTGCTGTTGATTCCACACTGGGGGTTGTTGGGGGCCGCCGCTGCGTGGGCCGCGGCGATCGCGTTGAACAACTTGATCCCCTTCGCCCAGCTGCACCGGGACTACCGGATGCAGCCACTGGGGCGTGGCGCGCTGATCGCAATGGGAGCCTCGACGGCGTGTTTCGGCGTCGTGCCCGGTGCCGCGTACTGGTTCGCCGGCGACCGTCCACTCATCCTCGTCGCCGCTACCGTGGCTGGCGCCATTCTCTACCTAACGATGCTGTGGCGCGGTCGGCGACTCCTCCAGTTGGACCTTCTTATGTCCGCAGTACGACGCCGATCCAACCGCTCGGCGGATACATGACTTCCGTAATGGCATGCGAATATGTGGCATCTTGCGGTCCCTGGATTCCGTCTACACCGGCCATTGACCACCCTGACCCGGAGGACCCGTGCACAGGTTCGCTCGCCACGCGGCGTTGCTCACCGCCGCCCTCATCGTGCTGGCTGGTCAGCCGGCCAGCGCCTACCAGCTCGCACACGACCAGATCGTGTCCGCTGTCCCGTCTACGGCGACCCCGGACATCTCCGACGGCTACCCCAACGCCATTGTCAAAATAGGCAATCGGGTACTCGTGGGAGGCACCTTCAGCGGTGACGTGACCGACCGTTCGACAGGAACTGTCCACCATCGCCCTTATCTGTTCTCCTTCGACCCACAGACCGGACTGGTCGACCCCAACTTCGCGCCCACCATTTCGGCCGAGGTACGCACACTGATCCCTGGCCCCATCCCGGGAACCGTGTACGTCGGTGGCCGGATGAACAGCGTCAACGGCGTCGCCGGCTACCACAAACTGGTCCTCCTCCAGGTCGCTGACGGTTCGCTCGTGACGTCGTTCCGTGCTCCTTCCATGAACGGAGTGGTCAACACCGTTGCGCTCGTCGGTGATCGGTTGCTGGTCGGCGGCGCCTTCACCAGGGTGGGAGGGGTCGAACACGGCGGGCTGGTGGCGCTGGATCCCCTGACCGGCGACCGGCTCGACTATGTGGACATCCACCTCACCGAAAACCACAACTACGACGGGGTCAGTGGCGCCCAGGCGCCGGTCGGTGCCACCACCATCAAAGTGGCGCCAGACGGCCAGACAGCCGTCGTGATCGGCAACTTCAAGCGCGCCAATGGCCTGGACCGGGACCAGATCCTCATGCTCGACCTGGTCGAGCCCCAGGCAGAGATCCGTGACTGGCACACCGACCACTACAAGCCGGCGTGCCTGCGCAACTCCTACGACCGTTGGGTGCGTGACGTCGCATACTCTCCCGACGGCAGCTTCTTCGTCGTCGCCACCACCGGCGGGCCGATCCGCAACACCCTGTGCGACACCGCGGCCCGCTGGGAGACCGCAGCCACCGGCAGCAACCTCAACCCTACGTGGGTCACCTGGACCGGCGGTGACACCCTGCTGTCGGTCGCGGTCACGGAGACCGCGGTCTACGTCGGCGGTCACCAGCGGTGGATGAACAACCACTGGGGGCGTGACAATGCCGACACGGGCGCCGTGGCTCGCCCGGGCATCGCCGCGCTGGACCCGACCAGCGGGGTACCGCTGTCGTGGAACCCGGGCCGGCATCCACGCGGTTACGGCGCCACCGTGATCTATCCGACCCCGGAGGGCATCTACGTCGGCTCGGACACCAAGTACATCGGCAACCGCGAGTACCGTCGGGAGCGGCTGGCGTTCTTCCCCCTCGCCGGCGGCACCGTACCGCCGCGGGGCGAGTCCGCCACCCTGCCGGCTGACATCCACTTCACCAACGTGCCGGTCGACGTGGGCCTCGGTCTGCCGGACATCTTCTACCGAGTCAACGCCGGTGGGGAGGAGATTCCCGCCATCGACGACGGACCGAACTGGGCCGCCGACATGAGCGATCCCAGCCCATATCGCAACAGTGGCAGCTCCCGCAGCTGGTACACGCCACCCATCCCGTCACTCGACGACTCGGTGCCGGCCACCACGCCCGTGGAGGTGTTCGGCAGCCGACGGTGGGATCCGCCGGCCGACCCGGAGATGCACTGGTCGTTCCCGGTGCCGGAGGGCCTGCCGGTGGAGGTGCGCCTCTACCTCGCCGAACGGACCTGGTCGCACAACCAGCCCGGCTCACGGGTGTTCGACATCGTCATCGACGGCACTGTGGCCGTGGACGGGTTCGACGCGGCGGCGCAGGTGGGTTACAACACCGGGATGATGGTTGCCGTGCCGATCATCAGCGACGGCATGGTAGACATCGAACTGATCCGGGAGGTTTCCGACCCATCCATCTTCGGCATCGAGATCATGCTGGACGACGACGGTTCCCTCGGCACCGCTCCGGGCATCGTCAAGCACTCGTTCGACGGCACGACGTTGGGACCTGAGGTCCCGGTCGGTGGGGCCGATGGGACGGACTGGAGTCAGCTGCGTGGCGCCTTCCTCGTCGACGACATGCTGTTCTACGGCATGTCCGACGGCAGTTTCTGGCGTCGCAGCTACGACGGCGTCACGATCGGCATGCCGGAGTTGCTCACCCCCCACCTCGACCCCTACTGGGACGGAGTGCCGACCGGATCGGGCACCAGCACCTACGATGGGCGGCCGACGACCGGGTTCGCCACCGCCATGGCGAGCATGCGCGCGATGTACTTCGCCGACGGCCGGATCTTCTACACCCGGGCCGGCAGCAACAACCTCTACTGGCGCTGGTTCAATCCCGAGAACGGGCTGGCCGGTTCCCGTGAGTTCAGCCTGCCTGGCTCCACCGGCCTCAACCAACTGAGCAACACCTCCGGAGTGCTGTTCCTCTCCGAGGGCTACGTCTACTGGAGCCGCGCCGACAACGGACAACTGGTCCGGAGGCCCATTGTGGACAACGGCCCGGGAACGGAACAGGTCACCACAGCGAGCAGCGCCACCCGAGGGCTGGTCTGGGGCGGCCCCGCCGAGGTGGTAAGTGGACCGAACATCGATGGAGTGGACTGGCGTACCCCAGGCGCCTTCCTACGGGCGGACGACTGACGTGACGATCGACGACGGCGCGGCCCGGGCCGCGTACCTGCAGGACGTGGTGAAGGCCCTCTACCCTCAGCCGGCCGACGGCCCGGGTGAGCGGAGCGAGTTCCTCGTGGTGCCGCATGCGCGGGCACCGCGTCTGCTGGTGCCGGCTCGGCCGCGCCGCGTCGCCGCCGCGGCGGTCCGCCGTTACGCCGAACCACGCAACCGGGTCGCCAAGCTGAAACGCCAGGCGGTGGTGCTGGCTCTCCGGACCGGCACCCACCGCTGGCTGCTTCCGGACCGGGTGCGGGTGGCGACCACGGATTCGATCGAGTCCCACCTGCGCCGGGTCCTGGACGAGCCGGTGATCCCCAGCATCCACATCGGGCCAGCCCGGGCGAACCGTAAAGCGGTGGTGCAACTGCTGCGCCCGGACGGCCGCACCGTAGGCTTCGCCAAGGTGAGCACCGGGGCGCTCACCCAGCGGCTGGTACGCGAGGAGACCGTGGCGCTCCAGTCACTGGCCGACGCGGACCTGCGGCTGGTGACCGTGCCGCAGGTCTGGTACGCGGGCAACTGGGCGGGCCACGAGATCTTGGTGCAACGCGCCTTGCCGGTCTGGGCACCACGGGCAGCGTTGTCGCCGGGTCGGCTCGCCGCGGCGATGCGCGAACTCGCCGAGTGCACGCAGGTGACCGAGGGACCACTGGGTGACAGTTCGTACCTTGCGCAGTTGCAGCAACGAGTGGCGGCGGTGGCGGACCACCCGGACGGCGCGCAGCTGGCCGAGGCCCTAGACCGCCTGACTACGGTCTTCGGGGACCTCGTGCTGCGCTACGGCTCGTGGCACGGTGACTGGACACCGTGGAACATGGCGGTGCTGGAGGACACGCTGCTGGTGTGGGACTGGGAGCGGTTCAGCACCGGGGTACCGATCGGTTTCGACGCCGTCCACTACGCCCTGCAAAGCCGTGCACAGGTGGCGGCCGATCCCGCCCAAGCCCTGGCCACCACCCTCCGCGAGGTGCCCGATCTGTTGGCGCCCTTCGACGTCGACGCGGCGGCGCGGGAACCCACCGCCCTGCTGTACCTGGCCGACCTCGCCGCCCGCTACCTCGCCGACCGGCAGGCCGAGGCGGGCGCCAGGCTGGGAGCCCTCGGCACCTGGCTGTTGCCAGGGCTGCTCGGCCGGCTCGACCACCTGGGGTGAGCCGGCCCGCCACCGGGGTTAGGAACGCCACCGCGGCGGGTACAGCGCGGCATGCGCGTTCTAGGGATCAACGCGGTCTTCCACGACCCGGCGGCGGCATTGGTGGTCGACGGTCAGGTGGTGGCCGCTGCGGAAGAGGAGCGCTTCAGTCGGCGCAAGCACGGCAAGCGTCCGGTGCCCTTCTCCGCCTGGGAGTTACCGGAGCAGTCGGCAGCCTGGTGTCTGGCGGAGGCTGGCCTGTCCCCGGAAGACCTCGACGCGGTCGCCTACTCTTTCGACCCTCGGCTATGCCAACCGGTGCCGGACGACCCGTGGGACTGGCTGCGGGTGGAGTACGCGACCCGGGCCCCGCAGTTCCTGGCCACTGCATTGCCAGGGCTCGACCCCGAGACAGTCCGGTTCGTGCCTCACCACGTCGCACACG
This sequence comes from uncultured Micromonosporaceae bacterium, assembly GCA_964438855.1. Classification (GTDB taxonomy): domain Bacteria; phylum Actinomycetota; class Actinomycetes; order Mycobacteriales; family Micromonosporaceae; genus Natronosporangium. The sequence continues at coordinate 21,785 of CAYTMR010000012.1, forward strand.
CCGCCTCCGCCGGCCTCGCGCAGCCGGACGCGGACCGGATCGACAGCGCGGTACTGGTGCTCGACGGTCGTGGCGAGTCCGCCAGCCACCTGGCTGGCGTCTACCGTGACGGCGCCCTCTATCCCCTGTACAGCCAACCGCTGCCGCACTCGCTCGGGCTGCTCTACGAGCAGCTCACCCGCCACCTGGGTTTCCTGCACTCCAGTGACGAGTACAAGGTGATGGCGTTGGCCGCCTACGGGCGCCCCAAACACCTGGGAGTGTTCCGGGACCTCGTCCGCACCACCGGCGACGGTGGTTTCGTGGCCGGTCCGGTCGAGTGGGACGCACTGGCCAAGGCTCGCCGGAGTGGCGACGAGATGACCGAACAGCACGCCGACCTCGCCGCCAGTGTGCAGGCGCGACTGGAGGAGGTGCTGCTGGAGCTGAGTCAGTGGTTGTACGAAGCGGCGGCGAGGCCGCAACGGTTGGCGTTGGCCGGTGGGGTGGCGCTCAACTGCGTCGCCAACGCACGGCTCGCTGCCGAGGGTCCGTTCCGGCAGGTGTGGGTGCAACCAGCGGCGGGTGACGCGGGCACCGCTCTCGGCGCGGCACTGCACGTGGCCCGGCTCGAGGGTGACCGGACCGTCCCGATGCCAGGGGCTGACCTGGGGCGTGGCTGGAGCGACGAGGAACTGGCCGCCGAGCTGCGCCGGGCCGCGCTACCGTTTCGCCGGCCCACCTCCATCGCAGCCGAGGCGGCCCGGGTACTGGCGGCCAACGGTATCGTCGCCTGGTTTCAGGGCCGCAGCGAGTACGGCCCGCGTGCGCTGGGTCACCGGTCGCTCCTCGCCCATCCCGGCGATCCACGCACGACGGCGCGGATGAACGACATCAAAGGACGTGAACAGTTCCGCCCGATCGCACCGATGGTGCTTGCGGATCGGGCCGCGGAGGTGTTCGAGGGTTACCTGCCGAGTCCTTACATGTTGTTCGTCCACACCGTACGTCCGCACTGGCGTGAGCGGATCCCGGCGGTGGTGCACGTCGACGGCACCGCCCGGGCCCAGACGGTGGACGCGCAAACCGAGCCGCTGGTGGCGGAGCTGCTGACCGAGTTCGAGAGGTTGACGGGGTTGCCAGTGCTGATCAACACCTCGCTGAACACGGCTGGGCGTCCCATCGTGGACACACCGCGGGAGGTGATGGAGCTGTTCGGCTCCGCACCGGTGGACCTCCTGGCGATCGGCCCGTACGCGGTGCATCGCCGCACCGCGTACGCAGCGCCGTGAGCCTGGGCGTCTCGGTGGTGGTCCCCACCGTCGGCCGGCCGAGCCTGGCCCACCTGCTCGCCGCGCTCAGCGGCGACGGTCCGCCACCGTTTCCGGTGGAGCTCCTCGTGGTCGACGACCGCCGCAGTGGCGAGCCACTGCGGTTGCCGGGCATCGGTGTCCCGACCCAGGTGCTACGCGGTGCCGGGCGTGGTCCGGCCGCGGCCCGCAACGTCGGGTGGCGGGCCGCCCGGTACCCGTGGGTGTCCTTTCTCGACGACGACGTCGTGCCGGTCGCGGGTTGGTGGGCACGACTCGCGGCGGATCTGGCGGTCGACACGCGGGTGGGCGGGGTGCAGGGCCGAGTCGTCGTACCGCTGCCCGCGCACCGCCGCCCCACGGATTGGGAGCGGGTGACCGCCGGTCTCGCCGACGCCGCCTGGATCACCGCGGACATGGCGTACCGACGTCGCGTGCTGGCCGAGACTGGTGGCTTCGACGAGCGTTTACCGCGGGCGTTCCGGGAGGACGCGGAGTTGGCGTACCGGGTGCGCGGTGCCGGCTGGGAGCTGGTGCGCGGTCAGCGGGTGGTGGTGCATCCGGTCCGTCCGGAGAGCCCGTGGGTCAGCCTACGCCTGCAACGTGGAAACGCCGACGACGCGCTGCTGCGGCGGATGTACGGCCGGCGATGGCGTGCGCTGCTGGCGGTGCCCCCCGGGCGGCGGCGCCGACACGCCGCCGTGACCGCCGCTGGGCTGACCGCGCTGGTCAGCGGTGTCCTCGCCCGATGTCGACCGGGCAGGGTGGCCGCGGTCGTGGCGCTCGGGGCGGCGGCGGCGTGGTTGGCGGGGACGGCGGAGTTCGCGCTCGCGCGCATTCGACCCGGGCCACGCACGGTGCGCGAGGTAACGGTACTGGCGGTGACCAGTGTGCTGATTCCGCCGACCGCGGTCGGCTACTGGTGGTGGGGATGGTTGAGGGGGCGCCGCGCCCGTCCGTTGAGGAGATCCCGCTGAGGTTTACTCGGGTTGCCGCCAGGGAACTCGCGAGCGGTGCGCAATCAGCTGTTCGACGCGGTGTTGTTCGACCGGGACGACACGCTCGTGCACGACGTCCCCTACAACGGCGACCCGAACCGGGTTCGACCGGTCCCGGGCGCCCGCGAGGCGGTCGACCGGCTGCGCCGCGCCGGACTGCGGGTGGGGGTGGTCAGCAACCAGTCCGGCCTAGCGTACGGCCGATTCACGTGGGGGGACCTGCGCCGGGTCAACGCACGGGTCGAGGAGTTGCTGGGACCGTTCGACACCTGGCAGATCTGCGAGCACGGCGACGGCGACGGCTGTGATTGCCGCAAGCCCGCCCCCGGCCTGATCGTCGCGGCCGCTCGAGCACTGGGCACCCGCCCGGAACGCTGTGCCGTGGTGGGCGACATCGGCGCCGACATGGCCGCTGCGACGGCCGCCGGCGCGAGTGGGATCCTCGTGCCCACACCCGCCACCCGCACCGAGGAGATCGCCGCCGCACCGACCGTGGCCGGCGACCTGCGCAGCGCAGTGGACCTGATCCTGCGCCGTCAACGCCTCACCAGTGGCACCCAGGGGTCTCGTCGACGTGCGACCCGGGTGCTGGTGGCACGGTCGGATTCCGCCGGAGACGTTCTCCTCACCGGTCCGGCGATCCGTGCGGTGGCCAACGGGGCTGAGAGCGTGGTCGTGCTGTGCGGGCCGCGTGGGCGGGCAGCAGCCGAGCTGCTCCCTGGAGTGGACGACATCATCGAATGGCGGGTCCCGTGGATAGATCCGAGCCCACCGCCGATCGAACAGGCGGACGTCGTCCGCCTGGTGGCGCGTATCGCCGCCGCCGGTGTGGACGAGGCGGTGATCTTCACGTCGTTCCACCAGTCACCGTTGCCCCTGGCGCTCCTGCTGCGACTGGCGGGAGTGCGTCGGATCGCCGCGATCAGCGACGACTACCCGGGCTCACTGCTCGACCTTCGCCACCGGGTACCGCTGGGCATCCCGGAACCGGAGCGCGCGTTGTCGCTGGCGGCCGCCGCTGGCTTCAGCTTGCCACCGGACGACGAACCGCGACTGCGCCTGCGGTCGGACCTGCTGTCACACCGTCAGCGTCACGAGACCGGTTACGTGGTGGTCCATCCCGGCTCGTCGGTCCCGGCGCGTGCCTGCCCACCCGACCGCTGTACCGCGATCGTCGCCGCGCTCGCCGCCGCGGGGCACCGTGTCCTGGTGACCGGCGGGCCAGCCGAGTCCGAGCTGAGCGCCGCCGTGGCCGGTGATGTGGGGGTGGATCTGGGGGGCCTGACCACACTGCGCGAGCTCGCCGACGTGATCGCTCACGCTGACTGCGTGGTGGTCGGCAACACCGGCCCCGCCCATCTCGCCGCGGCGACCGGCACTCCGGTGGTCAGCCTGTTCGCCCCGACCGTCTCTTATGGGCAATGGGGGCCGTGGCGGGTACCGGCCGTCCGACTCGGAGACTCGATGGCACCCTGCCGGCACACCCGGGCCACCACCTGCCCGGTCCCCGGTCACCCCTGCCTGGCCAAGGTGGATCCGGACCGGGTCGTCGCCGCGGTCCGCCTTCTGGCCGGAGCCACCCGGTGAACATCCTGCTGTGGCACGTGCACGGTGCCTGGACGACGTCTTTCGTCCACGGCCACCACCGATACCTGGTGCCGGTCACCCCGGACCGGGGACCCGACGGGCTCGGACGCGCCCGCACCTACCGGTGGCCAGACACCGTGGTCGAGATTCCCCCGGAGCAGTTGGCCACCGCCGACGTCGACGTCGTCGTACTGCAGCGCCCGCACGAGCTGGAGCTCGCCTCGGCGTGGCTGCGTCGTCGGGTCGGTCGTGACATCCCCGCCGTCTACGTCGAACACAACACCCCCAAGGGTGAGGTGCCCGCCACCCGCCATCCCATGGCTGACCGCGACGACCTCACCATCGTCCACGTCACCCACTTCAACCAGCTGTTCTGGGACACCGGCGCGACCCGCACCACCGTGGTGGAGCACGGGATCCCTCCACCGGCCGCGCACTACACCGGTGAACTCCCCCGCTCCGCCGCCGTGACCAACGAGCCGGTGCGCCGATGGCGGACCACCGGGACCGACCTGTTACCGCCGTTCACCGAGCTGGCTCCGGTCGACGTCTTCGGCATGGGGGTCGCCGAGCTGCCGGCCCGGTTGGGGCTGCCATCGCACCAACTCACGCCCCACGAGGATCTGCCGCAGGCCGCGATGCACACCGAGCTGACCCGGCGACGGGTCTACCTGCACCTGTGCCGCTGGACCTCGCTGGGGTTGAGCCTGCTGGAGGCGATGGCCGCTGGCATGCCGGTGGTCGCGTTGGCGACCACCGAGGCAGTGGCCGCCGTACCCGCGGAGGCGGGGGTCGTGTCCACCCGGGTCGACGTCCTGCAGGACGCGGTCCGGTGGTTGTTGGCCGACCCGGACGCGGCTCACCGGCTGGGTGGGAACGCCCAGCGGGTCGCCCGGGCCAGGTACGGCCTCGATCGGTTCCTCTCCGACTGGGACCGGCTGCTGGAGGAGGAGACATGCGCATCGCGATGATCTCGGAGCACGCCAGCCCGCTGGCCATGCTGGGTGCCGAGGACGCTGGCGGGCAGAACACGCACGTAGCCGAGCTGTCCCGGGCTCTCGCCGAACAGGGGCACGACGTACGGGTCTATACCAGGCGGGACGCCACCCACCCACCTGAACGGGTGCGGATGGCGGAGGGTGTGACGGTGGTCCACGTGCCGGCCGGACCGTCCACACCAGTGCCGAGGGACCAGTTGCTGCCGTACATGAAGGACTTCGGCGCCTGGCTGACCGGCCACTGGCAGGCCGATGGCTGGATCCCCGACGTGGTGCACGCCCACTTCTGGATGAGTGGACTGGCCGCCACGGGCGCAGCCCGGCAGGTCGGCGCACCGGTGGTCTTGACCTACCACGCCCTCGGCACGGTCAAGCGCCGCCACCAAGGCCCGGCAGACACCAGCCCACCCGACCGCATCCCGTTCGAACGTGCCCTGGGGCAAGCGGTGGACCGGGTCGTGGCGCAGTGCCGCGACGAGGTCGCGGAGCTGGTCAAGCTCGGTGTACCCCGACCCCGGATCACCCTGATCCCGTCGGGCGTGGACAGTGAACGTTTCTCCCCAGTCGGTGCGGCCATGCCGCGGGACTCGCAGCGGCCAAGGATCCTCACCGCGGGCCGGCTCGTGGAGCGCAAGGGCTTCGCGGACGTGGTCACCGCGCTGCGTGCCGTCCCCTCCGCCGAGTGTGTGGTGGTCGGTGGCCCGGCACCACCCGACCTCGACCACCACCCGCTCGCACGCGGGCTTCGTGAACTCGCCGACTCGCTCGGCGTGGGCGATCGGCTACGACTCGTCGGTGCGGTACCCGCGACCGACATGCCGGCCTGGTACCGCTCGGCCGATGTCCTGGCCGCCGCACCTTGGTACGAGCCGTTCGGGCTGGTTCCGTTGGAGGCGATGGCGTGCGGCCTACCCGTGGTCGGCACCGCGGTCGGCGGACTGACCGACACCGTGGTGGAGGGAGTCACCGGGGAACTGGTGCCGCCGCGTAACCCCGCTGCGCTCGCGGTCGCCCTACGGCGACTGCTCGCCGATCACCGACGCCGGTTCGCGTACTCCACCGCGTCGGCGGACCGGGCGCGACAGTGCTACTCGTGGCGGCGTACCGCCACCCAATTGGCAGAGGTGTACGCCGCGGTCGCGGCGCCCCGCCCCACCGCCGAGGTGGTGGGATGATGTCCATCCTCGACCGCCACCTGGCCGACCTCACTGCGGCGCTGCCCGCCTTCCACCAGCAAGCTGGCCGGCTGGCTGACTGGGGCAGGGATCTGGCGCGGCTGCTGGGCCGCGGTGGCCGGCTGCTGGTGGCAGGCAACGGCGGCAGCGCGGCCGAGGCGCATCACCTCGCCGCCGAACTGGTGGGCCGGTTGCGTGACGACCGTCAGCCGCTGTCGGCGATCGCGCTGACCGCGGACACCGCGTCGGTGACGGCCATCGCCAACGACTACGGCTACCCGGAGGTCTTCGCCCGTCAGGTCCGCGCCCATGGGCGCGCCGGCGACGCGCTACTCCTGCTGTCCACCAGCGGTCGCAGTTCGAACCTGCTCGCCGCCGCCGAGGCCGGAACCGCTCTGGGGTTGCGAGTGCTGGCACTCACCGGCCCGGCTCCCAACCCGCTGGCCCGTCACTGCGCGGACGTCCTCGCCGTGTCGGCACCGGATCCGCAGGTGGTGCAGGAGCTCCACCTGGTCTCCGTCCATGTGCTGTGCCAACACATCGAACAGGATCTACCAACCGCGGTCGTCCACGACAACGGATACGTCCCGGACGGAGCCAATCCGGCTCGGCTGGCGCTGCTGCGAGCAGTGGACGGGAGGCGCGGATGAGCGGCCCTGTGGTGATCGTCGGAGACACCATGCTCGACCGGGATGTGGAGGGCGGTGTGGCCCGGCTGTGCCCGGACGCTCCGGTCCCCGTGCTCGACGAGCACCGATCGGAGGAACGGGCCGGTGGCGCCGGGCTCGCGGCGCTGCTCGCCGCTCGGACCGGGCGGCCGGTGGTCCTGGTGACCGCGCTGGCCGACGACGACGCTGGGGCCCGGTTGAGCACGCTGCTGGCGGCCGCTGGCATCTCGGTCTATCCGATGACGCTCGCCGGGGCGACCCCGGAGAAGATTCGGCTACGCACAGGCGGGCGGACTCTGCTGCGGCTGGACCGCGGAAGCCCTCCGGGTGTCGACGGTGAACCGGCACCGGCCGCCTTGTCGGCACTCACCGACGCCGCTGTGATCTTGATCAGTGACTACGGCGGCGGCGTGCCGCGGCAACCGGCGCTGCGCGCGGCGATCGCCCAGGCACGTGCCCCGGTGGTGTGGGATCCCCACCCGCGGGGACCGGCACCGGTGGCCGGTGCCCGGCTCATCACACCGAACGAGTCCGAGGTGCGCCATTTCGTCGGCGGTGGTCCCGGTGGCCCAGACCGGCTCACCGCGGCCATCCGCGGCGCGGCCGAGCTACAGCGTCGATGGCGCGCCGCGGCGGTGGCGGTGACCATGGGCGGCGCCGGTGCCCTGCTCAGCCACGCCGGCCCGGCGCCCCTGGTGGTGCCACCGCCCGTCACTGTGGAAGGTGACTCGTGCGGCGCCGGAGACCGGTTCGCGGTCGCTGCCGCCGCCGCACTGGCGGACGGCGCGTTGCTGACCGAGGCGGTGGAGACGGCGGTGGCCGATGCCACTGGCTACGTCGCCGCCGGCGGTGCCTCGGCGACGCTCGCCGCCGCGACGTCCGCCGGCCCACGGGACACCGCATGGCCGGCGAGCGGTGTCGGAGCCCACGCCGTCGGTGAGGTGGTCGCCCGGGTGCGTGCCCAAGGCGGACGGGTGGTGGCCACCGGGGGTTGCTTCGACATCCTCCACGCCGGCCACGTGGCGACCCTCCAGGCGGCTCGCGACCTCGGTGACTGCCTAGTGGTCTGCCTCAACTCCGACGCCAGCGTGACCCACCTCAAAGGACCGGGCCGTCCGGTCAACCCCCAGGCCGACCGGGCACAGCTGCTGACCGCCCTGAGCTGTGTCGACGCCGTGGTCATCTTCGACGAGCCGACACCCCACGCGGTCCTGTCGTGGCTACGCCCGGACGTGTGGGTCAAAGGTGGCGACTACGCCGGCGGTGAGGCGGATCTGCCCGAGGCCGAGCTCGTCCGGCGGTGGGGCGGCCAGACCGTCGTGGTCCCCTACCTCCCCGGGCGCTCGAGCACCAACCTCATCGCGGCCACCGGCAACGGCCATCGCACGGAGGGAGCACACCAATGAACGACGGCAAGACCGTACTGGTGACCGGAGGCGCCAGCGGACTCGGGGCCGCGGTCGTGACCGCCGCCGCCAAGGCGGGCTGGCAGCCATGGGTCCTGGACCGACGGGCACCTACCGACGGGGTGGGGTGGATGGTCTGCGACCTGGCGGACACCCGGGCGGCCGAGGCCGCCACCCGCGACATCGCGCACCGGGCCGGCGGGCTGGACGCGGTGGTGACCGCTGCCGGCACCGACGTGCCGGGGCGCCTCGCCGACGTGCCAGCCGACGTCTGGGAGCAGGTGGTGACAGTGGACCTGCTCGCCACGGCAGCGGTGATCCGCGCTGCCCTTCCCGCACTCGAACGCAGCCGGGGCACCGTGGTGACGATCGCCTCCACCCTCGGACGCAAGGCGGTCAGCGACGCAACCGCCTACTGCGCCGCCAAGTTCGGTGTCGTCGGCTTCACCCGGGCGCTCGCCGCGGAGCTCGCCGGCTCGGTCGGAGTCACGTTGCTGCTGCCCGGCGGAATGCGGACCGCCTTCTTCGACGACCGGGACGAACGCTACCGTCCGGGTCCGGACGCGGCGCTCAACGACCCCGCTCACGTCGCGGCCGCGGTGATGTTCGCGCTCACCCAGCCACCGGGGTGTGTGGTACGGGAAATGGTGATCTGCCCCGACCGGGAGTCGTCCTACCCGTGATCTCGCCCGGCGCCGAGGTGGCGGTGCTGCGGGCGACCGGCATCGGAGACCTCGCCACCGTGGTCCCCGCGCTGCGTGGCCTGCGCCGGGCGTTTCCTGACCGGCCGCTCGCGCTCGGAGCACCGGGGTGGCTCGCCCCGCTGGTACGCCTCACCGGGGTGGTGGACCGGCACCGACCCGTGTCCGGTCTGGACGAACCCTGGCCAGGACCACCCCCGTACGTGGCGGTCAATCTGCACGGCCGCGGGCCGGAGTCGCATCGGATGTTGCGCTCGGCCCGCCCGCAACGGCTGCTAGCCTTCGCCTGCCCCGCCGCCTCCTACGACGACGGTCCTCACTGGATCGACGAGGAGCCGGAGGTGGCCCGCTGGTGCCGGATGCTCGCCTGGCACGGCATCCCCACCGACCCGGACGATCTCGCGTTGCCCCGGCCCCCGGCTGCCGGGATGCCCGTCGGCGTGGCGGTGGTGCACCCGGGCGCCAAGCATCCTCGCCGCCGCTGGCCGGAGCACCGGTTCGCGGCGGTCGCCCGGGAGCTGGTGCGACGAGGCTACCGGGTCGTGGTGACCGGTTCGCCCGAGGAAGCGCCGCTGGCGAGGCGGGTGGCGTGCCTGGCCGAGTTGCCGCACACCGCTGTGCTGGCCGGCAACACCGACGTGGGGGAGCTGGCGGCCGTGATCGCGCACGCCCGGCTTCTCGTCTGCGGTGACACCGGCGCCGGGCACCTCGCCACCGCCTTCGGCACCCCGTCAGTGCTGCTGTTCGGCCCCATGCCGCCGTGGCGGTGGGGTCCACCGCCCGACCGGCGCGAGCACCGGGTGCTCTGGCGGCCGGTGAGCGTCCCGCGTGTGGGTGCCGGGACGCACCCCGCGCTGCTCGCCCTCACCGCGGCAGAGGTGGTCGCCGAGGTGGACGCGCTGATCGCCGACGGGATCGCCACCCCGCCAGCCTTGCCCCACCGCCCGAGCAGGTGAGACTCTGGCTCTATGGCACCCTTCCGCGAGGGCATGCGGGTGCGAGGCAGGTTCCGGTTGCTCACGAGCATCGGAGCCGGCGGGATGTCGCAGGTGTGGCGGGCGCACGACGAGCTGCTCGACCGGGAGGTGGCGCTGAAGCTGCTGTCGTCCCCGGGCGAGGCACGGCCCGCTCCACGCTCGGCCACGGTGCGCGAGGCGCGCCTGTCAGCCGGTCTCAACCACCCCAACCTCACCCAGGTGTACGACTGCGGGGAGGCGACACTGCCCGACGGCACGGTGGTGCCGTACCTGGTGATGGAGTTGGTCGACGGGGAGAACCTGGCTGATCGACTGGCCAGCGGCCCTCTACCGTGGCCGGAGGCCGCACGCGTCGGCGCAGAGGTGGCCCGTGCGCTGGCCAGCGTGCACCGCGCCGGTGTGGTCCACCGGGACGTCAAGCCGGGCAACGTCGTGCTCACCCCGGCCGGGGCGAAGCTGCTCGACTTCGGAATCGCCGCGCGGTGCGGTTCCCGAGGCGAACGCGGCCGATTGGTGGGGACGCCCACCTACGCGGCCCCGGAGCGACTGGACGTGGACACGGCGTCCCCGGAGTCGGACGTCTACTCGCTCGGGGTGCTCTGCTACGAGACGCTGACCGGCCACCCGCCGGTGGAGCTGCCGACCTGGGAACACGCCCGGCAGGCGCACCCGCCGCGGCGTACCGCCCGACGCCGCGGCGGCGTACCGGAGACGGTCCTGGCCTCGTCACTGGCCGGGGTACCGGAACCGCTGGCGCGGTTGTGTCGGGCGTGTCTGGCGCTCACCCCGCAGCACCGTCCCTCCGCCGAGCAGGTGGCCAACGAGCTGGACACGCTCGTCGCGGGACAACCGTCGACGGTGCCGCCTCGACACCGTTACGCCGTGGGCACCGCACCTCGACCGCACCGGCCGACCGCCCCCGACCCTGGACGGCCACGGACACCGCGTCGCCGGGGCCGCCTAGGCGTCGCCGTGGCGGTGCTCCTCGTGACGGCGACGATCATGCTGTCGGTGGCACTCACCTGGCCCGGGATGTGGAGCCGCTTGCTGGGGACTCAGAACGTGACCGGACCAGGCATCACCGCCGCCGCGCCACCGCGATCCGGTCCCGCACCGGTCGATCCGTACGGCACCGTCAGCGAGCTGGACCAGACCATCACCCGGGCCCTCGCGACCGGGGCGATCGACCGCCAGTCCGCCCGTGCACTGCGCGAGCGCATCGACGACCTCTACACCGAACTGGAGCAGCGTGACCCGCGGCAACGGGAGCGTGGAGTCCGTGACCGGGCAGCCGACCTGCGGGGGGAGATCGCGCGGGCGCGAGCGCACGGCGGTCTCGAGCCGGGCGTCGCCGACCGGCTCACCGCGCAGTTGACCCGACTGGGGTGAGCGGCGGGTCAGGGCAGCAGCCGGTCCACCAGCCAGTTCCACCCGTTCGCGATCCACCACGTCTGCTGGAGGAAGGCGAACCCCGCCAGCGTCAGAAACCCGCCGGCGGCCAGGTGAGACGGCCAGGCGCTGCGGCGTTGCCGACCCAGACCGTTCTCCAACACCGCCCGGCCCAGCAGGCGGGACACCGTGAACACGAGTCCCGCGGTGGCGAAGACCAGTGCCAGTGCCAGCACCGGCCCCACGACACCGCTGTCGCGTAGCGTGATCGCCCAGATGCCCCAGCAGACCACGGCGAACGAACCGCCGGTCCAACTCCAACCTGCTCCGGCGCGAAGCTGCCGCCACCGTCGCCGTACCACCATGCCGCGAGGCGGTTCCGGCACCAGCGGCCGGTCGTCAGCGGTGCCCACGGCGTCCATGCCCGTGAGGTCCGAGCGAGGCCGGGGAGGCACCGACGCCACTCCGCGCGCGTACGCCAGCCCGCCCGGCGGCTGCGCGCCTAGGCCCTCCTCCGGCGAGGGCGTCACCGCCTCGTTCTGCGGCGGCACGTCGGCCATCGCCCGCCCCAGCTGCGAACGTTGCCCAGGGTGTCCCACCACAGCATCGAGGGTAGCCTCCCGCCGTCGCCGACCGTCACCTCGCAGCCAGCACCGCGGGGCGAGTGCACCCGGGACAGCCAGGGCTCTGCCGGTGTGTGCACGGCACCCCGGCCCACGCCACGTGGTTACTCCGGCAGCTGCGGCAGCGTGCGGTTCTCCTCGTAGGCGGCGATCTGGGCGATGCGACGGACGTGCCGCTCACCACCGGAGAACGGCGCGGCGAGGAAAGCGGTGACGATCACGACCGCCTCTTCCAGGCGGTGCTGCCGGGCACCGATCGCGACGACGTTGGCGTCGTTGTGTTCCCGCGCCAGCACCGCGGTCTCCACTGACCACGCCAGCGCCGCCCGCACCCCCGGCACCTTGTTGGCGGCGATCTGCTCGCCGTTGCCGGAACCGCCGATCACCACCCCGAGGCTGCCTGGGTCGGCGACCACCCGGGCGCCGGTGTGCAGACAGAACGCGGGATAGTCGTCGTCCGGATCGTAGACCTTCGGGCCGACATCGACGACCTCATATCCCTGGTCGGCCAGGTGGTTGAGGAGGTGGGCCTTGAACTCGTATCCGGCGTGGTCGGATCCCAGATAGACACGCATGTCGGCAGTCTCCCAGGTCAACGCAGTTGGGCCAGCACCAACCCCGCCCGAGCCTTCGGGGTGAACCAGGTGCTCTTACGCGGCATCTTCTGACGGGCCAGGTTCACGGCCACGAAATCGTCCACCGAGACCGGCGCGATCACCACCGCAGCCGCGGCTCGCCCGGCGTCGACCTCGCCGCGCAGCCACGACACCGGGTAGTCACCGCCCACGTAGGTGATCCGCTTGTCGCCCGGCTCCAGCCCCCACGCCTGCCCCAGCACGATCCGTTCCACCAGGGCGTGGTCGAGGTTGTCCACGACGGTCGCACCCGGCTGGGCCGGCAGCGCCACCTCGTACCACCGCTGGTCGAGGTAGAGATGCACCACACCGCGCTCCGGGGTGCCCGCCTCCGCCGGCTCGCCGACCTTGGCGCCCACCCGTTCCAGCGCCGACAAGGCGTCCACGGGCACCTCGGTGACAAGTCGGTGGTACGGCTGAATGGTCACCGACCGAGGCGTCGTAACCACCGCCAGGAACCGCTCCAGCCCGCCTGTCTGGGCTGCCAGGCTGCGATGGTTTCCGTCGGCGACCACCAGCTCTCCGCCACCGGCCAGGTCACGGAGCCGGTCGGCGGTCGGACCTGGAGGCAACGGCCAGATCGCGTGGACCCGGCCGGCCTGGTCGACGTCGGTCGCGGCCGGCTCGCCAGCCGCCTCGCACGCCTGCACCAAAGCGGCGTGCAACTCCTCTCCCCGGGCGCTCTGCAGAAGCAGCACCGGGGAGAGCAGGTGCCCGGTGGCCTCTGCCAGCGCCACCCGCTCCCGCACCTTCTCCAGGAAGACGTCCTCGTTGCGAATCACCAACCCAGGCTCACCCACCTGGGTCGAAATCTGGTCGGTGTCGACCAGGCACCACAGCCCGTACGCGGCATCGTCGCCGCTACCCGGAGCACCGCTGATCCGGTAGAGCACCACCACGTCGCGGGCGCTGCGGTAGGCGCCGGCCGCCTTCGCCTCCGCCAGTCGCCGCACCGCCGCGGGGAGGGCATCGAGAAAGCCGGTACCGAGGCTCTCGGGCGCCAGGTGCGGCATCTCGACGGCGAGCGCACTGCGCGGGTTCTCACGGAGGATCGCGGTGATCTCCGCGTCGTCGGCGAACTCGTCGTAGTTCTGGGCGCCGGTGCCACCGGTGGTAAGCCACGCCTGCGCGATCGGGTGGATGACGGTCATGGCTCGACGCTATCGTGCCGCCCTCGCGAGGTGTGCGGCGGGCGCATGACAGACTCTGATAAACCGCCCGTCGGTGGAGAATGGTGACCGGCGGGGCGAGCGGCGATGGAGGCGACCGGTGGCCGGTGTGCGCAACCTCACGCAAGCGGAGGCGGTGGAGCGGGCCCGCCTGCTCGACGTGACCTCCTACGACATCAGGCTCGATCTGACCGACGGACGAGGCAATCCCGGCGAGGGAACCTTCCGATCGGTGACCGAGGTCAGGTTCACCTGCTCCGAGCCGGGGGCCGAGACCTTCATCGAGTGTGCGGCGCAGTCACTCCGGTCGGCCACGCTCAACGGCCGACCGGTGACCGACTGGTCGCCGGAGACGGGGCTAAGACTGCCCCGACTCGAGACCGAGAACGTCCTAGTGGTCGATGCCGACTTCGCGTACTCGTCCTCCGGGCAAGGGCTACACCGCAGTGTCGACCCGGCCGACGGCGAGGTCTACCTCTACAGCCAGTTCGAAACCGCCGACGCGCAGCGGGTGTTCGCCTGCTTCGACCAGCCCGACCTCAAGAGTGTGTTCACCTGGCACGCCGAGGTGCCCCGGTCATGGCGAGTGATCTCGAACGCCCCTGTGGCTCGGGAGGAGCTGGTCGACACCCACAAGATCGTCCACTTCGACCGCTCTGTGCGGATGAGCACCTACATCACCGCGTTGTGCGCCGGCCCCTACCACCAGGTGCGCCGCGCCCACGACGGCATCGACCTGGGCTACTTCTGCCGTGTCTCCATGGCGCCTTACCTGGACGTCGACGAGCTGCACACCGTCACCACCCAGGGGTTCGACTTCTACCACGACCAGTTCCGGGTGCGGTACCCGCTGCCCAAGTACGACCAGATCTGGGTGCCCGACTTCAACGCCGGGGCCATGGAGAACTTCGGCTGCGTCACCCACGCCGAGGCGCACTACCTGTTCCGCTCCGCGGTGACCGACTACGAGTTCGAGCAACGCGCCAACACGATCCTGCACGAGTTGGCCCACATGTGGTTCGGCAATCTGGTGACGATGCGGTGGTGGGACGACCTGTGGCTCAACGAGTCGTTCGCCGAGTGGGCCTCACACTGGTGCAACGCCAACGCGACCCGCTACACCAACGCCTGGACCACCTTCCTGTCGATTCGTAAGAACTGGGGATACCGACAGGACCAGCTGTCCTCCACCCACCCGGTCTACTGCGAGATGCCGAACGTGGAGGCGGTGGAGGTCAACTTCGACGGCATCACGTACGCCAAAGGCGCCAGCGTGCTCAAGCAGCTCGTCGCCTACGTCGGACAGGACGCCTTCCTCGCCGGACTGCGCAGCTACTTTGCTGCCCACGCCTGGGGCAACGCCACCTTCGACGACCTGCTAAGCGCCTTGGAGCAGGCCAGCGGCCGGCCGCTGCGCGACTTCGCCGCCCAGTGGCTGGAGACCGCCCAGGTCAACACGCTGCGGCCGGAGATACGGCTCACCGGTGACGGGCGGTACGCCGAGGTGGCGGTACGCCAGGAAGCGCCACCTGCGCACCCGGTCTTGCGTACCCATCGGATCGGGATCGGGCTGTACGACCTGGAGGGTGGGGCCCTGGTCCGACGTCGGCTGGTGGAGCTGGACGTCACCGGCGACCGCACCCCCGTACCGGCGCTGACCGGGGAACCCGCCGCCGATCTGCTGCTACTCAACGACGACGACCTGACGTACGCCAAGATCCGGCTGGATGAGCGGTCGATGGCGACCGCGGTGGCGCACATCGCCGACGTGGAGTCGCCGCTGGCGCGCGGTCTGTGCTGGTCAGCGGCGTGGGACATGGTGCGCGACGCCGAGCTTCCGGCTCGCCAGTACCTCGCACTGGTGCGCCGTGGCCTGCCTGTGGAGACCGACATCAATCTCGTGACCGCCACACTCCGGCAGGCGTCCGGGTCGCTCGCCTACTACGCCGATCCGCAGTGGTCATCGCAGGGCTGGCTCGATTACGCCACCACCGCCGAGGCGGTGACGTCGCAGCTGTCAGGCGGGCGACAACTGGCGTGGGCGCGGGCTTTCATCGGCGCCGCACGCTCCCCCGAACAGCTCGATGTGCTGCGCGGCTGGCTGGACGGCGTCGGCGTGCCGGCCGGGCTCACGGTCGACACGGAGCTGCGGTGGTCGATCCTGCAAGCACTGGTGGCCCTCGGTGCCGCCGGCCTCGCCGAGATCGACGCCGAGCTGGCCCGGGACCAGACCGCGGCTGGCCAGCGCGGCGCCGCCACCGCCCGAGCCCTCATCCCCGACGCGGCGGCGAAGGCCGACGTCTGGCAGGAGCTGGTCGCCGAGCAGGCGCCCCCGAACTGGCGGCACCGTGCCCTGTTGCTGGGCTTCTGGCATCCCGCGCAGGTGGAGCTCACCCGGCCCTGGGTGGAGCGATTCCACGCCGTGGCCGGCGACATCTGGCGTCGGCGCCACAGCGAACTGGCGCAAGAATTCCTGGTGATCGGCTACCCGAGCTACCACGTCAGCGAGGAGACGGTGGCAGCCAGCGACGCCTGGCTGGCACAGCCCGACCACCCCGCCCCCGCACGGCGGCTGGTAGCCGAAGGGCGCGACTCGATAGTCCGCGCCCTCCGCGCCCGCGCGCGGGACGCGGCGAGCGCCGCGGCGTGACAGGGATCGCGCGCGTGGCGCCCTAGGCCTTGCCCGCGCGGGACGACAGCTGGGCCAGCCCGGTGACCAACCCGCCGGCGAGATCACCACCGCTGAATGCGGACGCCATCGACATCGCGGCGAGCTTGCAGTCCCGGTCAGGCAGCCGGCGACGCGCCACCGCCCCGGTGACGATCTCCAGCGCTCGCTGGTTGGGTGAGACCGCGATCAGGACCGACCGGTCAGGCTCCGGCAGCTGGCGGTGCAACGGCTCGGCGAGCTGGCGCAGCGGCTCAGACAGGTCACCGACGTACACGCTGAAGACCAGCCCGGTCGAGCGCCCGGCGACCGGC
>CAYTMR010000013.1:0-37236 GCA_964438855.1 uncultured Micromonosporaceae bacterium
GCTCCGCGGTGGTCTCCAGCATCATTCCCATGCTCGGCGCCACCGGCCGCAGCCGTTGCAGCTCCTCCCACGACAACACGCCCGGGTTGAGGTGGGGCAGCAGGCCGGTCTCCTCCAGCACCGCCACCGCGCATGCGCGCAGGTAGTCCACCGTCGAGGAGTATCCGCGGGCCTCCAGCCACTCGCGGGCCGGGCGCCACCGCGCCTCGGGCCGGTCACCCAGCGTGAAAAGCGCCTCTTTGCAGCCCACGGCCGCGCCAGCCCGCGCGATCTCCACTACCTCGTCCCGTTCGAGATAGGGCGCGGACAAGCGTCCGGGCACGGTGGCGAAGGTGCAGTAGTGACACCGGTCCCGGCACAGCCGGGTCAACGGAATGAACACCTTCTTGGAGAAAGTGACCGTCCCCGGCCGTCCAGCATCGACGAGGCCTGCGTCGCGAACCGCACCGGCCAGCCCCACCAACTCGTCGAGCGCTGGGCCACGGGCGGACAACAACGCCGCCGCCTCCGTGGCGTCCAACGTGCGACCGTCGCGAGCCCGCCGCAACGCCCGGCGCAGACCGGACGGGTAATCCTTCGAGGTCACCCTGGCAGCGTATGACTACCTGGGCTGGATCTGCGTCCGCTCCTCGTCCGGGTCGTCTTCGTCACCCGAGGCAGGCGCTGGTGCGCCGGGCTGCGGAGCTACCGAAGACGGTGGGTTACCAATCACCGACTGGCCGTAAGTACCCGCTGGCTGCGGCGGAGGTGGCGCTGCGGGCTGCTGGCCAGGCTGGCCGTACCCCGGCGCGTACTGCTGGGGAGGCTGGCCGTAGGTCCCCGGCTGGCCGTACTGCTGTTGCTGCGGCACACCGTACGGGTTCGCCTGCCCAGGCTGACCCGGGGTGGCCGGGTTGGGGGCACCGTAGGCACCGCCAGCAGGCGCCGCCCCGCCCGGGTTGAAGGAGCCAGGTTGGCCGTACTGCTGGGGAGGCTGGCCGTACGCTCCCGGCTGGCCGTACTGCTGCTGTTGCGGCTGTCCGTACGGCGCCTGGTAGCCGTAGCCACCGAACGGCGCCGCGGCCGGCTTCGGCTTTGGAGTGAAGAAGGCGCCGTGCCACGTGCGGAAGACCACGAACCCAGCGACGACGGCGGCCGCGTACTGGCTCAACAGCCGCACGCCGAACTTCACCGTCTCCATGAACGTGGCGTCGGAGCCGACGTTCACCACCGGCAGGAAAAGGTCGAAGATCAGCCCGAGCACGAGCGCGACCCCGAGCTGAATCAGCGCCACCACCGTGACCAGGTTCGCCTTGGTGACCGGTTCGCCGATGTAGGCGGCGACCACCACGGCCAGCACCGCCGGCACGATCACCAGCAAGGAGACGAAGCTGGTGCTCAGCCCAGACATCTCAGCGAGCCGGAGAGCGTTGTAGTCCAGATAGCTGACGTGCGCCGGTAGGTCCGGCGGCACCAGGCTGACCAGCGCGGACAACAGGGCAAGGCCGGTTACGCCGATGAGTGCGAACGAAATGAGCTCCCGCGATGGCGCAATGGCCTCACGCGGTGACTTGGGAGACGGGGTCGTCATGGGTGTTCAGCCTAGTAGTGGGTCGCCACTTCCGCTGAACGGGGCATCGGCGAGGATGGGCGACATGCACATCGTGGTGTTGGCCGGCGGCATCGGTGGTGCCCGCTTTCTCCGCGGCGTGCGGGCGCATGCTCAGACCATCGGGGCCGAGGTGACCGCGGTGGTCAACGTCGGCGACGACCTCAGCCTGCACGGCCTGCGGATCTGCCCAGATCTCGACAGCGTCATGTACGGGCTTGGTGGGGGTGCCGATCCGGAACGCGGCTGGGGTCGCGCGGACGAGACCTGGACCGTCAAGGCGGAGTTGGACGCCTACGGGGTGCAGCCAAACTGGTTCGGATTGGGGGATCGCGACCTCGCCACCCATCTGGTCCGCACCACCATGCTCACGGCTGGCTATCCCCTCTCCGCGGTGACCGAGGCGCTGTGCGACCGGTGGCGGCCGGGGATTCGCATCCTTCCCGCCACTGACGACCGACTAGAGACCCACGTCGTCGTCGACGGCGAAGAAGCACCGGGAGAGGCGATCCACTTTCAAGAGTGGTGGATCCGGCATCGGGCTACGCTGCCAGCCCGCCGCTTCGTCTACCTGGGGGCGGAGTCGGCCACGCCCGCCCCTGGTGTCATGGAGGCGGTGCAGACCGCCGATGCCATCCTGCTGGCGCCCAGCAACCCAGTGGTGTCGATCGCCCCGATCCTCGCCGTACCCGGACTGCGGCAGGCGTTGGTCGAGGCCAAGGCACCGATCGTGGGACTCTCCCCCATCATCGGCGGCGCGCCGGTGCGCGGCATGGCGGACGCCTGCCTGGCCGCGATCGGAGTGGAGTGCAGCGCCGCCGGGGTGGGACGGCTGTACGGCGCGCGCCGGCCAGGCTCCGGACAGAGCGAGCCCGGATTGCTCGACGGCTGGCTCGTGGACGAGTCCGACCGTGGCACCGAGGTACCCGGCGTCACCGTGCGAGCCGTTCCACTGTGGATGACCGATGACGAGGCGACCGCGGCCATGGTCGCCGCCGCGCTGGAGGTAGCCGCATGACCCTGCAGGTGCTGCCAGTCACCGGGATCGGTGAGGTCCGCCCCGGCGACGACCTGGCCGAGCTGATCACCACGGCCGCTCCCTGGCTACGCGATGGGGACGTGCTGGTCGTCACCAGCAAGATCGTCTCGAAGGCGGAGGGGCGGTTGGTGGAGGTGCCGGTGACCGGGCCGGAGCGGGAGGAGGCCCGGGCGGAGATCCTGGCGGCGGAGACCGCCCGCCCGGTCGCGGCGCGGGGCCACACCCGGATCGTCGCCACTCACCACGGCTTCGTGCTCGCCTCCGCCGGGATCGATTCCTCGAACGTGGATCCGTCCCGGCTGGTGCTGCTACCCAAGGACCCCGACGCCTCGGCCCGGGCACTGCGGGCCGCGCTCGCCGAACGGTACGGCCGGCGGGTGGCGGTCATCATCTCCGACACCATGGGACGACCGTGGCGCAACGGGCTCACCGACGTCGCTATCGGCGCTGCGGGCATCGACCCCCTGCGCGACCACCGGGGCGAGACCGACCCGTACGGCAACGAGCTGCACCTCACGCAGATGGCGATCGTGGACGAGCTTGCGGGCGCTGGCGAGCTGGTCAAGGGCAAGCGAGACCAGGTGCCGGTCGCGGTCGTGCGGGGCGTGACCGGGCTCCTCGACGACGACGGACCCGGCGTGGTGGCGCGTCTGGTCCGCGACGTCGACCAGGATCTGTTCACGCTAGGGACCGCGGAGGCACGCGCTGCGGGCCTAAGGGACGCCGCCACCCTCACCGACGATCCCGCCCCCTCCGGGCCGGTCGACCCGGACCTCGTGTACCAGGCGATCGCCTCCTTACCGCCGAGCGCCACCGCGCTCACACACCTGGAACCCGCGGAGGTGACGCTGGAGGGTGCGCGGGTGATCCGCTGCGCAGCCAGCGATCCGGCCGATCCAGCTGCCCTCATCGCCCTAGGCGGGGCGGTCCACCGGTTGCGGGCGGCGCTGGCCGCCCATGGGCTGACCAGCGCACTACGCCCGGGTGAGTCGCCGACGACGATCCGGCTACTGGTCGGCACGGCCTGACCCGCTGGCCGCAGGCTTACACGTACTGGGTGCGATTCGTCGACTTGAGCTGATCGACGAGGTGCTTGACGTCCTGTGCCCGATCACGGGCACAGACCAGCAACGCATCCGGCGTGTCTACGACGACGACGTCCTCCAGTCCCAGCACCGCCACCAGGCGCCCTGCTGCCGGCACCGCGACCACACCGCGTGCGTCAACCAGCAGTGGCTCGGGCACCGACTCCGCAGTCGGCACCACCGCGTTGCCGGCCTCGTCCCGGGGCAGCAGGTCGCCGAGGTTACGGAAATCGCCGACGTCGGTCCAGCCGAAGTCACCGGGGACGGTGGCGACCCGACCTCGCGCCGCCGCACCCTCCATCACCGCGTAGTCGACCGCGATCTTCTTCAGACCCGGCCAGACCTCCTGCAGCACCGTCTCGCGCTCATCGGTGTCCCAGGCGGCGGCGATGCGCATCAACCCTGCGTGCAGCTCTGGCTCTTGCCGGGCGAGCTCGTCGAGGAACACCTCCGCCCGCCAGACGAACACACTGGCGTTCCACAGGTACTCGCCGGAGGCGACGAACTCAGCCGCCAGCTCAGGGTTTGGCTTCTCTTTGAACCGATGAACCCGTCGGATCTCCCCCGAGCCGATCGGCTCGCCGAACTGCACGTACCCGAATCCAGTCTCGGGTCGAGTCGGTCTCATGCCGACGGTCATGAGCCAGCCGTCGGCCGCACCCTCCACCGCCGCCTGCAGGACGGCGGTGAAGCGTTCCGGGTCAGCCACCAGATGGTCGGCGGCGAAGGATCCGACCACGGCCTCCGGATCCCGCTGCGCGATCACCGCGGTGGCGAGCCCGATCGCCGCGCAGGAGTCGCGTGGTGAGGGCTCCGCCAGGATGTTGTCGCTCGGCAGCGCAGGAAGCTGGGCCGCGACCGCCTGTGCGTGCGCCCGACCGGTCACCACATAGATCCGCTCTGGCGGGACCAACGGCTCGAGCCGCTCGACCGTGCCCTGCAATAGTGACGTGTCCGCACCGGTCAACGACAGGAGGAACTTCGGATGGTCGGCCCGGGACAGCGGCCACAGGCGGGTGCCGCTGCCACCGGCGGGGATCACGGCATGCAGCATCGGCCCATCATGCCATCGCGGCCGCGCGGTCAGCCCTCTACTGCGCGCCGCCACGCGGTCAGATGCGCCTCAGCGCTGGCCGCCCACGTGAACTCCTTCGCACGGTCGAAACCCGCCTTGGCGAGTTGTAGCCGCCGCGTTTCGTCATCGAGCAGCGCGGCGAGGTCGATGGCGATCTGCTCTGCGGTCTCGCTGGTGTACGCGACCGCGTCGCCACCGACCTCCGGTAGCGACAGCCTCGGCGTGGTGAGCACCGGAGTGCCGCACGCCATCGCCTCCAGGATCGGTAGCCCGAATCCCTCGCCGTAGGACGGATACGCCGCCACCAGTGCGCCACCGAGGAAACCCGGCAGGTCTGCGTAGCGCAGGTAGCCGGGGCGCAGGAGCCGCAGGTGCTTCGGGACCTCGGCCACCGCGGCGTCGATCGCGTCGTCGTGCCCCTGCCCACCAGCGATCACCAGCGCCGGTGGGTCGGGGCGGTCCTTGACCGCCTGCACCCAGCCCTGGATCAGGTTGGGCACGTTCTTGCGGGGCTCCTTGGCGCCGAGGAAGGCGATGTACTGCTGGCGGCCCAGCCCTAGCCTGGCGCGGACCCGTGCCTTCTCCTCGTCGCTGGGCTGGTGGAAGGCGGACGGGTCGACCCCGTGATAGGCGACGTCGATCTGTGCGGGGTTGGCCTCCAGCAGCCGGATCAGCTCGTCACGGGTGGCCTTGCTGGGAACGATGACCCGGGCGGCCCGGCGTAGGGAGGTCTTGATCGCGCTGCGGAAGAAGGTCCGGCGTGACTTTTCGTAGTGCTCCGGCTCGGTGAAGAAGGTGGCGTCGTGGACGGTCACGGTCACGGGGCACGAAGCCCTCAATGGGCATGTGTAGAAGGGCGAGTGCAGGACCTCGGCCCCCACCTGCTGCGCGAGGATCGGCAGGCCGGTCTGTTCCCATGCCAGACGCGCGGGTCGGTGTGTCACCGCGGCTGGTGCCGCCACCACCTCGACGCCCGGCATCATCCGGGAGTAGCGCTCGACATCGGTGCGTTGCGCCGCCACCACGAGCCCGCCCGCGGCGACCCAGTCGTCCTCGCTGGAGGGTTGGCGCTGGTGGAGCGCGCCGAGCAAGCCGTCGACGTATCTACCGACCCCACCACGATCAGCCGGGACACTCGTGGCGTCGACGAGCACGCGGGGCGTATGACGGGCGGTCACGGGATGACTCCTTGATAAGTTCGTGGAACCATGCAACCGCTTACCAGCCTACGCCTCAATGTCACCTCGCCGGTGTCCACGACGCGGCCCCACCAACCCGTAACGTAGATGTGATGCGATCGAGTCGCCTACCCCACACCTTACCGGAAGCATTCGCGACGGTGGTCGACAGCGATGCCGTCCGCCCTCTCATCACCTGGTACGACGACGCGACCGGGGAACGGACCGAGCTGTCCGGTGCCACGCTGGCCAACTGGGTGGCCAAGACCGCCAACCTGCTCGTCGACGGTGTCGGCCTCGACACCGGTGACCGGGCCACGGTCGATGCGCCGCCGCACTGGCAGACCGCTGCGGTACTGCTCGGGTGCTGGTGCGCTGGTCTCGCGGTGGTGCCACCAGGGGTCGGCGCGGATGTCGTGTTCGCCGCCGAGGACCGGCTCGCTGCCCATTCCGCGAAGGGTTCTACGGTCTACGGTCTGGCGTTGGCTCCTCTGGCCGCGCCGATGCGGGCGGTACCCGCTGGCGTCACCGATTACGTCGTGGAGGTACGCGCCCACGGCGACCACTTCGCACCCATCCAGCCGATCAGCCCATCCGACGCCGCGACCGACACGGCGACCCATGATGAACTGTGCGCCACGGCGAGACAGAGGGCGGACGAGTTGGGCATCGCGCCTGGCGCCCGCGTGCTGATCGCGGGCGAGTCCTACCCCGACCCCCAGGACTGGCTGCTCGCCCCGCTGATCGTCGGGGCGTCTGTGGTGCTGTGTGGGCGTCTGGACGTGGCGTCACTGCCGAGCCGGATCGAGGCCGAGCGCGTCACCCACACCCTCACCTGAGAAAGGTTGGTGGGGCTCACCTGGACAGGTGAGCCCCACCGGAATCAGATCAGCTCACCGAGCAGGGCGTGCCGTTGACCGCGAAGTTGCTGAAGGTCGGGTCACCCCCAGAGGTCGTGCCCTGGAAGCCGATCTCGGTCGACTGACCGGTGCCGATCGAGCCGTTCCACGATGCATTGCGCACCGTGATCTGGTTGCCGGACTGGCTCCATTCGCCACTCCAACCGTTGGAGAGCTGGGCGCCGTTGGAGACCGTGAAGGTCAGCGTCCACGAACTCCACGCCGCTCCCTCGTTGCGCAGTCCGATCGACAACACGAAGCCACCAGGCCAGATGTTGGGCTGCAACGTCACCGCACACGTGCCCGACGGCGGCGGAGGCTGGGTCGTCGTCGGCGGCGGGCTCCACGGCGGTGGGCTCGACGGCGGAGGCTGGGTGGTCGGCGGCGGGCTCGACGGCGGAGGCTGGGTGGTCGGCGGCGGGCCAGCCGCAATCGCCATGTCGTACGCCATCTGCGGCAGGAACTGGCCGGCAGGGCCCGCGCAGCCGTCGGCCTCGCCCGGCAGCTTCACCCACAAGAACGCGTCGATCCGGGGATCACCGGTCTGCGTGGTGCTCGGGGTTCCGATCGCCCGTCCCGTCGGGTCGCACCACTCCGCGTTCGGGGCCGGCCCGTTGCCGTTACGGCTGGTGTCGATGATCGCGCGCAGATGCGGGGCGCCGATGGCGTTGAGCACCGCGTTGGCGTAAGCGACCTCGTCGTGCGTCCAGTTGTAGTTGGAGACGTTGGTCGAAATGCCGTCGGCGCTGCTGGTCACCTGGGCACCGATCAGCCGGTTGGCCGCTTCATGGGCCGGCAGCCAGCCGGAGTGGCCGATGTCGAAGTAGACCCGGGCCTGCGAGGACGCCGCCTTGAGCCGCTGCCCGGCGTAGGCCATGGACTGCTGGGTCTCCTGCTGCTGGGCCTGGTTCATGCAGTTGGTCATGAGCGGCAGCACGTCCGGCTCCAGGATGATGTACGCGGGACGGCCCTTGAGGCCGGCCGCGACCTGGTCGATCCACTGCCGGTAGGCGGCGTGGTTGGGGGCACCGCCGCTGCTGTGGTTACCGCAGTCCCGGTTGGGTGCGTTGTAGACGACCAGGATCGGGATCTTGCCCGCCGCCGCGGCGGCGCTCACCACCGCGTCGACCTGGCTCGCCACCTGGTCGGGGTTGTGCTGGGTGAACCAGGTGCCCTGCGGCACGCTGGCGATCCGGTCACGGATCACCGCTGCCCGGGGGTCGTTAGGGTTGGCCGCCACCCACCGGGCTGCCGAGGTGTCGGGGTTGACCCAGAAGGGTGAATCCTGCGCCGCGGCCGGGGACGGTAGTAGCGCACTACTGATGGTCGCCGCCGCCACTGCCGCGCCTATGGCGACGGCGGCGGACAGCGCGGATCTCCTCCGCATATGGACTCCTTATCAAGGACGGTCTCAAATGCCCGGACACATCGAGCAGCGCGGTTGGAAGCGCTCCCACGCATACCCTACGGATCTGTTTCACAAATGTGAACCCCTGAGGGCCGACGCGGTGCGATCTTCCCGACAACCCATAGGACATAAGCCCTACTTAGGGCGTTGATCTGGGGCGCGCACCGCTCGCGCCTCGCCTGCCAGAGCGAGAGGCTCGGGTCAGCCAGTGCCGAGGGTGGTCAGGAGACGGTGACCCTCTGCAACACCGAGCCGTCATCGGTGACGAGGAAGAGCTCCAGCGTGTTGGCGCCCGAAACGAACAACGACTCGTCCGCTACCAGACCGGCGAACCGTGGCTTGCCGCCCGCTCCGGCCACCACCGGTACGACCGCGCCGATCGTGCCGTTCACGGCGATCGCGATCGCCGTGCCGTCGGCCACCCGACCGGAGAGGGTGCCGTGGACCAGCGCCGGCAGCAGCTCCGGCGCCACGTCGTCGAACCGCTCGAGGTGGTCGACCTCCGCCACGAGATCACCGTCAGTGATCGGGAACTCGGTCACCGCCGCGCCCACCAGCTCGGGCAACGGCGCCTGTGGCACCGCTGGTATGCCCGTGGGGTTGCCACGGATACGCGCGAAGTGGGCCTGCCCGTCCAGCACCCGCCGGTCGTGCAAGTCCCCGAAGTAGATCTTGCCACTGTCGGCACGCTCGTGACGCAGCGCCGAAATCCCGTCGGTCTCCCACGGCACCTCGAACCCCGCCAGGTCGGCCACGGTCGGCAGCAGATCCACATGCTGCCAGTTGCGGTCGTCGACGACTCCGTGCTCTTGACCGGGAGCCTTGATGAACAAGGGCACCCATGCCAACTCGGTCGCGGCCTGCCCCTGTGGATCGAGCTCCCGGCCGGCGGTGCCTGGGGTGAGGCTGACGCCGTGGTCGGCGGTCACCACCAACAGGATGTCCTGATACCGTCCGCTCTCCTCGAGCACCCGCAGTGTCTCGCCCAGTAACCAGTCCGTGTACTGGAGTTGGAGCTTGTGCCGCTCCAGCGCCAAGCGACTCCACCACTGCCCGTCCACCGGCAGACCCGGCACGTTGAAGTAACGGGTACCCGAGGGTAGGTACGTCCACGGTGTGTGGGGCAGCAACAGGTGCAGGAAGTGCAGGGAAGGCGCTTCGGCGAAACCCTGCGCGTCCCCACGTGAGGAATCGGCGTCGTCGCCTCCTGGCAGCGCTCCACCAGCGACGCCCGCGTGGCTGGGTGCACCGGTCGGCGGTGCCTCCGTCAACGCGGTCAGAAAATCGTGGAACCGGGCCGGCTGGTTCTCGGCCACCCGGTCGAACCGGAACTCCGGGCCGGCCTGGGCGGCTGCCACCCCGGCTCCGAGCCGTTCGGCCACCGTCTCCTCGACGAAGTCGGCGTACTGGTCACGCACCGGATCGCGCGGCGCCACCGTGCGAAGCCACAGGTCGGCACCTTCGGTGAGCACGCTCGACAGGCCACCGCCGGCCCGCTCAGCCAGCTCGCCGCAGTACCACGGCGGGCACAGCTCACTGATGCTCTCGGCGGCGTGGATCCGGTAGACCTCACCGAAGAGCGTGAACAGATTCTCCGGGTGCTCGGAGTAGTGCGGCGCCGCGTGCGCCGCCGGCTCCCGACCCGTCAGCATCGCCGGTAGCGCGTACGGCGTCCATCCCGCCATCCCGGTGGCGTTGCGGTACCAGGTGGACTCGTCTGCGAGCCGAGCGAAGTGCGGAAACCTATCTGCGTCGATGTTGCCCTCGACGTCCAGCAGCGACACCAGTGGCAGCTCGTCGAACACCACGACGACCACCGGCGGGTGCGGGCCGGTCTCCCGGGCCTCGACGAGCAAACGCCCGCCGCCGGCGAAGACCACCCCCGACGCTGGCGTGCCGAAGGCGAACACGACGGCGAAGACCAGCGGGCCGACGGCAGCGAACCGCAGCACCTGGCGAGTGGCGCTCAACCGCAGGTACCCCGCCATGACCACAGCCGCCACCGCGAGCGCCGCCGCGACCAGAAGCGGCCCGCGTACCGCGCTCAGGTGCCTACCCAACTGAATCGCGAACAGGACCACCAGCATGCCGACGCTCGCCGCGTGGGCTGCCCGGCGAGCTCGGCGGCCGACCAACCCCACCGCGGCCCCGAGCGTCCACAGCACCAGTGGCGGGATCAGCACCAGCGCCGCTACCAGCAGCAGTACGTCGCGTCCGGTCACCCGATGGAAGATGAGGAAGTCGGGGTTGGCGCCGAGTACCTCCAGCAAGGGCTGCACCACCACGAACCCGCTCAGCGCGAACAGCTCGACGAACGCCCAGCCCTCGAATCGCCAACCCGCCCAGCGTCGTCGTATGGGTAGCGAGGCGTCAGCCACGCGGCACTCCGTAGTAGAGGGTCCGGGTGCCCGACGGCAGCTCCAGCCGCCGCGCCACCGTGAACCGTTCCCCCAGCACCTGCTCGAACCCGTCCCGGTGGTACTCGCCGAACATCCCCGCCGGCTTGTTGGCCAACAAGCGCTGCGCCATCGGGTCCTCCGGCGCCACGAACTCCACCACCAGGTCACGGCCGAGGCCGGCGAGCCAGTCCACGACCTGGCGGAGCGGGACGTTACGTCCGATGGCGAGGTGGTGCACCAGCGCCAGCGCCAACACCACGTCGGCGTCGGCTCGGTCGGCGAAGGCCGCACGCTCCCGGCTCCGCCAGCCGCCTCCTGGCGAGGGGTCGGCGAGGTCCATCACCAGCGGCAGGATGCGCCGCTCCCCGTCGTCCCGCAGTCGTCGGTACAGCGTGTCGGTGACCGAGTGGTCACTCTCCACCGCCACGACGTACTGGGCGTGTCGAGCGGCGACCCGAGAGTACTCACCATCGTTGGCGCCGAGGTCGAGCACCAGCTTCGGGTCGCGGTGCGCGCCGAGGACCGCCGTGACGAACTCCACCTTGGCGCGTCGGTCGGCCTCGGTGTAGGTGCATGTGGTGCGGTAGTCGCCCCAGTGGCTGGCCGGCGGCTGCCACTGCAGCCGCCCGACCAGCTTGCGCAGCGCGCGAACGGTGGCCATCACGAGCTCAGCGGAGAAGCCAGCCGCCCGCAGCTCATCACGCATGTCGCGGGCGCTCGTGCCGGCGTACCGCGCCTGCATCGCGTCGTGAAGATAGACATGCTTGAGCACGCCGGCTGCCCACCGCTTACGCCCCCGCAACAGCCGGCGCATCTGCCCTGACTCGATCCCGTCGATGTGCCCCCTGAGCAGTGGTTGAAACTCCACACCTAAGTGGGCGGTGAGCATCAACGGGTACAGCATGGTCTGACAGAACTGGCGGTAGCCGGCCCACGGCTCCGCTTCGCGGAGCCGCTCGAACGATCCCACGTCGATGAAGACGGGGGCAGCGCCGCGCCATTGCAGGTTGTAGGCCGAGCCGTCCTTGGTGACGAAGCCTTCCTTGAGGGCCGCCAACAGGATGTCCAGGTGTAACAGGGCGGCGTCACGCAGCATGGAGAAGGTCCACTCGTACGGGTACGACACGAACGGAATCCGCTCGTGCCGCAGCACCAGGTCGAAGGGTTCCGGCGCCGGCTGCGGCACCTCCTCGGTTGGGCAGACCTGCCCCTGCGCGGTCAACCGGCCGAAGAAGTCGCTGCCGGCCAGCGCCTGCCAATCGGCCACCGCCGAGCCCTGCAGACCGCGACGTACCTCACCGTCGATGTAGAAGACCTGGTTGGCCGGGTCCCGAAACGAGGCCGGCTCATAGGCGACAGCCACGCGGGTGTCCGCCCTGTGCTCCCGCAACACCATGCTGGCTCAGTGGTCGGAGTCGGTGGGAACCTTCGGTGCCGGCGCTGTCGTCGATGCCTGCGCCTGGGTCACCGTCCGGGTCGACCGCCGCAGTCCGAGCTTCGTGAGCACGCGCCGCCCCCACGTCTTAACCACGACCATGGCCCCGGCGAATCCGCCCACGATCGCGGCGACGAGGTAGCTTCCAGTGCCGGGGTCAAGGTAGGCCAAGTACATGTGCGGTCAACACCCTCCGTCGTTCGTCCGGGCCCCATACCGGGACGGGCCACTAATGCCGGACATACCGCCCGCCATCCTACGCACACCTGCGTCCTCACCACGTTAACCAGAAGTTCGACGCGCGGACGGCTTAACTCATAACAGGCAGATTGCGATGTTCCGCGATACCTGGCCTTTGGAGATCCGCTCCGTGCCTGGCAAGAATGGGCTGGAAGCAGTGAGCGATCAGGAGAGTCAGTGATCGGGGCCACAAACAACGAGCAGATGTCGTCGGTCAGCATGTGGTTCGACCCCGTCTGCCCCTGGGCGTGGATCACGTCCCGGTGGCTGCTGGAGGTCGAGAAGGTGCGCCCGGTACGGGTCGACTTCCACGTCATGAGCCTGTCGGTCCTCAACGAGGGCCGAGACGTGCCCGAACAGTACGCGGACTTGCTGGTGAAGGCGTGGGGCCCGGTGCGGGTGTGCGTCGCCGCCGCGCAAAAGGCCGGGCAGCAGGTGCTGCGCGACCTGTACACCGCTCTGGGCACACGCATCCACCTCGAGAAGCACGAACTCAACCGCGATCTCTACGTGGCCGCCCTGACCGAGGCGGGCCTCGACCCGGGACTCGCCGACGCCGCGGACAGTGACGCGTACGACGAGGCGCTACGGGCCAGCCACGCCGCCGGGATGGATCCGGTCGGCTACGACGTCGGCACCCCGGTCATCCACGCGCCCGGCCCCGACGGCAACCCGGTCGCATTCTTCGGCCCGGTGGTCACGCCTGCGCCGAAGGGGGAAGCCGCGGGGCGGCTCTACGACGGCGTGCTGCTCGTCGCCTCGACACCGGGCTTCTACGAGCTGAAGCGTTCCCGGGAGGAGCACCCGAGCTTCGACTGAGGTCGTCGCCTCACCGTCTTCTTCATCGAGGGCTTCTTCCGCTGGAGGAAGCCCTCGTCACCGGAGGTCGACGAAGGCGCGCAGCGAGTCCGGGTTGGCCAGCGCACCCTCGGCCGCGGCGAGCGCCGGTGGCGTGCCCGTGAGGATCTTCTTCACCGGGATTTCCAGCTTCTTCCCGCTCAGCGTGCGCGGGACCGCCGCGACCTGGTGGATGCGGTCCGGTACGTGTCGAGGCGACAGTGCGGTGCGCAATTGGGAGGTGATCCGGCGGCGTAGGTCCGCGTCGAGCCGCCGCCCGGGCGCCAGCACCACGAACAAGATCAACTCGTCGGTCTCGTTCTCGGACAGGTGCACCACCAGCGCGTCGAGCACCTCGGGGAACCCTTCGACGACCGCGTAGAACTCAGCCGTGCCCAGTCGTACGCCGCCGCGGTTGAGCGTGGCATCCGAACGGCCGCTGATGACACAGGACCCCCGCGGAGTGAACCTCACCCAGTCGCCGTGCCGCCATACGCCGGGAAAGCGGTCGAAGTACGCCTCCCGATAGCGCTCGCCGGTCGCGTCTGCCCAGAAGCCCACCGGCATGGAGGGCATCGGCTCCGTGATGACCAACTCACCGAGTTGGTCGACCACCGGGGTGCCGGCCGCGTCGTACGCCGCCACGTGGGCCCCGAGGCACGGACCGGAAATCTCCCCCCGCCATACCGGCAACAGCGGCGCCCCGCCAACGAAGCCGGTGCACACGTCGGTACCACCGGAGAGCGACTGCACCGGCACGGTGGCGCCGACCGCTTCGTATACCCAGTCGAAACCCTCGGCGGGCAGCGGGGCACCGGTGGAGCCGAGCCCACGTAGCGGGGACAGGTCGACGAGCTCGCGTGGCACCAACCCTCTCTTGCGGCACGCGAGCAGGAACGGCGCCGAGGTACCGAAGTACGTCACTCCCGCCCGCGCCGCCAACTCCCACAACGTGCTCAGACTAGGGTGTCCCGGATCACCGTCGAACAGCACCACCGCTGCTCCGACCGTCGGACCAGAGACGAGGTAGTTCCACATCATCCAACCGGTGGTGGTGTACCAGAAGAACCGGTCGCCCGGGCCTAGATCGTGGTGTAGGGCCAGCATCTTCAGATGCTCCAGCAGAATGCCACCGTGGCCGTGCAGGATCGGCTTGGGCAACCCGGTGGTGCCGGACGAGTAGAGGACGTAGAGCGGGTGGTCGAAGGGCACCGGAGCAAAGGAGAGCGGCTCGGCGGTGGCCGCGGACAGCTCGGACCAGGTCAGGTCCGCCCACTCCACCTCGGACGTCGTCAGCCGCGGATCGACGTAGGGCAACAACACGACGTGGCGCAGTGACGGTAGAGCGGATCGGATCACGGCGACCTCCGCCCGCCGGTCCACCGTTTTCGCGCCGTACCGGTAGCCGTCGGCGGCCACCATCACCGTCGGTTCGATCTGCTGCCACCGGTCGGTCACGCTGCGGGTCCCGAACTCGGGTGCGCAGGAAGAAAAGACCGCGCCGAGGCTGGCAAAGGCCAGCATCAGCACCAGCGTTTCGGGCAGGTTGGGCAGGTACGCGGCGACCCGGTCACCGGGTCCGACCCCGAGCCGGCGCAGCCCCGCCGCCACCCGTCGCACCTGTTCTCTCAGCTCGGCGACGGTGAGGTGGACGGGGTCGCGGGTCTGTGACCAGCTGAGCACCACCGGGGCGTCCGGCCCCAGCCCACCGGCACGCAGGACGTGCTCGGCGTAGTTGAGGGTGGCACCAGGGAACCATCGCGCCCCCGGCAGTCGGCGTTCGCTCAGCACCACCTCGGCCGGGGAGTAGCCGATCACGTCGAAGTAGTCCCAGATCGAGGACCAGAAGCCGGCGAGGTCGGTGACCGACCACCGCCAGAGCGCCCGGTAGATGGCGGCCGGGTCCGGCGCGTCAAACCGCTGTCCGCGCTCCTGCGCCAGCCAGGTCACATAGTGACCGATCCGGCTGCGGTCCAGAACGTCCTCGGGCGGACTCCACAGCACCGTGGGGTCAGGGCTCATACCCGCCATCCTGCCCGGCTCGCGCCGCGCGCGGCAGCCCCGTTCGCCGGCCGCCGGGCGTGACTCGGTGGGTTACCGTCCAGATACGGGGAGAGGGGGCCACCATGCGTCACCTTGGATCTTTGGCCTTGGCGTTGCTGGTCGCACCACTGGTGCTTGTGCTGGCCGGGCGTGGACTGACTGAGTTCACCGTGGCCACGACCACCTCACGAGGCGACCCCTTGGCCACGGCGGTCGCGCTCGCGGCGCTGGTGGTCGCAGGGCTGCTCTTCGCCGGGCTGGTACTGCCACCGTTCTTGTCCCCGCTCGGACCACTGATCGCCGGCCTGTCCTACCTCACCTTCGGCGCCGCCATCCTGTTCGGCTCCACCGATCTGCTCGGTCGGCTCGCCGCCGAGGGCATCCGGCTCGACCACGCGCAGGTGACCGCCGCCGCGGGCACGGCGGTGCTGCTCGCCCTACCGCTCCTGCTGACGGTCTTCAGTCGTCACCGCTGGCGAGGTCGCCCAGACGCCGTGGGTGCGGTGTCCTGGCAGCACCGACCGCTGCCGGACACCGAGGAGATGCCCACCATCCCGCTCCACTAGCAGGGTGGAGGCTCAGCCTCCGGTGGAGGTGTCGACGGCGGCGAGCAGGTGGCGGGCCATGACGATGCGCTGCACCTGGTTGGTGCCCTCATAGATCTGTGTGATCTTGGCATCACGCATCATCCGCTCCAGCGGGAAGTCCTTCGTGTAGCCGTAGCCGCCGAGCAGCTGAACCGCGTCCGTGGTGATCTCCATGGCGGCGTCGGAGGCGAAGCACTTGGCCGCGGCGCCGAAGAAACTGAGGTCTGGTGCGTTGCGCTCGGACTTGCCGGCGGCGGCGTAGGTGAGCTGCCGGGCGGCTTCGAGCTTCATGCCCATGTCGGCGAGCATGAACTGGATGCCCTGGAACTCGGCGATCGGCCGCCCGAACTGGTGACGCTCCTTCACGTACTTGGTGGCCGCGCTCAACGCCCCGGAGGCGATGCCGACCGCCTGAGCGGCGATGGTGACTCGGGTGTGGTCGAGGGTGCGCATCGCCAACTTGAACCCCTCGCCCTCTTGCCCGATCATCCGGTCGGCGGGAATACGGACGTTGTCGAGGTACACCTCTCGCGTCGGTGAGCCCTTGATGCCCAGTTTGCGCTCCGGCGCGCCGAAGCTGATCCCACGGTCCTCCTCCGCGTCGACCACGAACGCCGAGATCCCGCGGGACCTGGCGCCCGGGGTGGTCACCGCGAAGACCGTATAGAAACGGGACACCCCGGCGTTGGTGATCCAACGCTTGACGCCGTCGAGCACCCAGTGATCTCCGTCACGTACTGCCCGCGTCGTCATGGACGCTACGTCCGAGCCGGCCTCGGGCTCAGACAAGCAGTAGGAGAAGAGGGCTTCACCGCGCGCGACCGGTGGCAGGAACTTACGCTTGAGCTCCTCGGAGCCACCGAGCAGCAGCGGGAGCGTGCCGAGCTTGTTCACCGCCGGGATCAGGGACGACGCGGCGCAGACCCGCGCCACCTCTTCGATCACGATCACGGTGGCGAGGGCGTCCGCCCCCGCACCGCCGTACTCGGTGGGGATGTGCGGGGCATGGAAGTCGGAGGCCTTCAGGGCTTCGTACGAAGCCTGTGGGAACTCCCCGTTCTCATCCGCGTCCCCGGCGTTAAGTGCTACCTTGTCCTCACAAACTTCACGTACGGCCGCACGGATCTCCTCGTGTTCGGCCGGCACGTGATAAAAGCCGCCTGTCGACACTCCCACTCCCAATTTTGTCTGTCGGCCGACGAGTGCGAGGATACCGGCGGGTTGCCGGCCCTTTCCGCGTGGGCTTAGGCAACCTTAAGGACCTCGCATCCGTGGTTCGTGCGGCAGCGCCGCTCGCCTGACCGGAGAGACACGTGACCGTTCCCTACTCCTCGACTCAAGCGATGTACTCACCGAGCGGCGCCCTGCCGACGGTGGTCCCCCCCTCCGGCGCGTCTCGCCCCCGGCTCACCTTCATCGGTACCGGCTACCTGGGCGCTACCTACGCCATCTGCTTCGCCGAGCTGGGCTACGAGGTGCTCGGCGTCGACATCGACTCCGACAAGATCGCCAAGTTGTCCAGCGGTGAGGTGCCCTTCCACGAGCCCGGGCTGGACGAGCTGCTGCGCGCCAACCTCGCCGCGGGGCGGCTGCGCTTCGCCACCTCCTACGAGCAGGCGGCCGAGTTCGGCGACGTGCACTTCATCTGCGTCGGCACCCCGCAGCGCAACGACGGCATGAGCGCCGATCTCTCCTACGTGGAGCAAGCCGTCGTCGGCCTGGCCCAGGCACTCACCCGCAAGGCGTTGATCGTCGGAAAGTCCACAGTGCCCGCGGGTACCGCCGAGTGGGTGCAGCAACTCGTCACCAAGCACTCCGATCCGTCGCTAGAGATCGAGGTCGCCTGGAGCCCGGAGTTCCTCCAAGAGGGCCACGCGGTCGAGGACGTCCTGCGTCCCAACCGGCTCGTCCTGGCCTACCGCAGCCACTGGGCGGGCGCGATGCTGTACGCGGCCCACAAGGGAGTATTCGACCTCGCCGCCACCGAGGATCGCGAGGTGCCGGTGGTGACGTGCGACTTCGCCACCGCCGAGTTGGTGAAGGTCGCGGCCAACGCCTTCCTCGCCACCAAGATCTCCTTCATCAACGCGATGGCGGAGGTGTGCGAGGCCGTCGGTGCCGACGTCACGCTGCTGGCCAAGGCGCTCGGCTACGACCCCCGGATCGGTCACCGCTACCTGCAGGCCGGCATCGGCTTCGGCGGCGGCTGCCTCCCCAAGGACATCCGCGCCTTCCAGGCCCGCGCCGGAGAGCTCGGGGCTGGCGAGGCACTGCGGTTCCTGCACGAGGTCGATCTGATCAACACGCGCCGCCGCACCCGGGTGCTCAAGCTCGCCGCGGAGCTACTCGACCGGCGGTACGGCCCGGCCGGCCCCGACCTGTCCGGAGTCCGCATCGCCGTGCTCGGCGCCACCTTCAAACCCAACACCGACGACGTTCGCGACGCGCCGTCGCTGGCCGTGGCCTCGATGCTCCACAAGGCGGGCGCCGACGTCCACGTCTACGACCCGCAGGGCATGGACAACGCCCGCGCCGCCCTGCCACAGGTGACCTACGAAGAGTCGATGAACGCCGCGGTCGCCGGCTCCGAACTCACCTGCGTCCTCACCGAGTGGTCGGAGTTCCGCAACGCCGACCCGAAGGTGTTGGGCGAACTCGCCGCCCAGAAGATCGTCATCGACGGTCGGAACTGCCTCGACGCGGCGGAGTGGACCGCCGCCGGCTGGCGGTACCACGGCATGGGTCGCGCCGGCTAGTCCACCCGGCTCCCGGCACGGCGCTCCGACTCCCGGCATGATGAAGGGTGGAGATCGGACACCGCGGGAGTAACGATGGCGAACAGCACCGGCGACGGCGCACCACCGAGTGCCCCGCCGGGTGACTCGCCGCCCCGGCCACGGACCCGGCCGCGCATCGCACCACTGCCACCGCGGCCACCGATCGACGTGGCCCCACCCCCGCCGGAGACCTCGGCCCGCTCGGTCCAGGGCGTGATGCTAGGGCTCGGGGCCCTGCTGCTCGGGGTGGCGGCGGTCGCGTTCGTCGGTGTCCTCGGGGAGCTCGACCCGTGGGGCAGGCTGGCGATCCTGCTCGCGGTGGCGCTGCTTGGGCTGGCGCTTCCCGTGCCGCTGGCCGCCCGAGGGTTGACCGCGACCGCCGAGGCGATCGCCGTGGTGGGCCTGCTCCTCATCGGAGTGGCCGCCTACGCACTGTGGACCACAGGCACCATCACCGCGCTGAGCGTCCCCACCTACGCCGGCCTGGCCGCCGCGCTCACCGCCGCCGCGGGCTACGCTCACCACCGCCTGACCCGGCTCCCGGTGCCCCGGTTCGCCGGGCTCGTCGGGCTTCAGCCGGTCTGGCCGCTGCTGACGTACGAGGTGGCGACCGGGCCGGCGGACTGGGCGCTAGTGATGACCCTCGTGGCGGTGCAGAACGCGGTGATCGGCCACGTGG
Organism: uncultured Micromonosporaceae bacterium; assembly: GCA_964438855.1. Taxonomy (GTDB): domain Bacteria; phylum Actinomycetota; class Actinomycetes; order Mycobacteriales; family Micromonosporaceae; genus Natronosporangium. Next base: position 19,270 of record CAYTMR010000013.1, read on the forward strand.
ACCTGCGACTCGAGCTGCCCACCTCCCGGCGTCGGCTGCGCTACCTAGCATGGGTCGCGCACGGGATGGCGTTGCTGATGGCCATGGCGTTCGCGGTGGCGGCTCTAGTCTCCGCGCGCAGTGTGGACACCGCTGTCCGGGCCGCGGCGACCCTCCTGCTCGTCGCGGCGGTCGGACAGGTGGGGGCGCTGACCCTGCGACGCATGCCTCTCGCCGCCGGCGCTCTCACCCTCGCGCTGGTAGGAGGTATCGGCCGGGTCCTGGCGGTGGCGTTGCCGGGCCATACATTGGTGCCGGTCACTGCTGTGGTAGCGGGCACCGGTGCCGCCCTCCTGCTGCTGCCGCCCCGTGCCAGGCGAGGCCCGGCGGTGGGGCTGGGGCTCGCTGCCGGTGTGCTCGGCCTCGTCATCGCGGTGCTGGCGGTACGCGCCGGTGCGGCGACGGTGACCGCGGTCCTACCACCGTGGTCGGCTGACCTTCACGCCTACCAGGCGCATCTGGCCGGTGCGGTCGCCAGCACGGGCTGGCAGTTGCCGACGTCCGCGGCGGCGCTCGCCGTCGCCGCTGCCACCGTGGCTCCCGCCCCTGCCCGCCGCGACGCCCTCGTCGTCACCGGCGCGCTGACCGCCCTGGCGGTGCCCGCAGGCTACGGAACCGGGCCGATGCTCACCCCATGGGTGCTGACGGCCACCGCGGCGGTGATCGCCGTCACGGCGCTGGACGCACCCAACCGTCGCAGCGCCACCGTCCACCTCGGCGCCTCAGGCGTGCTGTCGCTGACCGCCATCGGAGCAAGCGTAGCCACGCCGTTGCTCACCGCCACGATCCTGGCCGCGTCGACCGCCACCGCTGTGGTCGTCGCGTGGGGTCGACCGTCGTCCGACGTGGCCTCCTGGGTCACCGAATGGGGCACCGGTGCGGCGCTGTTGACACTGCCCGCCACGGTGACCACCAGTGCCGCCACCCTCGACTGGGACATGTCCCGGATCGTCACCGCGGGCGCCGTGGCCGTCTGCCTCGGCGTGGGATACACGGCCCTGCGGCGACGACACGACCGTGCCGTACCAGCGCCCATCCTCGGCGGCAGTACGTCGGTGGCGGTCCTGCTCACCGCGGTCACACTCGTCAGCCCACAGGCGACGCTGGTCGACACGCTCGTCACCGCGCTCCTCGCCCTCGGTGGGGTGCTGGTCGCCTTAGCACCGCGGCTCGACGCTACCCGCCTGGCCTCCGGACGCTACGACGGCGCGGACCTCGCCGCAGCCGTCGTCACCGTCGGGCTTGTGGTGACCCTCGCCCGGGTCAGTGCTTTGGTGTTCCCGCTCGGTGGAGCACAAAGCGGGCTCGTCGTGGGCGCCCTGTTGGTCCTGCTGGTTTCCCTCGGTATCCGGGCGCTGCCGCCATCGTCGCGCCGTGGACCGGTGCTCGGACTCGGTGGATGCGCAGCGGTGGTCGCGGGGGTGGCCGCAGCCGTGGCGGTGGTGGGAGCCGGCCGCACGATCGCACTGCGCTGGGACGGCGACCTCAGCGCCTGGCCTCCAGAACCAGCCTGGCTGGGAGTGTCGTGGGCGGCGCCGTTGGCGCTGGCGGCCCTGGCCTTGGCGGCGAGGCTGGTGCTGCCGCCGCCGACCCGCTACGACGTGACCGCCGGGTTGGTGCTGCTCGGCACCGTCGGCGTCGCTCCCGCGCTCGGCACCGCCTGGTGGACACCCACCGCGTTGAGCCTGGCGGTCGGTGTGCTCTACGCCCTCTCCATCACCATGCCGCCGCGGACCGGTGCGCACCCTCGGGCGGCGCAAGTCCGAGCGACCGCCGCGGTACTCCTCACCGTCTACGCACTGGCCACCGCCGCCAGCCAGCGGTGGCTGCTCGCCACCGCCCTGGCGGTGGTCACTGTGGCCGCCGTCGCCGTCGCCGGACTGATCGCGGTCCAGCCGACGGTCGACACCGGCCGCCAGCGGGTCGGTGGAGGCGCGGTGACCGTGGCGCTCCTCGCGGCGCCGGCCGGTCTCGCCGCGCTCGCCAGCCACCTCGGACACCCCCCACACATCATGCTCACGGCCTCGTTCGCCGGTTCCAGCCTCGGCCTGGCGCTTCTCGCCAGCTTCCGGAACCAGATCAGCCGCTATCTGCCGTACGGCACGGTGGGGGTCGCCGGTGGGGCCACCGCCGCGGCGCTGCTCGCCATCGCCACCCCCCACCCTCCCGGTGTCTACGCCGCGGCGGCCGCCCTGCTGGGCGTGCTGGCAGAGCTGGTCCGGGCGGTCACCGCCCCGACGGCGTCGACTGATCGCGACACCCGTGCCACGACCATCAGCCCACCCACCGGTGCCATGCTCGCCGCCGCAGTGCCGACCGTGGTGGCGCTCGTGGGAGTCGCGCCGGCCCTGTTCAGCGCACTCCTCGCTCCCTACCGCGTCCTCGCCGCGCCCTGGCAGGGTCCACCGGCCGAGCTAGCCGCCGGCCCTGACGTCGGGGCTCCGAGCGTGCTCGCCACACTCCTGCTCACCATCGCCGCCGCGATCGCCGCCGTGGGCTTCGGGGGCGTCGTAAGCCGGCAAACCGCGCCCGTGATCGCACCGGGCCTGGCGGTCACCCTGCTCATCACCCCGGCTGCCCTCGACGCGCCCTGGCCCTCCGCGACGGTGGCGGCGCTGGCCGTGTCCGCCATCGCCGCGCTCGGGCTGGCGCTGACCCCGCCGCCGCCGACCGGCTTCCGCGCACGCCCGCTACGCGTCACCCGACGTCTGGTTCTCGTGATCGCGGTGGCGGCGGGCGGGGCCGGACTCGCCGGCAGTCTCACCGACCCGCTGCTGACGTGGGCGGCTCTCGCGACGACGGTGGCGCTTGGCGCCGTGACTGCATTGGCGGGTCGGACCGCCTCGGCTCGGCTGGCCGGCTGGTGGTTCGCCGCCCTCAGCGCCCACCTGCTGGCCCTCGACACCGCTCTGTTGTCGGGTGTCTCTCCGCCGCAGGCCGCCTTCTTCGCCCTGGCGGTGGCGGGGACCGCGCTGGTGGTGCTCCCTCGACTGCCGCGTCTGCGCCGGAGGGCGGCGGCGCAGGAGCGGTGGGTGGTGGAGTGGGCCGGAGGCTACCTGGGCTTGCTCATCGCGGTCGGGCTCGGCTCCGAATCCGTGGCCGCCCTGTCGACGGTGCTCGTCGGTGTCGGTGTCGTCGCCGGGTTGGCGGCGCTGCGGCCTGAACGCAGCGCCGCCTCCCGTCGAGCCTTGCTGTGGATCGCAGCCGGCAGCGAAATCGGCGCGTGGTGGATCGTCATGTGGCTACGCCAGGTACGACTGATCGAGGCGTACACGCTGCCTTTTGCCCTGCTCGCGTTGCTGGTCGGGGTGCTGGAGACACGTCGGAGTGCGCGGCCGAGCAGCTGGACGATGTTCGGGCCGTCGCTGGTCACCGCGCTGGCACCGAGCTTGCTGGCCGTGGTGGTGGCTGGTGGGCCGCCAGGCCGGCAGGCAGGAGTCCTCTTGGGCGGCGTCGCCGCGCTCGTGGTCGGATCTCGTTGGCGCCAACGTGCCCCGTTGATCGTCGGTGCCGTGGTGACGGCGGTCGGCGCCCTGCACCTGCTCAGCCTCGCCGGGCCGTGGTTGATGCTGATCCCCATCGGACTGGCGCTGCTCATCCTCGGTGCCAACAACGAGCGCCGCCAGCGTGACTTGGAACGGCTCCGCGGGGCGTACTCACGCATGCGCTGACGCCCGAGCGACTCGGGCGTGGGTCAGGACCGGATGCTCTCCTGCAGGCGGGCGTCCTTCTCCGCCACCACCTCTACCAGCCGAGCCTGGTAGTCGGCCATGGCACGGCGTAGCGCGGGATCGCTGGCGGCGAGGATCCGCACCGCGAGCAGGCCGGCGTTACGAGCGCCGCCGATGGAGACGGTGGCCACCGGAACCCCCGCCGGCATCTGCACGATCGACAGCAGCGAGTCCATCCCGTCAAGGTGCCGTAGCGGCACCGGGACACCGATGACCGGCAACGGCGTGGCCGAGGCGATCATGCCGGGCAGGTGGGCGGCGCCGCCGGCCCCGGCGATGATCACCTTGAGACCGCGCTCCGCCGCGCTCACGGCGTACTGCAGCATGGCGTGCGGCGTGCGGTGGGCCGAGACCACTCGGACCTCGTACTCCACGTCGAACTCGCCGAGCGCCTCGGCCGCTCCTTGCATGGTCGGCCAGTCCGAGTCGCTACCCATGATCACGCCGACTGTCGGCATCAGTGGCTCCCCTCGCGCAGAACCTTCACCGCCCGGGCAGCTCGGGCGCGCACGTCCGCCAGGTCCTCACCGAGCGCGGTGACATGCCCGATCTTGCGCCCTGGGCGCGGCTGCTTGCCGTAGAGATGCACCTTGACCCCCGGCTCGGCCGCGAACAGGTGGTGCAGCCGCTCGTCGAGAGACTGTCCGCCGACGTGCTCGGCGGTCCCCAGCAGGTTGGCCATCACGACCACCGGCGCCGTCAGGTGGCACTCGCCCAGCGGATAGTCGAGCACCGCGCGCAGATGCTGCTCGAACTGTGACGTCCGAGCGCCTTCGATGGTCCAGTGGCCTGAGTTGTGGGGGCGCATGGCGAGCTCGTTGACCACCACCCCGTCCGCCGTCTCGAACAACTCCACGGCCAACAGCCCGACCACGTCGAGTGCGGTGGCGATCCGGATCGCGAGCTGCTGGATCTCGGTGGCCAGGTCGTCGCTGAGTCCGGGGGCGGGCGCGATCACCTCGACGCAGATCCCGTCCGACTGGACAGTCTCCACCGTCGGGTACACCGCCACCTGTCCGAACGGCGACCTCGCCACCTGCACCGCCAGCTCCCGACGCAGCGCCACCCGCTCCTCGGCCAGTAGCGGCGTACCAGCGGCAAGCTGATCGGCGATCGCCGTGGGATCGGAGACCACCCACACCCCGCGCCCGTCGTAGCCACCGCTGACCGCCTTCACCACCACTGGCCAGCCCACCTCGGCACCGAAGTCGGCCAGCTCGGCGGCGTTACCGATCCGCCGCCACCGGGGTACCGGAAGCCCGAGGCTGTCCAGGCGCTCCCGCATCGCCGCCTTGTCCTGCGCGTAGTGCAGCGCGTCGGCGCTCGGATAGACGGTCACCCCGGCCGCCGTCAACGCTCGAATGTGGGCGCCTGGCACGTGCTCGTGATCGAAGGTGACCACGTCGCAGCCTTTGGCGAAACGCGTCAGCGCCTCCAGGTCGGTGGGCGCGCCCACGTGGACGTCGGCGGCGACCAGCGCCGCGCCGTCCTCGGGAGAGGTAGCGAGAATGCGGAGCGACTGGCCGAGCGCGATCGCCGCCTGGTGGGTCATCCGGGCCAGCTGACCGCCCCCGACCATGCCGACCACCGGCAGACCGGTGCGAGTGTCCATCGGGCGATCATCCTATCCGGGTCGGTGGGTGGGCCACCGCGCCGTCACGGCAGACGGTCTCACCGCACCGTCAACTTCTCGGCCAGCGCGTCGACATCGGTGACCGGCTGGTCGCAGACGAAACCACGGCACACGTACGCGGTCGATCGCCCGTCGATCTTGGGCCGGTCGGCCAACAGCGGTACCCCCGGTTGGTCGGCGGCGCCGGCGACCACCACCGCGCCAGGCGGTGCCAGGCGATGAGCGGCGAGGACGAGCGGGTCGGTCGTCGGGGCGTCGGTGACGATCGCAATCTCGTACGGTCCGGACAGCAGCGCCTCTCCCACCGCCGCGGCGTACCCGGCGGCCCGGGGATGGCGCGCGATCAACGGAGCCACCGTGGCCAGCGCGCTCTGCGCCGCCTCCCGGTAGCAGGGCTCGCCCGCCAGAGCCGTGTAGGCCGTGAGGGCCGCGGCGATGGCGGACCGGCCTGACGGGGTGGCGTTGTCGGTGGGGTCGGCCGGGCGCGTGATCAACTGCGGCGCATCGTCCGCGGTGTCGTAGAAGCCACCGGCACCATCGCCGAACCGTTCCAGGGCGGTGTCGAGCAGGGTCTTGGCGAGGGCGAGCCAGCGCCCCTCCCCGGTGAGCTGGTGGACGGCGCAGAACGCCTCCGCCACGCAGCCGTAGTCGTCCAACACCCCGGCCGGCTCGCCAACCACACCGTCGCGGGAGACTCGCCGTAGCCGGCCGTCCACCATGTGCCGGGCCAGCACCTCGGCGGTGTCGCGCACCGCGGTGGTGACCCGGTCCAGCCGTAGCCGCTGGTCGGCGTCGTCCGGGGCGACCGCGCGCACAGTCGTGACGTACTCGACAAGCGCGGTGAGGACGAGACCGTTCCACGCGGCAACCACCTTGTCGTCCCGTTCCGGCTGAGGCCGTTGGGCGCGGGCGGCCAGCAGTCGGGCGCGCACGTCGCTTACGCGCCGCCGCAACGCGTCACCGGTGTCGTCGACGTCCTCGGCCCCGACCCAGTCCACATTTCTGGCCAGCCGCAACACGCTGGTGCCGCCTTCGAAGTTGCCCGCGTCGGTCACACCGAACAGGTCAGCCGCCCAGGCGCCGTCCACGTCTCCGAGCGCCTCCCGCAGCGTCCCCGGGGTCCAGATGTAAGTGGCGCCTTCCTCCCCCTCGGCCTCGGCGTCTAGCGCGGAAGCGAATCCTCCACCAGGAAGAAGCAGGTCACGCAGGAGGAAATCGGTGGTTTCACGGGCGATACGGGCGGCGAGCGCATCGCCGCTTTGCCGCCACAGGTCGGTGTAAACGCGCAGGAGCAGGGCGTTGTCGTACAGCATTTTTTCGAAATGAGGGACGGTCCAGGTGGCGTCTACGCTGTAGCGAGCGAACCCACCGGCGAGTTGGTCGTACAGGCCGCCGCGGGCCATTTGCTCACAGGTGTGTCGGACCATCTCCAGTGCCTGCGCGTCACCGGTGCGCGCGTGGTGACGCAGCAAGAACAGCAGCTCCATGTGGGGAGGGAACTTTGGTGCGCCACCGAAACCGCCGTAGGCCGCGTCATATTCGGCGGCGAGGCGGCTGACCGCAGAGTCGAGCACGTCGGCGGTGACCGGGACACCCGGGCCGGTGGGGCTAGAGACTCGCGCAAGGGCGGAGACCACAGACGCTCCTTGCCGCAGCACGTCGTCCCGCTGGTCGCGCCACGCGGTCGAGACCGCCTCCAACACGCGCATGAACTGTCGTTTCGGAAAATAGGTGCCGCAGAGGAAGGGCTCACCATCCGGGGTGGCGAAGACCGTCATCGGCCAACCGCCCTGGCCGGTCATCGCCTGGGTGGCGGTCATGTAGACCGCGTCGACGTCCGGGTGCTCCTCGCGGTCGACCTTGATCGGCACGAACCGCTCATTAATCAACGCGCCGACCGCCTCGTCCTCGAACGACTCGCGCGCCATCACATGACACCAGTGGCAAGAGCTGTAGCCGATGGAGATGAGCACCGGCACGTCACGGCGGCGGGCCTCCGCGAGCGCTTCCTCCCCCCACGGCCACCAATCCACCGGATTGTCGGCGTGCTGCAGCAGATACGGCGATGTGGCATCCCCCAGCCGGTTCACTCTTCCAGCCTCTCATAGGCATCGGTATTCCGTCGGGCGGCTACACACACGTGCCGCGCGACACAGCCGAGCACCGTGCACAACCGCCGCTCGTGGGATGGAAAGGCGTATACACGGCTGCCCCAGCGGGCAATCCATCTCATTCAAGACACCAGCGAGCGTCCATCTCTTTTAGACATCGGGCCCCATCGGTATCATCCCGCGTACTCAATGGAGATCGACAACAGTTGGCCAACGCCGGAAGCTGGGGCGACACCGGACCCACCGGCGCCTGTACGGATCACCTCAGCAGTGGCGGACGAGTCGTTCTCACCGTATGGTGACACCGACTTAATGCGATGAGACTCCCTCGTATTTAACTGTTCGTGGTGGAGGTATGGCATGCCAAGTAATTCGGTGGTAGGAGGTGGACTGGTGGTCGTAGGGGCTCTCGTACTCCTAGGAATTGCGGTCGGAGTGGTGGTGGTGAGCCGCCGTCGGAAGGCCGCAGCGTCGAATCAGACAGCGACCACCGAGCCGGCGCTCTCCGCAGAATCCACGTCGACACCGGCGTCGACGCCCGATGTGATCGAACCGGAGACGACCGCACAACCCGACGAGACGGCAGAGGCATCGCAGCCGTCGCCGACGCAGTCGACGACAGCAGAGGAGCCAGAGCCAGCAGCGGCGAAGGAGACCACCGAAGATTCCGGCACCACTGAGCCGACAGCGGACCAGGCAAGCCCACAAGAAGCCGAGGCGCCGGCGCCCGAACCAGCCGCCGATTCGGAGGCCGACCAGCCGACCGCTGCCACGCCGACCACAGTGGAGGTCGATGTCGAGGCACCGCGTGCGCCTGATGAGACCGAGACCGAGGCGAAGGTGTCCGAGGAGACCACAACGGACCAGCCCGAGGAACCCGGTGACGACCTTCGCAAGATCGAAGGCATCGGACCCAAGATGGCCGCTGCCCTGCAAGCCGCGGGCTTCCGTACCTACCGGCAGATCGCCGAAGCGGACCCGGAGGCCCTCCGGGCCGCGGTCCGCGCATCCGGCATGCGCCCAGTGGCGAGCCTGCCCCGGTGGCCTGAACGTGCCCGAGCGCTGCTCGGCGAGGACAGCTAGCTACCGGCACTCAGCGACCGGAGGCGCCTGGCGGGATTCACTCGCTCTCGCCGGGCGCCTGCGGTACGCGCGGGAGCCGGTGCGGAAGCGGGGGCAGGGGCACGGTCTCCTGCGTCGGCTGCCCACCACTGTCAGCGACCGGAACCGGATTCGGCAACACGCGAGGCGCGGGTGGTTCGAACAGGCCCGTCGACGCCGGCACCGGGTCGAAGAGACTTCGAGGAGCCGGCGGTGCGTCCACCTCCCAGGGCTGCGCCGGCACCTCCTGTGCCCCCGCATCAGCGGCACCACCGATGTCCGTGGCCCCGCCGGCGTCAGTGCTGGCCGCTCCGTTACCGACGACCGGAGTGCCGACCGGGGTGGGCGCTGTCAGCCCGGTCGCCGGGGTCGGCGCGGTCAGTCCTTGCGACGGTGACGGCTCCGACTCTCCCTCCGGCTTCGGCGACTCGGCAGCGCCGTCGTCGTGCTTCGCCCGCGGGTGGATCACCATGGGGTACTCCCCGGTCTCGCCTCCACGGGCCGCAGCGGCCATCACGGCCTCGGCAGCGAGGTGCGCCACCCGCTCCGCTTCCCGCTGCACGCGGGCACGGACCCGCTCGGCGTGCCGCTCGGCGGCGTCAGCCGCCTGCCTGGCCTGCTCCAGCCGGTCGAGCTCAGCGGTCAGGTCCTGGCTGGTCTCGTTGAGACGCTGCTGAAGGTGAGTGATCTCCCGTTCCAGCCCCGCCGCCTCCTGCCGCGCCTGGTTGAGCTGCTGCTGGGCGTTGTCCAGCTCGGCCTGGAGCTGGGCGAGGGCTTGCTGGCGGGCCTGGACCTCCTGCTGTGTCTGCGCTCGCGCCGCCTCGATCTCCTGCTGGGCCTGCGTCCGTGCCGCCTCCACGAGAGACTCGGCCTCTCTGCGGGCCTCCTCCGCCTGCTGCGCGCTCTGCTCGCTGATCCGTTTGGCTTCCTGCTGGGCACGTTCGTGTGCCGCCTCACCGTCAGCCCGTAGCCACTCCGCTCGCTGCCGCGCCTCGGCCAGCAGCTTCTCCGCTTCGGCCTGGCACTCGGCCGCCCGCTGGTTGGCCTGTTCGGTGATCTCCTGGCCCTGCTTCTCCGCCAGAGCGACGATCTGGTCGACGGTCGGTCCCAGGTCACGCAGCGAGGCACGATCCACCGGCCGCTGCCGTAGCTCGTTAAGCTCCCCCTGGAGCTGAAGGAGTTGCGCGGCGAGGTTCTGGATCTGGCCCAGGGCCCGGTCCCGCTCCGCCACGAGCGCCGAGATCTCCCGGTCCTTCTGGGAGATGTACTGGTCGACCTGCCGCTTGTCGTAGCCACGCAGCGCGAGCTCGAAGCTCGGCCTCGAGCTCAGGTCGTCGCGTAGGACTGACAGCTCCTCCCCCTGGGACATGCACCATCCTCCATATCCGAGCCAGCTGTCGGCGGACGAGCAGCATCGCCATGTGATCATGCCGCGGCCACGTCGCCGCTTTCGCGCCCCCGTCACGCTACCGTCATCCGGCTTGCGCTGTCATCCTCCCGTACCCGATCCCGGCATCGCCTATCTGGGCAGTTCCGTGAGCCAGGCGAGTCAGCGTCGACATCCCGGTGAGGTCGCACACGACCACGAGACCACCGGGTCGAACCGTCGGGGCCGTTACCGCGTGTCTTCTGTCATAGGCTGCCGCACAACTCAGAACGTGGAGGCGTCGATGACGGCGACGAGCTACCGTCCGGCCACGACAGACACACCCCCGCGGAAGCGGGCCCGGATCCTCCTGTGGGGCTTCGTCGCAGCGAATCTCCTCACTGTCGAGATTCTCTTCGTCACCGACGGTGCGGGAAAGCACCCACTCCTCACCATCGCAAAGTTCTTCGGGCTCCACGCCGCCCTGGCGATGATGCTGCAGCTCCTCCTGGTGGCGCGGGTGCCGTGGCTGGACCGGCGCATCGGGATGGACCGGCTCACCGTGTGGCATCGCTGGCTGGGCTTTGCCCTGCTGTGGACAGTGGTGCTCCACGCGTCCTTCGTCGTGCTCGGGTACGCCACCCTCTACGGCAATCCGCTGGTCGGTACCTTCTTCGACCTGGCCGCCGTGCCCGCCAGCCTACTCGGTGTGCTCGGCGCGACCATCGTCGTGGCGATCGCCGCCGTCTCGATACGCGCCATACGACGGCGACTGCCGTACGAGTGGTGGCACGGCATCCACCTCACGCTGTACCTAGCTCTCGTGCTGGCGCTGGCCCACCAGTTCCTAGAAGGTACGACCTTCACCTCGACCACGTGGTCGACGCTGTACTGGTGGGGCATGTGGGGGTTGGTGCTCACCGCCCTGGTGGCCTTCCGGGTACTCGTACCGCTGTGGCGCAACGCCCGGCACCGCTTCCGGGTCGCCGCCGTGGTACCGGAGTCCGATCACGTCGCGTCCATCTATGTCACCGGGCGTGACCTCCACCGCCTACCCGCGCGGGCTGGCCAGTTCTGCCTCTGGCGGTTCCCTGACCACAACGGTTGGTGGCGGGCCAACCCGTTCTCCCTGTCGGCCGCTCCGGACGGCCGATTCCTCCGGTTGACCGTCAAAGCGGTCGGCGACACCAGCGCCCGCCTGCGCCACGTGCCGGTCGGCAGCCGGGTCTTCGTCGAGGGGCCGTACGGTGCCTTCACCACCACGCAGCGCGTCCGGGGGTCGACGCTGCTCATCGCCGGTGGTGTCGGCATCACTCCCATCCGCGCCCTGCTGGAGGAGCTGACCGGCCCCGTCACCGTCCTCTACCGAGTTCGTACTCCCGCCGACGCGGTGCTGCTCGACGAGGTCCAGGCCCTCACTGATGCCCGCGGGGGACAGCTACACCTGCTCACCGGGCGTACAGCCAGTCACCCGTCCCCATTCGCGCCGCAGCGACTCGCCGCCCTCGTGCCGGATGTCGGTGAACGTGACGTCTACGTCTGCGGACCACCGGCGATGACCGAGGCGGTACTGCGGAGCCTGCGGGCGTTGGGGGTTCCCCGGGCTCACATCCATGCCGAACGGTTTCGCCTCGCCTGAACCAGGCTCGACGCTGCGCCGTTAGCCCACGATCCCGAGGTAGACGGCGCGTAGCGCACTAGGTATGCGCTTTCCTTGGGGATTCCCGGGCGGCTAAGATCCCGCCATGGCTGACACCCGGGACGTGCGGGGCGAGTTGGAGCGGGGCCGGCTGGTGCCGGTCATCGTCATCGACGATCCGGCCGCGGCCGAGCCGCTCGCCGCTGCGCTGCTCGCTGGCGGGCTGCGCTGCGCTGAGGTGACGTTCCGCACCGAGATGGCGGAGGCCGCCTTGCGAGTCATGGCCCAGGACTCCCGACTCCTGGTGGGCGCCGGCACGGTGGTACGCGCCGACCAGGTCGACCGGGCAGTCGAGGCCGGCGCCGCCTTCATCGTCTCCCCCGGGTTCAGTGAGGCGGTGGTGCGCCGCTGCCAAGAGCTGCGGGTGCCGGTGTTCCCCGGCGTCGCGACCGCGAGCGAGTTGATGTCCGCGGTCGATGCCGGCTTGGACGTGGTGAAGTTCTTCCCCGCCGAGGCACTCGGCGGCGTGGCGATGCTCAAGGCATTGGCGGCACCGTTCGCCGGGGTTCGCTTCATTACGACCGGAGGCATCACAGCCGCACACCTGCCGGCGTACCTGTCGTTGCGGTCGGTGCTGGCGGTCGGCGGCAGTTGGATGGTGGCCCCGAGGCTGATCGCTTCGGGCGCCTGGGAGGAGATCAGCCGGTTGACGGCCGAGGCGGTCGCCATCGCCGGGCAGGTGTAGGGCGGACGACATGCGGTTGCGGAGCCGAAAGGAGTGCCGCTACGACGCCATCGCACTGGGTGAGGTGATGCTGCGGCTGGATCCGGGCGAGGGCCGGGTGCGTACCGCCCGCCAGTTCCGGGTGTGGGAGGGTGGTGGAGAGTACAACGTCGCCCGCGGCCTACGGCGGTGCTTCGGGCTGCGCACGGCGGTGGTGACCGCCTTCGCCGACAACGAGGTGGGCCGGCTGCTGGAGGACTTCATCCTCAACGGTGGCGTGGACACCTCCCTCATCCGTTGGGTGCCCTACGACGGCATCGGACGTACCGTCCGTAATGGATTGAACTTCACCGAGCGTGGGTTCGGTGTCCGCGGGGCGATCGGGGTCTCAGACCGAGGTCACACCGCAGCCAGCCAGCTACGCGCCGGTGACATCGACTGGGAGTACATCTTCGGCACGTTGGGTGCACGGTGGTTCCACACCGGTGGCATCTTCGCCGGCCTCTCCGAGACAACTCCGGATGTCCTGGAGGAGGCGATGGCCGCGGCCAAACGGCACGGCACCGTCATCTCCTACGACCTCAACTACCGACCCAGCATCTGGTCAGCGGTGGGTGGCAACGCGCGCGCCCAGGAGGTCAACCGGCGGCTGGCGCCGTACGTCGATGTGATGATCGGCAACGAAGAGGACTTCACCGCCTCGCTCGGCTTCGAGGTCCCCGACACCGACCCGGAGTTGACCAACCTGGAGGCCGCCAACTTCCGCACGATGATCGCAGAGGTGACGAAGGCGTACCCGAACCTTCAAGTGGTGGCGACGACGATGCGCACGGTGCGCACCGCCACCGTCAACGACTGGGGCGCGATCGCCTGGTCGCGTCAGACCGGCTTCGTCGAGGCCACGCATCGACCACACCTGGAAATCTTGGACCGGGTCGGTGGTGGCGACAGCTTCGCCTCCGGACTCATCTACGGCCTGATGGAGAAGGGCGACCTGGCGCTAGCGGTGGAGTACGGCGCCGCGCACGGCGCGTTGGCCATGACGACGCCAGGGGACACCTCGATGGCGACACTATCTGAAGTGGAGCGACTCGTCGCTGGCGGAAACGCCCGAGTCCAGCGCTGACGGCTCACTCGCCGCTGTCGTCGGCCATGCCGGCCAGCCAGTCCCGGTACGCTTCCAGCTCAGCCCGATGCGCCTCGATGAACTCGGTCTCGAACTCGTCGCGGACCTGGGAGCGCACCGGGTCGTAGTGCTCCCGCCGGCACCGGTAGTCGGCGTACCCGATGGTGCGCTCGAACTCCTGTAGTTCGGCGAGCCGCTGCGCATCCGGCTCCGGCGGTGCCGTCGACAGCGGTGACTCGCCGGCCAGCGAGTCACCCTCCCGGGTCATCGCCGCGCGACGCTCGCTGACCGTCTCGCTGCCGCTATAGATCTCTGTCATGCCGGGAAAACCGGCCTCCGCCATGCACTCGCTCCACGCCTCGGTCGCCGCGAGCACCCGCGGATCACTCTCGATGCGCTCGTAAAGCTCGTTGATCTGCTGGTTGATCGACTCCCAGCGCTCGTAATCGGCGCCGGAGCCGTAGACCTGGTCGCTGGCCTGCGAGTAGCAGCCGGGGTTCTCCGGTTCTGTGGCCGCCTCACCGTCCTGCACCTCCGGCCATTCACCCCACAGCGCCCGGTCGTACGCTTCCCGCTCCTCCGGCGAGAGAGATTCACGGATTTCCCAGTTTGGGTCCTCGTAGACCCCAGCGGAGCCGCCGATCTCCGGCATGGTGGTCATGCCGTAGCCGTACTCCTTGGCGAACCGCTCCGGGTCTTCCCGCTGGAGCACCATGATCCGGTCGTACTCCTCGTTGGTGGTGGCCGACCGGTCGTCGGGCCGCTGGGGGAGGTACTCGAAGCCGTGGCCGGCCATGCACTCGGCGACCAGCTCCTCGACTCGGTACTGCCGCCGGCTCTCCCGCTCCGCCATCTCCTCCGGCGCTGAGAAATCAGCGCTCCAGCCGAGGAACTCAGCCAGCGGACCGTGTGGGGAGCCACCGCCGCCGTCCGACTCCCCATCCTCCTCCCCGCAGGCGGAGAGGAGCAGACCCAGCACGCAGGCACCAGCACCGAGCGTGACCCGCCATCGCCGTGAAGCCATGCCGGGAGCGTACGGGGCGGACACCGTGCCGTGTCAAATGGCAGCCTGTCGCCAGTGCTGCCGACCGCTCGATGAGGTGACTCAAAAGCCCAGCCTGCGCAACTGTTTCGGATCTCGCTGCCAGTCCTTCGCCACCCGAACGTGGAGATCCAGATAGATACGAGTGCCGAGCAATTCTTCGATTTGTTGCCGGGCGCGGGTGCCGACGTCACGTAGTCGACTGCCACGGTGGCCGATCACGATCGCCTTTTGACTGGGTCGCTCCACGTAGATGTGCGCGTAGATCCGGGTCAGGCGTTCCTCCCGTTGGATCTCCTCCACCAGCACCGCGATCGAGTGTGGTAGCTCGTCCCTGACACCCTCCAGCGCCGCCTCGCGGATCAGCTCCGCGATCAGGACGTGCTCCGGCTCCTCGGTAATCATGTCGTCGGGGTAGAGCTGCGGAGACTCGGGCAGATAGCCGATCATCACGTCGACCAGCCGATCGACCTGGTAGCCGGTGACCGCGCTGACCGGCACCACCTCGGCGAAGTCGGCCAAGTCGGCGACGGCCGCCAAGTGCGTGATGAGCTGGGTGCGGGAGACCAGATCCGTCTTGGTCACCACCGCCAACACGGTGGCGTGGTGTCCCGCGACCTCCCCGGTGATGAACCGGTCACCCCGACCGATCGGCTCATCCGCTGGCAGGCAGACACCGATGACGTCCACCTCGCTCCACGTCTGCCGCACCAGGTCGTTGAGGCGTTCCCCCAGCAGCGTGCGTGGACGGTGCATGCCGGGGGTGTCCACGAGCACCAGCTGGGCGTCTGGCCGGTGCAGCACACCCCGGATCACGTGTCGGGTGGTCTGCGGCTTGTGGGAGGTGATGGCGATCTTCTGACCGACGATGGCGTTGGTCAGAGTCGACTTGCCCGCGTTCGGTCGCCCGACGAAGCACGCGAACCCGGCTCGGTAGACCATCAGTCCCGCACCGTGGTCAGAACCGTCCCGTCGGAAGCGGCGATGTGGATCGGCGCGTCCTCACTCAAGTCCCGCACCGCTGCTCGACTCGTCGGATCCAGAGTCGAGGAGTCGGACACGACAACGGCGGCCTCCAGCCCGGTGGCGCCCGCCGCGGCGGCGCTGGCCACCGACAGCTGCAGCGCGGACAGCGAGAGCGACGGTAGAGACACACTAGCCCCGGTGTAGGTGCGTCCATCCGCGTCACGCACCGCGGCTCCCTCCGTCGCACCCACCCGGGCCCTCGCTGCCCGAGCCAACGTCACCAACTTCGCGTCCTCCGCATCCAGTTCCACCGTCTACCCCCTCAGGCATCAGCCGATTCTCGCTGGCCGGATCCGGTCGCCGCCGAAGGTTCCCCGGCCAACCGACGCACCAGCACGGTCTCGATCCGATTACGGCGGCCGGTCGTACCCTCGGCCACCAGCCGCAAGCCACCTACATTAGCGACCGCGCCGGGGATCGGTACCCGGCCCAGGGCTTGGGCCATGAGACCAGCCACGGTGTCCACGTCGTCAGCGGGCAGGGTGACGTCGAATAGCTCGCCAAGATCCTCGATCGGCAACCGGGCCGAGATCCGGACCGAGCCGTCGGGCAGTCGCTCGACCGGAGGGCGCTCGACGTCGTACTCGTCCGTGATCTCACCAACGATCTCCTCGAGGATGTCTTCGATCGTCACGAGACCCGCGGTGCCACCGTACTCGTCCACCACGATCGCCAGATGGACCCGCGCCGCCTGCATCTCCGACAAGAGATCGTCGACTGGCTTGGACTCCGGCACGAACACCGCCGGGCGCATCACTTGGTCGATCCGCACCGGTGGCGCCTCGCCAACGTCCCGGCCCAGGCCGTAGCGTGCCAGGTCCTTGAGGTAGACGACGCCGAGTACGTCGTCGACGCTGGCACCGATCACCGGGATCCGGGAGAAGCCGGAGCGTAGCGCCAACGCCAACCCCTGCTGGATGGTCTTGTGCGCCTCGATCCAGACCATCTCGGTGCGCGGCACCATCACCTCGCGGGCGACGGTGTCCCCGAGCTGGAACACCGAGTGGATCATGTCGCGCTCACCGTGCTCGACCATTCCCCGCTGCTCGGCCATGTCCACCAGCTCGCGCAGCTCCACCGTCGCGTCGTTACCCGCCGACGGAGCGAACGGTCCCTCTCGGAAACCACGGCCGGGGGTGACCGCGTTCCCCACCCAGATCAGCAGCGAGGCAAGCGGGCCAAGGGCCCGACCGAGCCAGCGGATCGCCGGGGCGGTGAACCGGCCCACCGCGTAGGCATGCTGACGGCCGATGGTGCGCGGCCCCACCCCCACCACCACGAAGCTGACCACGGTCATTGCTCCGGCGGTGACCAGCGCGGAGGTCCAGCCGAGGCCGAAGGTGTCGACCGCGACGAACGCTACGAGAGTGGTGGCGACCAGCTCGCACGCCAGTCGTAGCAACAACAGCAGGTTGATGTGGCGGGGTCGGTCGGCGGCCACGGCCTGCAGCGCCGCGGCGCCCCAGACCCCTTCTTGGGCGAGAGCGCCGGCCCGCGCCGCGGAGACCGTCCCGATCGCGGCGTCCGCCATCGCCACGCCGCCGGCCAGCACCACCAGGCCGGCGGCCCACAACAGCAGGGCGAGATCAGGTAATCCGCCCGTGGCGGCAGGGTCCATCTCAACCGGTCCGCGACAGCCGCCAGCCCTCCAGCAGGCGGCTCTGCAGCCCGAACATCTCGCGTTCCTCCTCCGGCTCGGCGTGGTCATAGCCGAGCAGATGCAGGACACCGTGCACGGTCAGCAGTTCCAGCTCCTGGAAGGTAGTGTGGCCGGCCACGGTCGCTTGCCGAGCCGCCACCTGCGGACACAGCACGATGTCGCCCAGGAGAGTCGGCTCACCGCCGTTCTCCCCTGGACCGCTGTCGACGTGAGCCTCGTCCATCGGAAAGGCCAGGACATCAGTCGGCCCGTCACCGTCCATCCAGCGGTGGTTGAGGTCCGCCATGTACTCCTCGTCCACGAGCAAGATGGACAGCTCAGCGAGTGGGCTGACCCCCATCTCGGCGAGTGTGTGCCTGGCGACTCCCAGGATGCCGTCGGTGTCGACCTCGACACCAGACTCATTGGCGATCTCTATGGACATCTCCGTGACTCCGGGCACACTAGTGGCGGCGTCCCGTTCGGTTGTGGGTCCGTCCCGCCACCGCGGGCACCGCCTCCGCCGCCTGGCTGGCGTCCCACCGGGCGTACGCGTCGACGATGTTGCTCACCAGCTGGTGGCGGACCACGTCGGCGCTGCCTAGGCGGGTGAAGTGCACATCCTCCAGGCCGTCGAGTATCTCCTGGACCACCCGTAGCCCACTGGTCTGGCCATTGGGCAGGTCGACCTGAGTGACGTCGCCCGTGACGACGATCTTGGAGCCGAACCCGAGCCGGGTGAGGAACATCTTCATCTGCTCGGGCGTGGTGTTCTGCGCCTCGTCGAGGA
>CAYTMR010000014.1:0-37108 GCA_964438855.1 uncultured Micromonosporaceae bacterium
ATCTGGTCGATGTCCACCTTGGGGCTGATCTCCTGCAACTCCTCGACCGCCTCATCCGCGCCGGCCACGTCCGCGAAGGTGGTCTTGGGCATGTCCTTGGTGATCTGCTTCGCCCGCGACTTGCCGAAGTTGAGCACCCGCGAGCCGCCACCCTGCATCTGCGACATGAACAGCAAGATCAAGATCACGATCACCGCGATCGGGATCATGGTGATCAGCAGGGTGGTCCAGACGCTGTCCTGGCTGACCTCGGTGTCGACGTACTCAGCGATCCGGCCCTGAGCTGACGCCTCCTCGATCCGGTCCCATAGGAGCTGGCCCACGTCTGACGGGTACTGCGCCTGGATCCGGGTGGTCTCCTGACCGTTGACGGTCATCGGCTCGGCGAGGTCGATCTTCAAGGTCTGCTCGCGGTCCTCGATGAGGACCTTCTGGATGCCGCCGGAGTTGAGGCGGTCCAGCGCCACCGACGTCTCCACCTCGGTGTAGTTGTCGCGACCGGTGAAGAATGAGCTGAGTGCGATCGCACCGATGATCACCATGATGATCCAGACCACCGGTCGGCGGAAGAAACGGGTCCGTTCCATGCTCTCCTTGGGCGCCTTGCGCCCGGCTCCTCCTGATCGACGTCCAGCTCGCCTGACTAACCGAAGATGCCCGTTGCGCCTCTCGGCCATTCGACGGTACACCGTTCACCCCCCGGTCGGCTGTCTCCGGACCACCGGCCTCAGACCGTTCACAGCGCCGGCCGGGCGTGAACCTCGGATTTCAGCACACCGACATACGGAACTTCACGGTACCTTTCGGAATAGTCCAGGCCATACCCGACCACAAATTCACTGGGGATATCAAACCCTACGTACTTGACCGAGAGTGGCACTTTCACCGCATCGGGCTTACGGAACAGCGTGACCACTTCCACGCTCGCCGCCGAGCGGCTGGCTAGGTACCGCAGCAGCCACGAGAGGGTGAGCCCGGAGTCGAGGATGTCTTCGACCACCAAGACATGCTGACCGGTGATGTCCCGGTCGAGGTCCTTGAGGATCCGCACTACCCCCGACGAGGTGGTGCCCTGCCCGTACGACGAGACCGCCATGAACTCCAGCTCCACCGGCGGGCCACACCGGCCTAACGCGCGGGCGAAGTCGGCCAGGAACATGATGGCGCCCTTCAGGACGCACACCAGCAGGATGGAATCCACCGACCGATAGTCGGCGGCGACCTTCGCGGCGAGCTCCTCGATCTTGTCGCGGATCTCGGCCTCGCTCACCACCACGCGCTCGACGTCGGAGTCGTACCAGCAGGGCTCTGCAGCCATACTCGGACCCTACTAGGAACGGATCACGTCGCCGTCCCCGCGGGGTTCGGCACCGCCACTACCGTGCGGTTACGCCCGCCCTCCGGCCACCACGGTGAGCAGCTGACCCCGTCGCGCCACGGTGATGCCTCCCGGAAGTTGGGTGGGTCCCTGCCCCCGCCATCGGGTGACCAGGGCGTCGAGCGCCGCCACGTGCCGGTGGGACAGCGCCCCGCCCGGCGCCCCTAGCTCTCGGGCCCAGGCGTGCAGCACCCGCCCTCGAATCGCGGGAGCGAGTTTGGCCAGCGCCTCCACCACCAGGCTCCCGTCCGGCGCGCGCGCCTTGACCAACGCGTCGGCCGCCAACTCGTCGAGCACCGCGTTGTCCGCCGCCACCAGCGCCGCCGTCCGCGCCAGATTGTCCACCACCTTGTCGCCCAGGGCGTCGATCAGCGCCGGGAGTACGGTCGCCCGCACCCGGGCCCGGGCATACGCCGGGTCGGTGTTGTGCGGATCCTGCCACGGGTCCAGCCCCAGCGCGGCGCAGGCGGCGGCGGTCCGCTCCCGGCTCACCGACAGTAGGGGGCGCAGCCAGGTGACACCACCGACCTCCCGGCGCATCGGCATTCCCGCCAGGCCACGCGGCCCCGCACCCCGCGCCAGCGCCAACAGCACCGTCTCCGCTTGGTCGTCGCGAGTGTGACCCAGCAGCACCGCGGTCGCTCGCAGTCGGCGGGCGGAATCAGCCAGCGCCTGATAGCGGGCCTCGCGGGCGGCCGCCTCCGGACCTCCGGGTCGCCCCGCCACGCGCACCGGCAGCACCTCGACCGGGGCCAGACCGACCTCTCGCGCCCAGCGCGCCACCGCCTCCGCGCGCTGTCGAGAGCCGGCCTGCAGGCCGTGGTCGACGGTGACTAGACCAGCCCGCCAGCCCATCCGCGGCGCGACGAACAGGGTGGTCGCGGCGAGCGCCAACGAGTCGGCGCCGCCGGAGCAGGCCACCAGAGCCAGAGGTGAGGAGTCACCGGTGGCGACCGCTCGTAGCGCCTCCCGAACTGCGGTCCGCAACGCCGCCACCGGCGGTGGGACAGTCGCCACGGTCAGGTGGTGACGGGACCGTGCACCCGGTTCACCCAGGCGTCCGGATCAGTGATCTCAGACAGCGTGGGCAGCGTCTCCGGGGAGGTGAACACGCGGTTGAAGCCGTCCATGCCGACCCGATCCACCACTGCCCGGACGAAGGAGCGACCCTCGGCGTACTGTCGTAGCTTCATCTCGATCCCCAACAGGCGGCGTATCAGCTTCTCCGCGGGGTTGGCCTCCTCGCGCCTGCGGTTGAACTTGCGTCGGATCTCCGCCACGCTGGGCACCACGTCCGGGCCGACGCCGTCCATCACGACCTCGGCGTGCCCCTCCAGCAAGGTCATCACCGCGGTCAGGCGATCGAGAACCGCCCGCTGCTGGGGCGTCTGCACGATGTCCAGGACGCTCGCACGGCTGTCCGGGTTGCGGACCGCGTCGGCGAGTGTCGCCAGGCCGTCCCGCAGCCGCCGACCCAGCGCATCCATGCTGTCCCGGGAAGCGTCCACAAACGCCTGCACCTCGGCGAGGAAGTGCCCCCGCAACCACGGCACAGCCGTGAACTGGGTGCGGTGAGCGACTTCGTGCAGGCACACCCACAGCCGGAAGTCGCGCGGATTGGTCTGAAGCTTCCGCTCGGCCTCGACGATGTTGGGGGCTACCAGGAGCAACTGCCCCGGATCGCCGGAGAAGACCTCGTACTGGCCCAGCACCTTGCCGGACAGATAGGCCAGGACGCTGCCGGCTTGCAGTCCCGTGACGCGGGCACCGAACGCCGCCCCGAAGCCGGGGTGACGCGGCTGGCCGGCCAGCTGCGTCACCAGTGGGGTGATCACCTCGCGAAGCCCCACGATGTTGACGTCTGCCCAGTCCGCCCGGTCGACCACCCGGACCGGTGGATGCTCCACCTGTGGTCGCAGGCCCGTGAAGGCCGCGACGTGCTCGGCTGCCTCGTCAGTGAGCCGGCGCAGGTCCGCTACGACGGCGGCCGCCTCGTCGTAGGTGACACGCGGCCCGGAGCGGCGCAATGCCTTCGCCGTCGTCGCCGCCAGATCCCAGTCCACGAGCTGCGCCATACCGCCACGGTACCCGTGGGCGTCGGCCAGATCAGTTGCAGCCGCACGCGGCCAGCGCCGCGGCGGCCCGATCCAGCAGCTCGCGCGCCTTCTCCTGACTCCCGGACACCTCGTCGGCCAGGAAGGCGAAGCCCAACAACCGGCCTTCCTGCGTGGTCACCGTGCCGGCGATGCCGTGGACGCCGTACAAGGTGCCGGTCTTGGCCCGGACCACCCCGATCCCGGCCTCGGCCTCCTCCTCGAACCGGCTGGCCAGAGTGCCGGACCAAGCGGCGACCGGGAGACCGGGGAAGATGCCGGCCAACTCCGTACGCTCCGAGTTCGCGGCGAGGCTGAGCAGGGCCGTGAGCAGGCTGGCGGGCACCTTGTTGCTCCGGGACAGACCACTGCCGTCAGCCAGCTTCACCCCGGTGACCGGCAGGCCGAGATCCGCCAGCACCTGGCGCATCGCCGCCGCCCCACCCTCGAACGACGCCGGCTCACCGCGCACCAGCGCCACGTGCCGTGCCAGCGACTCGGCGATCACGTTGTCGCTGTCCAGCAACATGATCTCGACCAGACGTTGGACCGGCATGGACAGGACCCGTCCCAGTTCGGTGCCGGGAGCTGGGGCACCGCCGTCATGTCGCGCAGCGTCGTCGCCGCTGACCGGGGCGGGCGCCTTGCCCCGCGTCACCGTGTCCGGCGCCACCCCGAGCAGCTCCGCGAAGGCACGACCGGCCGCGACGTCGGGCTCCGACCAGCGTTTGGCCGGTAGCTTCACCTGTTGCGGATCCACCCGCCCGGCGTCGGTCATCAGCCCGGTGATCGGGCCGACGTAGCCGCCGTCGGGGATGTCGTCGTCCCACCGCCCGTACACCGGCCCGGTGAAGACGCTGGCGTCCACCGTCACCTTGGTGATCTCCTGCTCGCCGAGCGCCGCGCGTACCTGACCGGCGAGCGCGTCGAGCCGGGCGGCACCCGGGTAGGCGCCGACGGAGTCGATGGCGAGGGTGGGGTCACCACCGCCCACCAGCACCACCTCACCCGGCTCGTCGCCGGCCACCGCGATGGTGGGGAACTGGTGGGCCGGATCGAGCACGGCCAAGGCGGTGATGGCGGTCACCAACTTGACGGTGGAGGCCGGAATGGTCGGCGAGTCCGCCCGATGCCGGTAGAGGCTGGCACCGGTGGTCAGATCGATTACCTCGGCGCTGACCCGCTCCCCCAGATCCGGGTCCCGCAGCGGCTTCGCCACCTTGGCGCGCACGTGTTCGGCGACTGGCACGTACCCGGCTGCCACCGGTTCGAGCACCACCGGTGGGGTGGGTAGCGACGGCCCGGCGCTGGGATCAGGTGTAGCCCAACGTCCGGTCTGTGGTGGTGGCACGAGCGCCAGCGTGACGACCACCGCGAGCACCACCAGCCCGGCGACCACGGCCGCGATCGCGACCGCCCGGCGCCCCAGCAGTGACATCAGCCTCCCCACCCGGCCCTCCTCCGCGCGCTCGCGACCCTTCCGCGAAACTATGGCATGCCGGCGTGAGGATTAGGGGCGAGCCAGCGCAGTCGGCACGAGGGCGACTTGGCCTGCCGGCCAAGGGACGATGAGGGGAAGCCATTGCATTTCGACGTCACGGTGGAGATTCCGAAAGGCAATCGGAACAAGTACGAAGTAGATCACGCCACCGGCCGGATCCGGCTGGACCGGACTCTGTTCACCTCCACCCAGTACCCGGCCGACTACGGCTTCATCGAGGGCACCCTCGGACAGGATGGTGATCCGCTCGACGCGCTGGTACTCGTGCCGGAGCCGACCTTCCCCGGCTGCCTGATCCGCAGCCGAGCCATCGGCATGTTCCGGATGCGGGACGAGGCGGGCGCCGACGACAAGGTCCTCTGCGTCCCGGCGGACGACCCGCGCCTGGCCCATCTGCGCGACATCGCCGACGTGCCGGAGTTCGATCGGCTGGAGATCGAACACTTCTTCACGGTCTACAAGGACTTGGAGCCCGGCAAGAGCGTCGAGGGCGCGACCTGGGTCGGCCGGCGCGAGGCCGAAGAGGAGATCGCGGCCTCCTTCCGGCGGCAGAAGGAGGCCAGCGGCTAGCACACCCGAGCCTCACCAGACTCGCGACGCACCGTATCGGCGGGTGTGCCTACCAAACCGGAGCGATCACGCGACAATATGCCCGTGACTCACCGGGTTCGACGCGGCGGTCCGCGCATCGTGGTCGCGGTGCTGGCCGCGACCACCGTGCTGCTTCCCTGCGGGCCCGCGTCCGCCGGGGACCCGGTGACCGTCGCGGACCCCGCCGAACGGGCGGGTGTCGGGTCGGTCGTCGAGGCCGTACCGGTCGCCACCAGCGTGGTGACGCGACCGCACTCCCAGCTGACGCCGCTCGGCGCGGCGGAGGCGTGGCAGCACTCCACCGGCGACGGCGTGGTCGTCGCCGTGCTCGACTCAGGGGTGGCGGCGGACCATCCCGCGCTTGCCGGCCGGGTGCTTCCCGGCTCCGACCACGTCGACGGCTCCACCGACGGCACCGTCGACCCGGTGGGGCACGGTACCGCGGTGGCCTCGTTGATCGTCGGGCACGACGGCACGTCCGCGATCGGGCTAGCTCCCGACGCGACGATCCTGCCCGTCCGGGTGCTGGACGAGCAGAACCGTTACAAGAGCGCGACCACGGTTGCCGCGGGGGTACGGTGGGCGGTCGAGCAGGGCGCCGACGTAATCAATCTCTCCCTCGGCGGACACGGCTACAGCGCCGCGCTCCGCGAGGCGCTCGACTACGCCATGGCTCACGACGTGGTGGTGGTGGCGTGCACCGGTAACCGCCCGGGGAACGGCCCCGTCACGGTGTGGTACCCCGCGCGGGAGCCAGGGGTGGTGGCGGTTTCGGGTCTGGTGTGGATGCCGGGCACCGAGCCACGACTGTGGGAGGGTTCGGTCACCGGACCGGAGACCGTGCTCAGCGCGCCAGCCGTGGTCAGTGGGGCTCACCCTGACGGGTCGTACCGGCTGGCACAGGGCACCAGCTTCGCGTCGGCCCTGGTCGCCGCCACGGCGGCGCTGATCCGCTCCCGGTGGCCGGAGCTATCCGCCGGGGATGTCGTCAACCGGCTCGTGTCGACCGCTCGGGACCTGGGTCCGGCAGGCCGCGACCCGGCGTACGGGTTCGGGGCGCTCGATCCGGTGGCCGCGCTGACCGCGAGCGTGGCCCGCGTATCCGGCAACCCACTAGACACCAAGGCCCGTCACGGCACCGGCCGGCTCGGTGCGGCACCCCCTGAGCCGCTCGAGCAGGCGTCGCCCGAGCCGGAGACCACGCCGTCACCCGACCCGCCGGCCGCCGAGCCGACCACTGAGCCACCGCAGCCGGCGCCGACACCGACGCCACGGGCTCCTGAGCCGGACACGCACCCCGCGGACACGGAGGAAGAGCCAGCCGACCCGGTGGAGTCCGCGCCTGGGCCGACCGACCCGCCAGAGTCGGTACCCGTGCCGCCGACCCCTGGCCAGAATCTCACGCGCCTCAACCCGGTGCTGGTCGACGATCAGGCACAGTCACCGGTGTCGGCGGGCGTGGTGCGCTGGACCCCGGCCTGAGCCACGGGCGCCGCCTCCTTGGCCGTGACCGCGAAGCCGGTGTTGGGGTCGTCCGCCGCCGCGGCGAAGATCACGCCCAGCACGTCACCGTCGGCGCTGACGAGCGGCCCGCCCGAGTTCCCGCTGCGGACGAGAGCCCGGATGGTGTAGATCTCCCGGGTGACTCGGGTGGAGTCGTAGATGTCCGGGCCGGTGATGCTGCGCACGTCGCGGATCCGCGCCGACTGGGCATTGAACGGTCCGTTGAGTGGGAAGCCAAGCACGATCGCGTCCGCGCCGTCGTCGGCGGGAGTACCGGCGAACCGCATCGGCGGCGCGTGCAGGCTCGGCACGTACAGCACCGCCAGGTCCCGTTCCGGGTCGTAGACCACCACGGTGCTGTCGTGTCGCTCACCGTCCAGTTCGACGGCCACGGACTCGGTGCCGGCCACCACGTGGGCGTTGGTCATCACGTACCCAGGGGCGTACACGAAACCGGAACCCTCGATCCGCCGGGAACAGCTTGGAGCGCTGCCGTAGATCTTCGCCACCGAACGGGCGGCCTGCTGCACGACCGGTGAACCGGCCAACAACGGGTCCGGCGCGGGGACGTCACGTACCTGGGTCGGGGCCAAGGTGCCGAAGACGTCCGGGAATCCACGAGTGTCCACGGTGTCGCGCAGCGCCTGGGACAAGGTCCGGGCCTGGTCCGGCATCACCTGGTCGACGGCGTGAAGTACGGCGCTGTCGCGCACCATCCGGTTCAGCCACGGCATGGAGGACGAGGCCAACGGCACCGCCACCAGCCACGCCACCAGGATCACCGCGACCACAGACACCAGCGCGCCGCCGATGTCGTCGGCGCGGCGCCCCGGGTTGCTGCGAATCGTGCTGCGCACCTGCGACCCGATCCAGCCGGCGAGCGCCTGCCCGAGCACCGCCAGGCCGAACACCGACAGCAGCGAGACCACGACCCGCAGCGCGTCACCGTGTAGCTGACGCGCCAGCAACGGACCGAGCTGAAGCCCGAGCAGTGCCCCGCCGAAGAACCCGGCGAAGGACAGCACCCCCACGACGAAGCCCTGCCGGTACCCGCTGACCGCGAAGATCAGGATGAGCAGGACCAGCACAAGGTCGATCACCGACACTCACTTAGCGTACGGGCCGCGCGCCTTCCGGAGGGAGATCGACGACACGGTCACGCGGCCAAGGGCGTGCCCAACCACCCAGTTCGAGGACAGTGGAGAGCACACCGGCGGTGAATCCCCACACCAGCATGCCGCCGACCTGGAAGCCGGGGCCCAGGTAACCGCTGGGGTGGCGTACGCGGCACCGGTTGGCGGGGTTGGTCAACTCCGAGATCGGCAGTCGGACGACCCGCGCGACCTCTTCCGGCTGCCGCGGATGCACCGGGTGGGGTGCGTGCCACCAGGCCAGAACTGGGGAGACGACGAAGCCACTGACCGGTATCCACAGTCGCGGCAGCTCCGCCACCACGGTGACGCTCCGCGGATCGACACCCACTTCCTCCGAGGCTTCCCGCAGCGCGGTGTGCGCCGGCCCGGCGTCGGTCGGATCGGTCGCTCCCCCGGGGAACGCCGGTTGACCGGCGTGGTTCCGCAACGTCTCGGCCCGCTGCAGGATGAGCACGTCCGGCTGCCCTGCCTGCTCGCCCAGCAAGACGAGGACGGCGCTGGGCCGTCCTCGGTCGTTCGGGGTGGGGTGGCGAGTGAAGTCGCTGGCACGGGCCGACATGGCGCGGGTCCGCAGCGGCTCCCACCACGCGGGCAGCTCGCTCACTCGACGGTCACCTCCAGGTGTTCGGCGACCAGGTCCGCGAGCTCCTCGTCGTCCAGCGGCAGGTCGTGGACGTGGCGCAGGTTGCCGTCGGCGTCGATGAACGCGGTGGCGGGCACGCCGCGCGCGCCGATCAGTGGCCGAAGCTGGTCGTCGCGGTCCTCGAGGGCGGGGAACGTGACCCCCAGGTCTTCGGCGAGCGCCGCGGCAGCGTGGGGCCGGTCGCTCACCACGATTCCGATGACCTCGACCCGGCCGTCGGCCTGCTCGGCGAACCGTTGCATGACCGGCAGCTCCCTCCGGCAAGGTTCGCACCAGGACGCCCACAGGTTGAGCACCGCCGGGCCACGGAGGCGGTCCAGCGCCACCGGCTCACCGCCGACGAAGCAGGGCAGGTCGAGGTCGGGCAGTGGTCGGGCCGGCGCCGACTCGGCACTCACCACCAGGTCGTCGCAGCCGGCGAGGGTCCCGGAGGCGGGTGGCGGCGCGTCGCTACTGCTGCCGCACCCGGCCAGGATCGTCAGGATCAACGCCGCCCAGGCCAGGCGCCGCTGTCCCCGCATGGCGTTCACCCCTCCCGTTCCGGAGGTACCAGCGCCGCCAACTCCGCCACCCGCGGGCCCTTGAGCAGCTTCACCGCTGTCTCCCGGTCGGTCGGACCGGTCCCGTACGAAGGGCACCACCGTGCCAGCGAACAGGCACCGCAGGCGGGTTTACGTGCGTGGCACACCCGGCGTCCGTGAAAGATCACCCGATGCGAGAGCATTGTCCACTCCCGCTGCTCGATCAGTTCGCCGACCTCCTGTTCGATCTTGACCGGGTCGGTCTGGGTGGTCCATGCCCACCGCCGGGTAAGCCGGGCGAAGTGGGTGTCCACGGTGATGCCGGGCACCCCGAACGCGTTGCCGAGGATGACGTTGGCGGTCTTGCGGCCGATCCCCGGCAGCGAGAGCAGGTCCTCCATACGCCCCGGCACCCGCCCGCCGAACCGGTCGGTCAACTGTTGACCTAGCTTGATCAGCGTGTCGGCCTTGGTCCGGAAGAAGCCGATCGGGCGCAGCAGCTCCTCCAACTCCGCCCGGTCGGCGGCGGCGTAGTCGGCGGCTGTCGGATAGCGGGCGAACAGCTTCGGCGTGACCTCGTTGACCCGCACGTCGGTCGTCTGTGCGGAGAGGATGGTCGCGACGGTGAGCTCCAGCGCATTGGTGTAATCAAGCTCACAGTGGGCGTCGGGGTGGATGTCGGCGAGTTCACGGGCCATCCGACGGGCCCGGCGCTTGCGCGCGACCGGGGATTCCTCACGCGTGGTCACAGCCGACAGCGTACGTCCCCCGGCGCCAGAACGCTGATCTTGCAACTCTGGCGCCGGTGGGAGCCGACGCAGCCGGCAGGCTCAGACCCCCGGTGGGGTGATCTCCCCGTCCTCGCCGAGCTGAGCGCCGGTTTCGGGGAAGTCCAGCTCGGTGACCTCCCGAACCAGGGCCAGGCTCCGCTGCTGCGGGTCGACCTTGGGTAGCCCCTGGTCGTACATGTGAGTGGAGATCAGCTGGCCCTCGACGAAGCTGCCGTCGGCGCGCACCGACACCTTGAGCACCGCGCCAAGACCGAGGTTGCCGTCGGAGCGCAGGGTGCCGCCACCCCCGGCGAAGTTGCCCAGGCTGTAGGCGATCAACCTGCCCTGGTAGAACTCGAGCCCACGCAAGACGTGCGGGCCGTGCCCCACCACCAGGTCGGCGCCGGCGTCGATGACCGCACGGGCGAACGCCATCGGATCTCCGCGGTTCTCGCCGTGGTAGGTCTCCACCCCTGGCCGGACGCGGGTCTCGTTCGCCCCCTCGGCGCCCATGTGGACCTGCACGACCACCACGTCGGCCTGCTGGCTGGCCCGGTCCACCACGTCGCGGGCCTGATCCAGGTCGATCAAGCTGTTGGTCCACTCGTAGGAGCTGAAACCGAGCACCGCGACGGTAACCCCCGAGACGTCCACCACGGTGATCTGGTCGCGTTCACCGGTGTGGGCGATGCCATGCTCCTCCAGCGCCGCCTTCGTGTTCTCCCGCCCGGCTGGCCCGTAGTCGTTGCCGTGGTTGTTGGCCAGGTTCATCAGCCCGAAGCCGGTCTCGCTCAGGTGGCGGGCGTAGTGCGGCGGTGCCCGGAACGCGAAGCAGTTGGGGCTGTCACCGCACTTGGAGACCCCTGTGTCCTCGGTCAGCGGCTGCTCCAGGTTGCCCATCACCAGGTCGGCTTGCAAGGCCTCCGCCACCCCGTCGAAGAAGCCGTCTCCGTCGGCGGGTGGCAACGATCCCGCGGTGCCGAAGATGATGTCGCCGGTCGCCGACATCGAGATGACGGGCGGCTCGGACGGACTGGGGCTGGGGCTGGGTGCCGGGGTGGACGGCGAGGCCGCGCCCTGCCAGATCCCCACCGTCGGTGATGGGTCGCCGCTACCAGCGAAGCGCAGGCCGACCAGTATGGCCGCCCCCGCCACCAGCGCCGCCGCGAAGATCACCAGTAATGTCGGCCGCCGGCGCGGAGGTCCGCCGACCGCCCTAGCTCCTTGAGGCATCGCCACGGGAGCGTACCTGTGCGCTCATAAGTGACACACCGGCCTTTCGGGTTTGATCGGATCACCACCCGTACCGGTGTACGGTTTTCCAGGAGGGGCGCCTAGACTTGTCCCTGGCGCGGCATCCGCGCTGGCAGGGAGGTTCGAGATGGACGAGGTGCTAGCCCGTAGCGGCATCTTCCAGGGAGTCGACCCGGAAGCGGCCGAGGCGCTCGCCAAGGAGATGGAGACGGTCGAGGTCCGCAAGGGCGAGGTCGTCTTTAGCGAGGGCGAGCCCGGTGACAGCCTGTACATCGTCCTGTCCGGCAAGCTCAAGGTGGGCCGCCGGGCGGCCGACGGTCGGCAGAACCTGATCGCTGTCATGGGCCCCTCGGACATGGTCGGCGAGCTCTCGCTGTTCGACCCCGGGCCGCGCACCGCGACGGTGACAGCGGTGGTCGACACCAAGATGGCGCGGATGCGTAAGCAGGCGCTGCGCCCGTGGCTGACCAACCGCCCAGAGATCGCCGAGCAGCTGCTCAGGGTGCTCGCCCGCCGGCTTCGCCGCACCAACGACGATCGCGCGGACTTGATCTTCACGGACGTCCCGGGCCGGGTGGCGAAGAACCTGCTTCAGATGGCGAGCCGCTTCGGCAGCCGGGACGGCGGTGTCCTGCGGGTCACTCACGACCTGACTCAGGAGGAGCTCGCGCAGCTGGTCGGCGCCTCCCGGGAGACGGTGAACAAGGCACTGGCCGACTTCGCCTCCCGTGGCTGGCTGCGGCTGGATGGCAAGAGCGTGATCATCCTGGACCCGGAGCGCCTGGCACGTCGCGCCCGGGTGTGAGCCCTCCGCGCACCGTCGCTTCGCGGCGCGCCGCATCCTGAGCGCGCCGTCGTCGTTGTCACTGGCGTGAACACTCCCCGGCACTCGTGCACGAGTCGCGGCGGCTGCCCGCCGGGATCAGGTGGTGTTGAAGGTCGCCAGCACCAGCCGCACTGGTGATCGGTCCGCCGACCTTGCCTGTCCTCGACAGCCCTGACTGGGTGATCGTGGCCGGGGTTTCCGACCTGGCTTGCGACTCGTTGTCTCTGTGTTCAGCCGGTGATGTGGAAGGTGACTGCGGATGGCCGTGCTGGGTAGCAGCGCAGACCCCCGGTCGCGGTCTTACCTCGACCGTCGCACCGCCATGTGCGGTGCCCTGGCCGACCTGGAGCGGGCGCTGGACGCGGCTCGTGAGGGGGGCGGAGAGCGAGCCGCCACCCGCCACCACGCCCGCGGCAAGCTCCTCGCGCGGGAGCGGATCGAGTTGCTGGTGGACCGGGACTCCCCGTTACTGGAGTTGAGCCCGGTGGCGGGCTGGGGCACGGACACACCGGTCGGAGCCGCCGTGGTCACCGGCATCGGCGTCGTCGAGGACCGGCCCTGCGTGCTCATCGCCAACGACCCGACCGTCCGAAGCGGCGCCCTCGACCGCCTCACACTGCGGAAGATCGAACGGGCGGTGCGGATCGCACGCGAACAGCACCTACCGACGGTGGCACTGATCGAGGCGGAAGGGCTGGCTCCGGCCAGCCCACCGGAGCTGTTCCGGGGCACCGCCTCGACGCTGGGCGCGCTGGCGGCGCTCAACGCGGCCCACATCCCCACCGTCGGTGTCTTTTTCGGCCAGCCTGGAGCCGCGGCGGACGTCGGGTGCTTCGACTCCACCGTCGCTCTGCGCGGGCACCCCACCGCCGGGCACGCTGAGCAGGTGGCCGAGGACGAACGTGACGCGCTGCGGCTGGCCCGTGCCTGCGTCGCCCGCCTGCCTGGGCCGGTGATGGAACCGCTGCGCACCTCGCCACCGACGTACGACGTGGAAGACCTTCTCGGCGTCCCGCCCTCCGACGTGGCCGAGATCCTCGGACGGATCCTCGACGGGTCCGAGTTCGACGAGGTGCAGCCGGGGCGTGGGAGCGAGGTGTGCGCCGGGTGGGGCCGGATCCACGGGCACCCCGTCGGCGTCATCGCCGAGACCACCGGGCCGGTGCGTCCGGTGGAGTCCCGCAAGGCGTGCCGCTTGCTTCGACAGGCCGCGGTGACTCGCACCCCGGTCATCCTTCTGCGACAGGGCCTGGCCCACCCGCACCGGGCGGAGACCGCGATGGCCGCGGCCGCGACCGGGGTGCCGTTGATCACGGTGAGGATCGGCGGCTGGTGCGGAGTGCCGCTGTTGAACACTGTCGCCCGTTTCCGCTTCGCCTGGCCGGACGCCTGGGCCGCCCTGAGCCCGACCGAGCCGGAGTCCTCGGCGCTGACGCTCTCAGGCAGGCTCGACGACGACGGCATCATCGATCCCCGCGACACCCGCACGGTGCTCGGGTTCTGTCTGTCTCTCATCGCCCTGGCGGCCCGCGGGCGGGCAATGGCCGGAGTAGGCGCGTGATCCGGCGGGTGCTGGTGGCCAACCGGGGCGAGGCCGCCCAGCGTGTCCTGGCCACCTGCCGTCTGATCGGCATCGAGACGGTAGCGGTCTACTCCGACGCCGACGCTGACTCGCCCCACGTCGCCGCCGCGGACTGGGCGGTCCACCTGCCCGGTAACGCTCCGACCGCCACCTACCTACGTCGGGATCTTCTCCTCGCCGCGGCCCGCAAGACCAGCGCTGACGCCATCCACCCCGGCTGGGGAATGCTCGCCACCGATCCGACGTTCGCGGCCGCCGTCGACGACGCCGGGCTGACCTGGGTCGGTGCTCCGGCGAAACTACTCACCGCGCTTGCGGACCGGCCCAGTGTGGTGGCACGGCTCGCGGCTGCCGGGTTGCCGGTCCCGGACAGTGACGGCGAATCGACTCGCCAGCGCAACGGTCGCTCCACGCCTGGCCGGTCCCGATGCCTGGAGGTCGAGATCCTGGTCGACCCGCACGGCAACACCGTCTGCCTGACCGAACGCGAATGTTCGATCCGACGCCGGGACCAGGCGCTGGTGATCGAAAGCCCGTCGCCGGCGGTGTCACCAGAGCTACGGGAGCGCCTGCTCACCACCGCGGCCCGCGCTGCCGGGGCGGTCGGGTTCACCGGTGCCGGCACGGTGGAGTTCCTGCTCACCGAGGACGGCGAGTTCCACGTACGCGGACTGCGACCGGGCCTGTCGCCGGAGCACGCGGTCACCGAATGCCTGATGGGAATGGACCTCGTCCGGTGGGAGTTCGCAGTGGCGGAGGGATCACCGTTGCCCTGCACCGATTCCCCACCGCCACGCGGACACGCGGTCGGGGCACGGCTGCGGGCCGAAGACCCGGGGTACGCCTGGCTGCCCACCACCGGGCCGTTGCACCGGTTCTGGGTGCCGACGCCGGACGGAGAGTTCCGGCCTCTGACCACACCGGGGCTGCGGGTGGACGCCGGAGTCGCTGCCCCGAGTCACGTCAACGTGCACTACGACTCGGCGCTGGCCACCCTGGTCGCCTGCTCGGCCACTCGTTACGAGGCGGCCCGGCTGTTGGCAGCCACGCTGGCGCGCACCCGCATCCACGGCGTGGTCACCAACCGCGACTTGCTCACCCGGGTCCTGCGCCATCCGGAGTACCTGTCCGGGACGGTCGATACCAGCTTCCTCGACGACCATCCAGAGGTCTTCGCACCGCTTCTGTCCTCAATGGATGCTGTGCGGCTGTCCTGCCTGGCCGCGGCGCTCGCCGCGGCAGCGGGAAGGCGGGCGGGCACCCGGGTGCTGGGTGGGTTGCCTTCAGGCTGGCGCAACGTGCCCTCGGGTGCGCAGACCACCGTGTACCGAGGGCCGGCCGGCCTGGTAGAAATCGGCTACCGGCTGGATCGCTACGGCGACTTGGCGCACTGGTGGGTGCGGGCGGTGGACCCCGGGGAACTGGACCTGGCGGGCCTGGGGCAGCCCAGCAGTTTGCCGGACGACCATCCGCCGGTAGCGATCATCAAGGTCGACGAGACCACCGCCGTCTTGGACGTGGCGGGGGTCCGGATCGCCTTCACCATCCACCGGGTAGGCGATGTGTCCTATGTCGACAGCCCAGAAGGCTCGGTCGTCCTCACCGAACTTCCCCGCCACACCGAAGTGGTGATGCTCGACGACCTTCCCGGCGCCTAGCCCGGTCGGGGTCCACACCGCCACGGCGCGTCAGGCAGGGTCGGGCTGGGTCGTCTGCATCGACCGCGTCCGCGCGCCCGGCACCCGGGCAGTCGCCCGAACCGCGCTCGGGCTGGGGCCACGCTCGATCGGCAGTGCCGCCAACATGTCGCGCAGGGCCATCGCGGTCGGGCGTTCCCGAGGATCGTTGGCCATACCCAAGCGGAGGATGTCGAGAAACTCCTTCGGCACCCCGGGCAGGTCCGGGATCGGCTGGTCGAACACCTCCAGCAGGGTGAGGACGCTCGGGTTGGGATTGTTCTGCCACCTCGGAGGTCGACCACTCATCAACGCGTAAAGCGTTGCACACAACGAGTAGACGTCCACCGCCGCCGTGGGTGGCCCATGACGGAACGTCTCCGGAGGAGAGTACGCCGGGGTGTGCACCTCCAACGTGATCGACGTTTCCCGCGTCTCCGCAAGGACCGCGAGACCGAAGTCCGCCAACTGCGGTTCCCCCCAGCGGCTGATCAGCAGATTCGCCGGTTTGACATCCCGGTGCAAGACACCGAGCAGGTGCGCCTCCGCCAGCGCGTCGGCAATCTTCACTCCAACGTCGCGCGCCTCACCCGGTGTCAACGGGGCGACCTTCATCCGATCGGCGTACGACCCGTCACAAAGCTCCATGATCATGTACGGGTGGAGATCGTGGGTCACGCCAACGTCGAAGAGATCCACCACATGCGGATGGGAGGACATTTGACCGGCTGCCCGCGCCTCCCGGCGGAACCGGCGCTGGTCGCGCTCGTTGTCCAGGGTCCGGTTCTCCACCTTGACCGCGACCTCACGGCCGACCCAGTCCTGCGTTGCGCGGTAGATCGTGGCATACCCGCCTCGCGCCAGCACCGTAAGCCCGGAAAGTCCGGGAATCCGCGGCACCGGTGACCTAGAATCGGTTGCGCTCACTGGTAGACCGTAACCCAGCCCGGCGCTGCGACGTGCCACCCGGACCGGCAGTCCGATCAGTCCAGGCTGGCGCGCACCTCGTCCGCCGCAGCGCGTTCACTGACCTGCTCGGTCGCGTACGCCAACTGCACCGCCTCGTCGGCGACGCTACGCGCCTGCTCCCACTCCCCGTTCGCGGCCAGCGCCCGCGCCAGCACCAACGCCGCGATCACTCGGCTGCGGACGTCCTCGACGCGGAGTTCGCGACTCCGACGAGCCCATGCCAACGCCTCCGCCGGCTCGTCCGCCGCCAACAGCGCGGACGCGTACACCGCCACCGCCTGCCCGCGCGGGAAGAGCACCGACGGCGCCTCCGGCGCGGCGACGATCGGCCCGAGCAAGGCGCGCGCCTCGCCGTGGTCGCCGGTGGCCAGGTGGGCGCGGGCGAGCAGCACTCGCGCCCCGATCTGTGTCGGCTCCAACATGCCGTGCGCCTGCGCTGCCGCCAACACCGCCTCGGCCTGCGCCCGGGCCATGGCCGGATCACCGGCCTCCAACGCCACCACGCCGCGTAGCGTGCGGGCAACGTTGATCAACAATGGATGGCCGGTCCGCGCGCAGTAGGCGTCAGCGTCCTCCAACAAGTCGGCCGCGTGGTCGGTCGTGCCCCGTCCACGCGCGATCACCGCCCGGACGATGAGCGCCAGACCACGCCCCCAGTCGTCCCGGGTCGAGGCGAAGTCGCGATAGGCGTGACGGGCCACCTGGTCTGCTGTGGTGAGCTCACCCAACTCGGCCGCGGCGAACGCGGAGACCGCACGCAAGGTACCCACCGCCCACAGTTCGCCGACCCGCTCTCCAAACGGCAGGAACGCCCGAGCCAACCGCTGCGCCTCGGTCAACCTCCCGGCGAGAAGCCGGGCGAACGCGGTGGTACCGCGGACGAACGCCCGACCGAACTGGTCACGCTGCTCGGCGAAGATCCGAATCGCCTGACCCAGTGCCCGGTCGGCGCCGTCGAAGTCTCCCCGCGCGGTCGCCACCCAGGCCAGATGGTGCAGCGACCAGCCCTGGCTGCGTCGGTCACCCGCCTCCGCAGCGATCTTGTACGCCTCGTCGAATCGCTCGGACGCCTCGGCGAGCCGCCCGGCGAAGTAGTCGGCCATGCCGAGCCGGTGGAGCGCCTCGGCACGCTCGGTGGTCAAACCGGCCGCGGCCGCTACCGACAGCGCCTCACGCCAAGAGCGCACCGCCCGGTCCGGTTCCCCCAGCGCGCGGTGCGCCCGACCAGCCACGAGCAACGCGCCCGCCCGCACCACCGGATCGTCACCAGCGTTGGCGTAGACCTTCTCCGCCAAGTCACGGGCCTCCGCCGCACGTCCGCTCTGCAACAGCGCGCGGGCGTGGACGAGCCGGTCCGACGGGCCCAGTTCACCGCCGGCCAACTGGGTGGCGCGGGTGCCGTACTCCACCGCCAGCTCTGGTTCACCCTCCGCGAGCGCGCGTCGCGCCGCCCGGCTGAGCGCGCTCACCCCCAACGGCACCACCAGTCGTGGATCCGCGTCCGGCCGCAGCCCCACCATCTCAGCCAGGGCCGCCGCCTGCTCCACGTGCCTGGCCACGAAGATGTCGACGTCCCCCTCGGACATCCCCGCCCGCCCGCTCGCCGCCCACCGCGCCAGGTAGGCGTGCCGCTCGGCCAGGTCCGCCTTACCGATCCCGGCGTACGCCGCCTCCCGCAGCAGCGGGGTGACGAACGCATAGCCGTCGGAGGTACGCCGCAACATGCGGCGGTGCAGCAGCTCGTCCACGGCCTGCTCGAGCGCGACCGCGGCGACCGCCGCCGGTCGGCCGTGCCGGCCGATGCGCCGCTCGGCCAGGATGGTCAACGCACCGGCAGGCACCGACGTACCCACCACAGCGGCGTCCCGCAGCACCGAGCGGGCCTCCATCGGCAGCGCGTCGATCCGGGCCGCCAAGACCGCGGCGAGGTCCCGGGACAACAACCGGGAGCTGAGCGAGCCGGGGGCCAGCCGCCAGCTGGGCTCCTCCGCCTCCCCGCGCTTGCCCGCATCCTGCCCACGCCCCGACACCCGCGTCAGCAGGCCCCGCTCGACCAGCACCGTCACCAGCTCGGCGAGGTAGAACGGGTTGCCCTGGGCGGTGGCGAGCAACTTGTCCTCATCGGTGGTGGACAGTCGCCCGCCGCCCAGGTAGGAGGTGAGCAGCCGGGCCGCGTCCGCGCCTCGCAGCGGCGGCAGGGTGGTGACCTCCGCGTCAGCGAACGCGGTCAGGGCGCCGCTGGTGCGCACCAGTTCGGGTCGACCCAGCAGCAGCGTCAGGACCGGGCCGGTGACGCGTGACAGGGTGGCGCCCAGGGCGGTCACCGCCTCCGGGGTGGCGTCGTGCAGATCGTCGACGATGACCAGCAGTGGGGCCTGCTTGGCCAAGGCGGAGAGCAGGCCGGCCACCGCACCGGCCACTCCCTCCGCGTCCGTGCTCTCCTCGCTCACCCACTCCCCAGCGCGCGGGTCGGGCCGCTCGCCGTATCCCAGGAGCGTGAGCAGCAAATCGACCTGCAACGACGCGTCCAGCCGCCGGCCGAGCCGACGCAGCCGCTGCTCCACCGCGCCCTTGGCGACCGCGGTCGCCGGCTCGGTGGGAAGACCGACCGCGGCGCGGACCAGGTCCGCCAGGGGAGCCATCCGCCGCCGTTCACCGAACGCGACGCACCGTACTGAGAGCACACGGGCGGGTGCGGAGTAGCCGGCGGCGTACCGAGCCGCCTCGGCCGCGAATCGCGTCTTGCCGATCCCGGCCTCGGCGGTGAAGACGAGAATCCGCGGCTCCCGACGGTCGATCAC
Source organism: uncultured Micromonosporaceae bacterium (assembly GCA_964438855.1). Lineage (GTDB taxonomy): Bacteria > Actinomycetota > Actinomycetes > Mycobacteriales > Micromonosporaceae > Natronosporangium. The sequence continues at coordinate 19,263 of CAYTMR010000014.1, forward strand.
CTCGGCCAGGCCACTGGCCAACCGCCCGAGCTCGGCCTCCCGGCCAACGAAGGGCGCCTCGTCGCCCAGGGTGGTGCGGGTGCCGGGCGCGTCGTGCAGGCCCAACAGCTCGTACGCCTCCACCGGCTCCCGCTTGCCTTTGAGCCGCAGCGGGCGCAGCCGGCGCCAGCCGGCGAAGCTGCGGGTGGCGTCGGCGGTGCGGGCGCCGGCGTAGATCGTGCCGATCGCGGCGGCGTCGGCGAGCCTGGCGGCGGTGTTGACCGTGTCGCCGATGACCGTGTACTCGATCGAGGCTTGCATACCGGCGACCACCACTCCGGTGTTGAGGCCCACCCGTAGGCCCAGGGGCGCGCCGCCGCCTCGCTCGTCGTCCAGCACCCGGCGTACGGCCCGCTGCATGGCCAGCGCGGCACGCACCGCCCGCTCGGCGTCGTCCTCGTGGGCCACCGGCGCGCCGAAGACCGCCATGATGCCGTCCCCGGTCAGCTTGTCGACGTGGCCGCCGAACGTCTTGACCGCGGCGGCGAGGGCGGCGAGCACCCGGTCGGTCACCGCACCGACCCGCTCCGGGTCGAGGTCCTCCGACCAGGAGGTGAAGTCGGACAGGTCGCCGAAGAGCACGGTCACCACGCGCCGTTCGGCCATCGCCGGTGGTGCCGACTCGGGAAGGGCGGCACCACATTGATGGCAGAACCGCGCTCCGGCCACCGCGACCGTCCCGCAGATGGCGCAGGTCACAGCGAATCCAACGGTGATCTGCCGGGCGGCGATTCCCGCCGAGCGCGCAGGTAGGCCATGTGTGCCCGGACGGTCCATTCTGCGGCCTGTCGCAGCGCCGGGTCGACGTCTGCGTAGACCCGGGCGACCACCTCGGCGGGCGTCGTCGCCCCATCGGACAGGGCCGCTTCCACCTGCGCCAGCCGCTCGCGCCGATGGGCCAGGTACGCCTCGGCCACGGCCGCGCAGTCAGGCAAGACCGGGCCGTGACCTGGCAGCACCGGCACCCCGGCGAAATCCGCCAGCCGGCGCAGACTGTCCAGGTAGTCCCCGAGGTCACCATCGGGCCAGGCCACCACGGTGGTACCGCGGCCGAGGATGGTGTCGCCGGTCAGCATCGCCCGCTGCCCGTCGCCCTCCACCAGGTAGCAGACAGAGTCCGCGGAGTGCCCTGGGGTGGCGAGCGCGGTGATCCGCAAACCGGCCAGCGTCGTCGGCACGCCAGGCTCCAGCCGAGGCACCGACGCGCCGGTCAGCGTGAGGAACTTCTCCACGCCGCCGACGTGGTCGGAGTGGCCGTGGGTGACCAACACCACAGCGATCGGGCCGCACTCCGCGAGGGCGTGAAGGTGGTCCGGATCGTCGGGGCCCGGGTCCACCACCACGGCGGGCTCGCCGGGAGTTGACCGCAGCACCCAGCTGTTCGTACCCTCCAGCGTCATCGGCCCCGGATTAGGCGCCCGGACCAGTCGCGCCCACGCCGGCACCGGCTGGTCGACCCAGTGCATGCCGCTGATGCTACGGCCATTTCAGCGGCCGTAGCCTGTGAGTTTCCTGTGCTCCGCGGCTCAGCGCACCTCGACGATGACCTCCACCTCCACCGGCGCGCCCAGGGGTAGCTCCGCCACCCCGACCGCGGCGCGGGCGTGCCGGCCGGCCTCCCCGAACACCTCACCGAACAGTTCCGAAGCGCCGTTGAGCACCGCGGGCTGGCCGGTGAAGCCCGGCGCGGAGGCGACGAACCCGGTCACCTTGACCACCTGGACGACCGCCTCCAAACCCACCAGGTCGTCGATGGCCGCCAGGGCGTTGAGCGCGCAGCGGGCGGCCAGCTCCCGGCCCTGCTCCGGGGTCACCTCGGCGCCGACTTTGCCGGTGACCGGTAAGGCGCCGTCCACCATCGGCAACTGCCCGGAGACATAGACATGAGCACCGGAGCGGACCGCGGGCACGTACGCCGCGACCGGCGGCACCACCTTCGGCAAGCTGAGGCCGAGCGCGGATAGGCGAGCCCGAGGATCGGTCACCGGCTCACTCCTTCGGGCGCTTGAAATAGGCCACGAGTTGCTCGGGATTGGGGCCGGGGACGACGGCGACCAGTTCCCAACCGTCCTCACCCCAGTTGTCCAGGATCTGCTTGGTCGCGTGGACCAACAGCGGCACGGTGGCGTACTCCCACTTCTGCATGTCGGAACCCTACCGACCAGGGACCCGTCCAGGTGCGCGGGCCCGGTACAGTCATCAGCCACGGCGCCCCGTTGACTCCGCGGAGTGACACACATGAGCCAGCCACCAGGCGAGCCCCCGTACGGCGGCCCGCAGCACCGGCCACCCGCCGATCCGTTCTCCACGCCGCACCACCCGTACCAGGCTCCGATGCCTGGCCCCGCGCCGCACTACGGACCCGATCACACGTCCCCGACGCACTCCCCCGGCGCCACGCTTGGATATGGCACCGGGCAACCGCCCGACGTGGCACAGCCCTACCCGTCGAATCCGCCGCCACCGCCGCCGGCCGCACCCGGTTACGGAGCTCCCATGCCGCCCTCGCCGCGGCGGCGTGGCCGTGGCCCGCTCATCGCGGTGGTGGTCAGCCTCGCAGTGATCGTGGCCGGGCTGGCCTCGGTGGGAGCATGGCTCCTCTTGCGCGACTCGGACCGCGACGGCGCCCCCGACCCGATCACTGCCACAGAGGAGTTCCTCGTCGCCGTCTACGGCGAGTTCGACCCAGCCGCGGCGGCTGCTGTGGTCTGTTCCCAGGCTCGGGACGAGGCCGCCCTCACCGCCAAGATCGACAAGCTGCGGGAAGCCGAACAAACCTACATCGAGCCGCGCTACACGTGGAGCACGCCCGAGGTGGTCGAGGAGTCCGGCCAGACCGCGACGGTGGCGGTGACGGTCACCATGACCACCGGCGACGAGCGGCTGTCGAACCTCGCACTCGAACTCACCGTGCTCGACAAGGATCCCGAAGGCTGGTGGGTGTGCGACGTGTCCAGCCGCCCGGTGGAGGGACCCGTGCCACCGGTGGATGCCGCTGCCGATCCCAGCGAGGAGGCAACAGAGGAGGACGAGGGGTAGCCTCGGCGCCGTGCAGCCGATGACCACCGGCCCTGTGCCGGCCGCCTGGCCGGCACGGCTCCACGTGATCACCGGCAAGGGCGGCACCGGTAAGACCACCGTGGCGGCGGCCCTGGCGCTCGCGCTCGCCGCTGGCGGTCACCGCACACTGCTGGTGGAGGTGGAGGGGCGGCAAGGGATCGCTCAGCTATTCGGCACCGATCCCCTGCCCTACGAAGAGCTGACCGTAGCCACCACCCCGGACGGGGGCGAGGTCCGCGCCCTCGCGATCGACCCCGAGCAGGCGCTGCTGGAGTACCTGGACCGCTTCTACAAGCTCGGCGCGGCGGGCCGGGCGCTGCGACGGATCGGGGCGATCGACTTCGCCACCACCATCGCCCCGGGCCTTCGTGACGTGCTCCTCACCGGCAAGGTGAAGGAAGCCACGACCCGCACCGAGGAGGGGCACCGGGTCTACCGCGCGGTGGTGCTCGACGCGCCCCCGACCGGGCGGATCGGGCGGTTCCTCAACGTCACGACCGAAACCGCCCGACTGACCAAGGTCGGCCCGATCAAGTCTCAGAGCGAGGGTGTGGCAGCGCTGCTGCGCTCCCCGATGACCGCGGTCCACCTGGTGACGCTGTTGGAGGAGATGCCGGTCCAGGAGACCGCGGACGCGTTGACCGAGCTGCGCAACCTCGGCCTACCCATAGGAAAGATCATCATCAACGCCACTCGCCACCCGGTGGGCGCCGGCACGGCTGGTGTGTCCCAAGCCGCGCTACGCCGGGGCCTGGCAGCCGCCGGGCTACCCACCGATCGCAACACCGTCCAAGGGCTGTACGCGCAGGCCCGGGCCCACCGGGAGCGGGAGCGTGTGGAGTCCGCCCTACGCGAAGAACTCGCCGAGTTGGGGCCGCCGATGGTGGAGTTGCCGCTGTTGCCTAGTGGCGTGGACCGGGCCGGCCTCGACGTCCTCGCCGCCGCGTTGGGGTAGTTCACCGGCGGTTACGCTCGGGTACGTGTCTGACCACCTCTCACTGGACACGGACGCGATCCTGGCGGACCCCGGTGTGCGGATCGTCGTCTGTTGTGGGGCCGGAGGGGCCGGCAAGACCACGACCGCCGCGGCGATGGCGCTCCGCGCCGCTGAGCACCACGGCCGGCGTACCGTCGTCCTCACCATCGATCCGGCGCGACGACTGGCACAGGCGTTGGGCCTCGCCGAGCTGGACAACCAGCCGCGCCTGGTCACGGGCACCGGCGGCGGTGAACTGCACGCCATGATGCTGGACATGAAGCGGACCTTCGACGAGGTCGTGCTGGCTCACACCGACGCCGACCGGGCGCGTGAGATCTTCGACAACCCGTTCTACCAGGCGATGAGCTCCACCTTCTCCGGGACGCAGGAGTACATGGCGATGGAGAAGCTGGGGCAGCTTCGCGCCACCGACGAGTGGGACCTGATCGTGGTGGACACCCCACCGTCACGGTCGGCGCTGGACTTCCTGGACGCTCCGGCCAGGCTGGCGCGGTTTCTCGACGGTCGCATGCTGCGGCTCCTGCTCTCCCCCGCCCGCAGCGGAGGACGGAGCATGTTCCACCTCTTCACTGCCTCGTTCGGGGTCTTCTCCAAGGCGGTCCAGCGGGTGATCGGTGCCCAACTGCTCAGTGACTTGTCCGGGTTCGTCGGTGCGCTGGATTCGATGTTCGGTGGTTTCCGCGAGCGCGCCGAGCACACGTACCGGGTGCTCCAGGATCCGCAGACGGCGTTCATCCTGGTGGCCGCTCCGGAGCCGGACGCGATCCGGGAGGCGTGCTACTTCGCGCAGCGTCTGGTCGAAGAGCGCATGCCGTTGGCTGGGCTGGTGCTCAACCGGGTCCACCGGACCGCGGTACCCGCCCTGTCGGTGGCCGACAGTCTCGCCGCTGCGGACGCGATCGCCGCGGAGCACCCGGGTACCGCCGGTGCCCTGCGGGTGCACGCTGACCTGATGGAGCAGGTGCTGCGCGAGCGGCGGGTGGCCGCCACGTTCACGGAGGCGTTCCCCTCGGTACCGGTGGTGGAGGTACCGGCGCAGCCGACCGACGTCAACGACCTCGACGGCCTGCGCGTGATCGGGGAGGAGCTCGCCGGCTGATGGGGCGCCGCGTGCCGTCCGACGCCGCGACGCCCCATCAGGAAGCGAGAGAACAGACAGACTTAGACGTTGACCAACGGACGGTTGTTACGGCCTTTGTCCCGTAGCGCCGCTTCGAACGCCCGCCGCCAACTCACCACCCTCGGGTGCCGACGCAGCAGCGCCCGCCGCTCCCGTTCGGTCATGCCGCCCCAGACACCGAACTCGATGCGGTTGTCCAGCGCGTCCGCCAGGCACTCGTACCGGACGGGGCAGCCGCGGCAGACCCGCTTGGCGATGTTCTGCTCTGCCCCCTGCACGAACAACGCGTCCGGGTCGCCGTCGCGGCACGCGGCCAAGCTCGGCCAGTCTGTAACCATCTCCATCGGTCCACGTCCCCCTTTGTGGTGTCTTCCCCCCGGCCGCCCGGTTATGCCCCGACCGGGTCCGATCGGGCGGCATGGTGACTCACGGCCACCCCGGACATCATGCTCCGTAATCACTCAACTACGCAACGTTGTCGCCCAAATCCGTTTGACCGGATTTGGGAGCACCTGATGCCCGAGGACGCCGCTTCCCCGGCCGGGGCAATCCATGCCCACGAGACGCGTTCACTACACCTGTGGCCGGCTCACACCCACCGCGCTGTGACGAGGCGTCGCCGGCTCCCACGGCGCCGGATGGGGAGGTCTCGCACCGTCTGAGGCCCGGGGACGGAGTCGAGCTCTGCCAGACCCGTTCACGTAGTCTGGTCGACGTGAGTTGGATGCGGCGCCGGGATCACAATCTCTTCGTCAATATCGGTTCCCTCGTCCTGTGCGGCGTGTTGGCCGGCGTGGTGGTCGCCGCCGCCTTGTTCCCCGGAATCGCCATCTCCGGCCTGGCCGCGAAGGCCGGCGCCGAAGAGTTCGACCGGCTCCCCAGCGAACTGCAGGTCGACACGGCGCCCCAGATGAGCTACATCTACGCCCGCGACGGCAAGAAGATCATCGCGACGATGTACGACGAGCACCGCCGGGACATCCCCCTGTCCGAGGTGCCGCAGGTCATGATCGACGCGCTGGTCGCCGCCGAAGACAAGGCGTTCTTCCGACACAACGGCATCGACCCGCAAGGCATCCTGCGGGCCTTCGTCGCCAACACCCGAGCCGGCCAGACCACCCAGGGCGCGTCCACCATCACCCAACAAGTCGTCCGCATGGCGCTCACCTACTTCGCCAAGCACCCGCAGGACGCGCTCGACGCCACCGAACAGACCACCGCCCGGAAGCTGCGGGAGGCGCGGTACGCCATCGCGCTGGAGAAGGAATGGTCCAAGGAACGGATCCTCGAGACCTACTTCAACTTGTCGTACTTCGGCCAAGGCGCGTTCGGCATCTTCGCCGCCAGCCAGGTGTACTACGGCAAGGCCCCCAAGGACCTAGAGCTCCACGAGGCCGCGATGCTCGCCGCACTGGTGAAGGCTCCGTCCGATCTCGACCCATCGCTCGAGGAGAACGTTCCGCTGGCTAAGGACCGCCGCGACTGGGTCCTCGACCAGATGGTGGAGACCGGCGCGATCACGGCCGAAGAGGCCGCCGAGGCCAAGGAGATCGACGTCAAGGTAGAGGCACGCCGTCAGCCCAACGACTGCGTCGCCACCTCCAAGAACCACTGGGGATTCTTCTGCGACTTCTTCTACCGCTGGTGGCTGGAGCAGGAAACCTTCGGCAGCACGCGGTACGAGCGTGAGCGTCGACTCAAGGGAGGCGGATTCCGCATCGTCACCACCCTCGACGTCGACATCCAAGACTCCGCGAAGAAGCACGTCGAGGAGAACCTCGAAACCGGCGACCCGCACGCGTTGATGCTCGCCGCGATCGAGCCTGGCACCGGGAAGGTGCGCGCCATGGCGGTCAACCGGCGGTTCGCCCTGGACGACCCGGAGAAACCCAAGAACGGGCCCCACACCAACCCCGCCCTGCGGAATCAGGGTGTGCGCGGCAGCTACCCCAACACCACCAACCCGCTCATCGCCGGCGGCGGTGACGTCACCGGCTACCAGGCCGGGTCGACGTTCAAGATGTTCACCATCGTCGCCGCGTTGGAGCAGGGCATCCCGCTGGCGTACACGATCGACTCTCCCTACCGGGTCACCACCGACTACCCCGTGGAACCCGGCGGGCCAGCATCCTGCGGCAACAAGTGGTGCCCGTCCAACTACGCCGAAAGCGTCGGCGGAGTCCACAACATGTGGACCGGCATGGGGCGCTCGGTCAACACCTTCTTCGCCCAGCTGATCGAACGCGCCGGTGCGCAGAACGTGGTGGACGTGGCGGAACGGCTCGGCATCAAGTTCCGGGCCGAGCAGGACGCGCAGTACGCCAAGAACGCAGACTCCTGGGGAGCGTTCACCCTTGGCGTCTCCGCCACCACGCCGCTCGACCTCGCCAACGCATACGCGACGGTCTCCGCCGAAGGCATCCACTGCGAGCCGATCCCGGTGGAGGAGATCCGCACCATGGACGGCGAGAAGCTCGACATCGCCAACCCGCGCTGCAAGCGCGTCCTCGACAAGGACGTCGCCCGGGCGGCGATCGACGCTGGCCGGTGCGTCGTGGGAGAGCAGTCACACTACGGCCGCTGCCAGGGAGGCACCGCCTCAGAGACCCGGGGCATCGTCGGCAAGCCGATCTGGGGCAAGACCGGGACCAGCGACGGTTCCAAGACCTACTCGTTCGTGGTGTCGACCCGCACCCTGACCGTCGCCGCCCAGCTCGCCGACCCGGACTGGGCGCAGACCAACCAGCGGATGCAGTCCGCACCCGTACGGGCCGCGGTGTCCCGCACCCTCGCCGACGCGATGAAGGGCACCGACCCGGGCAACTGGCCCGCGCCGAAGAACACCAAACTCGTCCACGGCGACCAGGTCGGTATTCCGTCGGTGCAGTGTCGCTCGGTCAGCGACGCCCAGGCCATCCTTCGCGACGCCGGCTTCAAGGTGAAAGTGCAGGACACACCGGTCGACTCGTCGTGCCCGGCTGGCACGGTGGCTGGCACGAGCCCCAGCGGCCGCACCATCCGCGGTGGGCACGTGGCGATCCAGATCTCCAACGGATCCGGCGCCCAGCAGCCAGATCGGGACGATAGCCCTAGCCGACAGAATCGGGACGATCAGAACGGGCCTTCGGCCCCACCGGCGGGGCCGCAGATGCCGCCGGTCGGGCCCGAGCCCGAGCCACGCGGCTGACGGCCCGCCTCACGAAGCCTCGAGCTGGCGGCGTACCTCGGCGGCGACGCGGCTGCCCTCAGCCCGCCCCGCCACCTTGGCCTGCACCGCCTTCATGGCCGGCCCCATCGCGGCGCGGCCACTGAACCCGCCCTCGGCCAGCACACCCGCGACCAGGTCAGCCAACTCGTCGTCGCTGAGCTGGGCCGGCAGGTAGCGGCGCAGGATCGCCTCCTCGGCGCGCTCCTTCTCGGCCAGCTCCGCCCGACCGGCTTCGGCGTAGGTCTCCGCCGCCTCCCGGCGCTTCTTCGCCTCCTTCGTCACCACGGCGAGCACCTCCTCGTCGGAGAGCTCCCGCTTCGCCGCACCGGCGACCTCCGCGGCACTCACCGCGGCCAAGGCCATCCGTAGGGTCGAGGTGGTCGCGGCGTCCTTCGCCTTCATCGCCGCGCGGAGGTCGTTGGTCAGCCGTTCCTTGAGCGTCGTCACGACGTCATCATTCGCCGGCTGGCCGGTCACCGCAAGTCACAGCCCGCGTGTCCCCACGCTCTACGCTGTACCCCATGCGGATGAACGCGGCGTGGCGGGTAGGGATCGGGCTGGTGGCTGCGGGCGTGGGCACGCTCGGGTACGCCTCCTTGGTCGAGCGCAACATGTTCACACTTCGTCGGTTCGAGGTGCCGATTCTGCCAGCGGAGATGGAACCACTGCGGATCCTGCACCTTTCCGACCTGCACCTCACCCCTGGCCAGCGCCGCAAACAGCGCTGGGTGGCCTCGCTCGCCGGCACCGACCCAGACCTGGTCGTGGTCACCGGCGACCACCTCGCCCATCGGGACGCGGTACCCGCTGTGGCGCGCGCCCTAGGGCCGCTGTTGGACCTACCCGGCGCGTTCGTGTTCGGCTCCAACGACTACGGCGGACCGGTCTGGAAGAACCCGCTCGGCTACCTTCGGCGCTCCACCGAACCTCGATACATCGAAGGTGAGCCACTACCGACCGAGGACCTGCGGGCGCTGCTCACCGGGGCCGGCTGGGCCGACCTGAACAACGCACGCACCACCCTGAAAGCCGGTGGTCGCACGATCGAACTGGTCGGGGTCGACGACCCCCACATCGGCCACGACCACTATCCCTCGGTGGCTGGGCCGATCTCCGCAGACGCCGACATCCACGTGGCGCTGACCCACACGCCGAAGCCTTCGGTGCTCGACGCCATGGCAGCCGATGGCTTCTCGCTCCTGCTGGCCGGGCACACCCACGGTGGTCAGGTGTGCCTGCCCGGATACGGCGCCCTGGTCACCAACTGTGAGCTGGACCGCCGAATGGCCAAGGGCCTCCACCCGTGGCGGCCGATCGGTGGACGACCCAGCGCCTGGCTGCACGTCTCGGCAGGGGTCGGCACCCACCCGACCGCCCCGGTCCGGTTCGCCTGCCGCCCCGAAGCTTCGATCTTGACCCTCGTACCGCGCTGACCTCCCGGAATGCGCGATCAGGGGGTATCGGGGTGTGCAATGGCCAGCGCATAGGCTACTATGGCTCGGCGTACTCGGGGTGTGGCGCAGCTTGGCAGCGCGCTTCGTTCGGGACGAAGAGGCCGTGGGTTCAAATCCCGCCACCCCGACAGGTAAAGCCGCAGATCAAGGCCCCTGAGAGGGGCCTTGATCTTATTCGGGTGAATCCAGCGCCCCAGAGGCGGCGAGGAGGCGTCGGTGGGCGCCCAGTACGCCGGTCCCCGTACCTCGCAGGTTCTGTCGAGCGTCTGTGGAGTCAGAACAGCGTGGGCGCCTCGACCTCGACCGAGGATGTCGGCAGCGGCGTCAGCTCGGGCACCAGTGCGGCGACCTCGTCGTGGAAGCGTCGCGCCAACGTCAGCGCGTCCGTGTTGTCCGGCGTGTGGATGAACACCGTCGGCGAACGCCCTTCCCGCAGCCACTGGGCAGTGATGTCGACCCATGGGCGCCAACCGGCCGCCGTCTGGGTCGGATCGTCGCGGCCCAGATACCGAACGATGGGCTGGTCGGTCAGCGCGCGCGACCGCAGCGGTAGCCGCGGCTTCCGCTCCCAGCACTCCCCGCTCCGCCTCACTGGTCGGCGGGTGCCGGAAGAACGCGGTGGTATCGAACGGAACCCATTCGGCAGCGACCGAGTCGAGTACCCGTTCGAGAAGGCTCGTCGCGCGAGGATGGTCGAAGAACGCGCGATGCCGGACCTCCACCGCGTACCGATACTCCTTCGGCAGACGGTGGAGAAAGGTGGCGAGGAGCGAGAGCTCGTCCGGGCCGAACGTTCCCGGAAGCTGTACCCACAACGCGTGGACTCGGGGCCCCAACGGTTCGATCACGTCCAAGAACTCGCGCAACGAGTCCTCGAAGTGGCGAAGACGCAGCGTATGGGTGATCACCTTCGGCAGCTTCAGCACGAACCGGAAGTCAGGAGCGGTCTGCTGGGCCCACGCCGCCACGGTGCTCCGGTGTGGAATCGCGTAGAACGTGGAGTTGCCTTCCACAGCATTGCACCACGTGGCGCAGGACCGTAGGCGTGCCCGAGCCGGTACCGCACGAGAAATGAATCGACCAAGCCACGCGGGATGGTGCCACATCGCGCAGCCGACGTGCAGTCGCACCGACCCTGCCCTCCCCGACCAGAAGCTTCTCCCGCTGCACCGTACGTCACCTTCATCCACCGGGCTGCGTCGGACTGACCATCGCACCAGACCTCGGTGGGTTGATGTCGTGGCGGCTGTCCGGCGGGTTGGCTCGGCAACCGACCGGCGACTCGACCATTCGGCGAAGCTCCCCGGTAGGTTCCGGAACCGCACTCGTCGAACAGGCAGCCAGGACCGGTCGGTGGGGCGATCACTACGACCACCCACAATCACCTCTCTTCCGTTACGTTCGGAATTCCCGTCACCGCCAAGGGAAAGGGATGATCGTGCCCCTCCGCTTCAACCCACCCCCGACCTGGCCTCCCGTACCGCAGGGCTGGACACCTCCGGCTGGGTGGCAGCCAGATCCAGCGTGGGGGCCAGTTCCGGACGGTTGGCAACTGTGGGTGGAGCAGAACGACCAACCCGTGCCCGGGCAGGCAGCACCCACCGCGACGACCACCAAGATCCCGATCTTCGGTGCCCGGGCGAAGGCTCGACAGCTAGCGGCCGACGTGCGTCGTCTTACCGAAGAGGCGGCTTCGCTTCGACTGGACGTGGTCTGGCTCAAGGCGGCTCTGGAACGGCTCGGAGCGCTCACCGTCGCCGAACTCGAGCAGCGCCGCGACCAGCTCGAGAATGGGATCGCCCAGCAGACCGCCGCCCTGCAACAGCAACGAGTGGAACACGCCGCACAGCTCGAACGGCAAGCCGCAGAGATCGCGGAACGGTCACGGACGGAGGTGGCCGCCGCCGAGGCGAGGAAACTCGAACTGGAAGGCCAGCTCCGTCTGGAAATCGCTTACCGTAACGTCATTTCAGTCCTAACAGGACTCCGTTTCGATACGATATCGGCGTTGCACGATGGAGCCCAGGCCCGCCCTGAGGGGTAGTCTATGCACAGACGGTACCGACACCGTCTGAGAAGCGTGGTGAAGTGGTGCCCGTAGCAACGGGGTGGTGTGTTGCATCGGTACGAGTGGCGGTCATTTCTCGAACGATGGAGTGAAGAGTGGATCGCGGCCCACGACCCCCTACGGGACCGCCCTCTGGCCAGCGAGGTAGGTCAGCAGCGGTGGCTGGGGTTCCCACCTGCCACGACCGAGCAGATCGCAGCAGCCGAGAAGCGGCTCGGCCGCCGCTTACCCCCGTCCTTACGTGAGTTTCTCCTGGTGAGCAACGGCTGGCGCGACGCCGGGGACTTCATCCACCGGCTCGCCGGCACCGAAGAGCTCGCCTGGCTACGGGACACAGACGACGACCACTGGATCGACGCGTACCGCGGCTGGGGTGACCCGGACCCCGGCGAAGTGCTGAAGCGGTCGCTGCGGCTCTCTCTGAAAGGCGACGCGGCGGTACTGCTGCTCGATCCCGACGATGTCGACGACGACGGAGAGTGGGCGGCCTACTGGTTGGCGTCCTGGTCCGGCATGGGGCCTGAGCGTCATCGCTCGTTCCATGACGTGATGTGGCATCTGTACGCCAACTTCCATGCCCTGCGAAAGCCGCCGGGCCGCACTCGCGACGAGTGGGATGCCCGGGTCGAGCAGGCCCGTCACGCTGCCCTCGCCGGTGACATCGACGAGCCACTCACCGTGCTCGAACAGGCGCAAGCCTTCGGACGTGACCGCGCTGCGCTGCTGCGCTTCCAGTTGCTCGTCATGCTCGGCGACTGGCACAGTGTCCCGCTGCCGCACCTGGTGCTGAACCCTCACCGCGATGCCGTGCTGGCCGATCCGATCTTCGCCGCCGAGCTGCTGCCACTGCTGTTCGCCGAGGACCGACTCCCCTACCGAAGGGTCCACCCCACCATTGACCGACTCACCAGGATCACCCCCGAGTCGATCCAGCAGCTCGTCGCCGACTACGAGCGGCGGTGGGCATCCCCCGACTTCCGGCTCAGCTTCGGCGCGCCCGAGTTCGACGCGGCGATCCACGAGATCGTCGATCCCATCGCCGCACATCAGGCGTTCAGCCCAGATCAGCTAGCGCCGTCATCGACAGGCGCCTCCATGGCACACGACGATGCCTCCGCTCGCCGGGAGCGACAAGAGCTCGTCGACGCAGCGTGGCCACGACTGCTGGAGGCCATGGATCTGTGGCGCCCGCTGAGCGACAACCACGTCGCACCGGTCGTACTGTTCGCCGACCCCGTACTCGCCCAGATGATCACGCCTGAGCGGGGCCGGTCCCTCCTCGCTGTCCCACGCGCCGCGCCATAGAGCGCCTCACGGAGTGAATGACTGGTGAGTCTGCGATCGCAGGCGGGCGCCGCGCGGGGCTGATGGTGATCCCCCTGTGGCGTGTACCCGGTAGTGATCGTGATCGCTTGCCGCCATCACCATGATGCTCCTGTGAGGAGCTTCTACCGCACCGCGCAGGTAGTCGACGCTTGGGGTGTGGTCGCATTGGGAGCGGGCAGCCGAGGTCACAGCGCGACTGGCATCTCGGTGATCATGCAGCTCCTCTGTTCGGTCACTCCGGGAACATCGGGCCGTCGGTCTGGTGGAACGGCCGAGTCGTCGGAGGCTGGGCACAGCGCAAGGACGGCGAGATCGTTTTCCGGCTTCGCGATGACGTCGGGGCGGGGGCGATCCGCATGATCGAGCTGGAGGGGGAGCGGTTCCAGCAACGCCTGGCCGACGTCCGGACAACACCGCGGTTCCGGACACCTCTGGAGCGGGAACTCACTCGCTGACCGGAGTGTCATGCTGTCACCAGCAGTGATCACACCTCGTCGGCAGAATCCTGCACATCTCACGTATTCCGCATAAATTCGGCACGATGCCTTCACCTCGCCCTAGGAACGCGTGGGGCAATGCTCTGCGAGGGTCCCTGCCGTCTGCCGAAAGGCCCGAGACCGGAAGCGGCGTTGGGTCGGTTGCGGGTAAATGGCATCCGGTAGCCTAGACCGGTGCGTAGGGCCGCTAGCTCAATCGGCAGAGCTGTGGACTTTTAATCCATAGGTTCAGGGTTCGAGTCCCTGGCGGCCCACCAGTCACCGGCCTTGATTTCTAGGTTCACGGCGGCGACGTGGAGCCATGCATGGTGCCCACGGCGCTACCGCGGCCCCATACCACCCCAACCGCACCGGCGGAAAGGGCGAAACGCTCCAACGGGCCGCTTCGCTTACGCGCATAACGGACTGGACCCGCTTTCAGACAGGCGGCGCTGCCTCACTACAGTCACCCCAGGCCGGCCGCGGCGTGGAAAGCGGAGACGGTCCGCACACGCTTCCTCGCCACAATCGACGAGCAGCGCAGCACGCGCACCCGAGCGACAGTGACCAGCTCATGGACCGCTCCTGGGGTCCAGTTGACGCGTCCCGGCATGGGCTGCCCCTTTTCCACCAGATCATCGACGTTGCTACAGGTCGGGTGCCCTTCGTTAGACGCATGTTGTTCCATGCCTCTACCATGTTGCACAGGTCTCGTCGTGATGAGGGGCGACTCACGTGGAGCCGGTGACGTTGGTGGCAACCGCATTGGTTGCTGGAGCTACAGCTGGGATCACGGCCACCACGGCAGAAGCTGTCGCAGACCTCTACAAGGGCTTGAAGTCGTTGGTCGTTCAGCGCTTCCAGCGAGCTGGAGTAGCTAAGGAGGCCGCAGAAGAGCTCATCGCCGGGGCGGTCGACGGCGCTACCGGTCGTCAGGAGTTGGAGCAACGTCTCGCTGAGGTGGGCATAGATCCCTTGGCCACGTCGATGGCGCGGCGCCTCCTCTTGCTCGTCAATCAGCAGTCACGCACGTTCCACGTGGATGCCTCACAGGCCAGGGGTATTCAGATAGGCGACCACAATACGCAACACAACACATTCAATTGAATATACGCGAGGTGCGATGACTATGGACGACCAGGCGTCACATGGTTTTCCGCACCACATTGTGGCCACCGGTTCCAAAGGTATCCAGGTAGGACACCACAATACTCAGACGAACATCTTCAAGCTTCCACCACCCGTACCTCCCCCACCCGTTCCCGCCCAGCTACCGGCCGACCAAGCATGGTTTACAGGCAGGGCGGCTGAAGTCAACTTGTTAGAAACGCTGCCGCATGATCCGCACACATCAACCAAGGTAGTTATCAGCGCGATAGATGGAATGGCAGGTATAGGAAAAACAGCCCTAGCCATTCACGTCGCGCACCGCATTGCTGACGACTTCCCCGACGGTTCGATATTCATCGACCTGCACGGGTTCACGAAGGGAGTAGCGCCGGTTCAGCCAGGTGCGGCATTAGATCGCATGCTGCGCGCACTCGGCGTGTCCAGCGAGCGCATCCCCTCCGACTTGGATGAACGTGCAGCAATGTGGCGCAGCTACGTCGCCGGCCGACGGATGCTGATCATCTTGGATAATGCCGCTTCGGCAGCGCAGGTCGAACCTCTGCTTCCTGGCTCACCAGGTTGCATGGTACTGATAACCAGTCGAAAGCGCCTAACTGGCCTTGACGCCGTGAAGGTTATATCGTTGGAAACGTTGCCAATCGGCGACGCCATTACCCTGTTCCGCCGCGTCGCCGGACGACGTATACCCGACACAGAATCGCCTGGGTTGCTGACTGAAGTAGTGCTACTTTGCGGACAACTGCCCTTGGCAATCAGAATCGCGGCTGCCCGGCTTCGTTCGCGCCCCGCCTGGATGTTGGCAGATCTGGTGGAACGCCTTCGTGATCAGAAGCAGAGGCTGAGTGAGCTCGACGACGGTACACGAAGTGTCGCCGCTGCCGTCGCACTGTCTTACGAGCAACTGGCACCCGATCAGCAACGCGTATATCGACTGTTAGGGCTCCACCCAGGCCCAGACATCGATACGTATGCGGCAGCAGCCCTCGTCGACGTAGCCGCGACGGCAGCAAGGCGCACGCTCGATCAGTTGGTCGATGTACACCTTCTGCAAGAAGCCTCGCATGGCCGATATAGCTTCCACGACTTGGTCCGTACGCACGCTGCCGACACGGCGGCGACGACTGAGACTGAGCCTGATCGGCGAGCAGCGCTCAGTCGCCTCTTGGACCACTATCGCGGCACTGCCGCCGCTGCGATGGAGGTCACACATCCCTACGAAAGGGAAAGGCGCCCTGCGGTTCCGAGCTCGCGTGCGTTTCTTGACTTTCCTGACCCGACAGCGGCAGCGAGTTGGTTGGACGTCGAGCTGCCCAATCTCCTTGCCGCGGCGCAGTATGCCGCATCAGCGGGCTGGGCTGATCATGTGTGGCATTTGTCGACCATCTTGCATAGGCATCTGCGCACCCGCGGCCGGTACCGTGATGCGGAAGCTCTCCACCACGCGGCCCTCACCGCCGCCCGAACCACGGGAAACCGCGCTGGCGAGCTCGACGCACTATACGGCCTAGGCCACATACACCGCGTCCAAGGTGAATACGACGATGCCATCGACCACTTCCAACAAGCCCTGGAGCTCGCCCGTTCCACCGGCAACCGCGCCAGAGAGATGGACGTCGTATACGACCTTGGCTACGTCCACCGACGGCAGAGCCGGCATGACCTCGCTGCCAACCACTTCCAACAAGCCCTGGAGCTCGCCCGATCGATCGGCAACCGCCCAGGCGAACTAGAAGCGCTGTACGGCCTAGGCCACATCTTCCGGGCGCAAGGCCGCTATGGCCAGGCCATCGACCACTTCCAGCAAGCCTTGGAGCTTGCCCGCATCACTGGGAACCGCCCAGGTGAGCTCGACGCGATGGACGGTCTCGGTCTCGTCCATCGACTCCAGGGGGACTACGACCGGGCTCTTCACTACTTTCAACAAGAGTTGGAACTCGCCCATACCACGGGCAACCGTCTTGCCGTATTGACCGCACTGCTCGGCCTCGCCGATATCTATCGGATCCAACACCGATACGACCAGGCTACCGAGCACTACCAAGAAGCACTGCACCTTGCCCAGGAGTCAGGCGACCGCAATTGGCAGTTCGAGATCCTGCAAGGGCTGGGTAGGCTGCATCACGCCACCGGTCAACACGATGTAGCGATTACCTACCACCAGCAGGCGTTGACGCTGGCTGACGAGCTAGCGCAGCTTACGGATCAGGCCCGTGCCCACGATGGGCTGGCTTACGCCTACCGCGCACGTGACCAGCACGAACAGGCGCGCCGGCATTGGCAAAGAGCCCTAGAAATTCTTACCAGCCTTCGAATCGAACACACCGAGGACGCCCAAACCAACGTCGCGGCCATTCGATCCCGTCTCGCGGCTCTCGACGCGGAGTCTTCTCAGGCGGACGCCTAACCAGTGGCGTACCGGCATGGAAAAGGATCACTGGTCAACGTGCCGAGTTTCGAAAAGGCGATCGAGGCATTCATCCGCGCTCTGCGTCCACAGGCACCGTTCGCGGCGGCGTTCATGCGTAACTCGATCGGCTACGATGTGAATGGAGAGCACTTCCCGGCGGTGGCGGTGACCGAGGATCAGGTGGAGGATCGACTCAAGCAGCTCGGGTGTCATGTGAAGGTCTCGGTGATCCCGTCGGTCGTCCCGCTCCGGGAGGGCTACGACGGCATGATTCTCGCCCGGGGACAGACGGGTGAGCTGAGACCCTGACGGGTGGTGGTCCCCTCCCAATGAGAATTCGACCGCGTCAGCACCTCCTCGAGACATGGCAGGCAGTAGCAAAGGCGTCCTACGACGACAACATATGGACGTGGGGCGGTCGCAGTGGCCGCAACTCGATCAGTGACGCCGAGCAACTTCTCTGCATCATGGGTCCGGCGACGAAAATCGATTCCTTCAAGATCGATGTCCCGGACGAGACCGCTGAAGACGTCCTCAGATCACTCAAGCGGCTAGGC
>CAYTMR010000015.1:0-37041 GCA_964438855.1 uncultured Micromonosporaceae bacterium
GGTCGTCGTCGTGGAAGGTCACTCCGTAGGCGCCCAGCTCAGCCAGGCGGTGCACCGTCTCGACCGGGTCCAACGGCGGACGGCTGGCGTCACCAAACGGATCACGGGCCGCCCACCCCACGGTCCAGAGCCCGAAGGTGAAACGGTCGGCGGGGGTCGGCTTCATGACGGTCTCCCGAGTTAGTTTAGGTCCCCAACTAAGTGCTCTAACAGCAACCGTAACGCGCCCGGAACCCGTCGTCAACCAGAACAGCGCGCCGAGCGGGCCAGGTCCCACTGCCCGGCGCCCCATATTGCGTCACTCCGATACGTCCGGAAGGATTCGCTGTGTGCGCGCCCCGCCGGGGCCGCATGCTCCCGGCAAGCGACACGGCCAGCCGTAGGACACGACGGGCGACCTCGGATGGTAGGAGACGATCAAGCGCGTACCGGCGACCGCAGCGTGGACCTGGCCGCGCGGGAGTGGGCCCGGGCGGTGGTCCGCTGCTGCTTCGTGCCAATGCGGATGGTCGAAATCGAGCAATTGCTCAGAGAACTAGCTCAATCACTGACGGTAGCAGCTGCTAGCGATCCGCCCGATCTGGAGAGTGCGCGTCAGGTGGGGAAGACACTGGTGCGGGCCCACCTGACCGACCCCGCGGTCCTGGAGGCCACCCTCGGGGTGCTCAGCCGCCATCTGACCGGTCCGGGGGCGGCGGCGGTGCAGGCGGCACTCAGCGCCGCCTACACCCGTAGCCTGCGGGACCGGACCTTGCTGGAACAGGAACACCTCGCCCGCGCGATCCTCGACGCACACGCGGAGGCGGAGAAGGCCGCCCGACACAACGAGGCGAGGTTCCGGGCGATCTTCGCCGGGGCCGCGATCGGCATCGGCATCGCCGACACCGGTGGCCGCATCGTGGAGGTCAACCACACCCTGGCCGACATGCTCGGCTACTCACCGCAGGAGATGGAGGGCATGCGGCTCTCCGACCTGCGGCACCCGTACGACCCTCCCGGCCTCTGGCGGGAGTACCTGCGGCTGGTGCGCGGCGGAATCGACCAGTTCCGGGTCGAGAAGTGCTACTACCGCCGCGACGGCACCGAGGTCTGGGGGGACGGCACGATCTCCGTCGTCCGTGACGAGAAGGGTCGGCCTCAGTTCACGGTCGCGATGATCAACAACGTCACCGACCGTCGCTACCTCGCCGCCCGGCTACGGCACGTGACCATGCACGACCCGCTCACCGGGCTTCCCAACCGGAGCGTATGCACCGACCGCCTCGCCGCGATCGCCGCCCGGCCTGGCGCCAGCCGCATCGGCGTCTGCTACCTCGACCTCGACGGTTTCAAGGAACTCAACGACCGCCTTGGCCACGACATCGGTGACCAGGTGCTGGTCGAAGTGGCCGGCCGCCTCGCCAGCTGCGCCAACGACCTCGGTCACCTGGCCTTCCGCATGGGCGGCGACGAGTTCCTCGTGCTGGTGCTGCGCTCCACCGGCCTACCGCAGGTCACCGAGCTCGCCGAACGCCTGCTGGCCACCGTGGCCGAGCCGGTACAGGTGGCGGGGCACCGGCTACGGGTAACCGCGAGCATCGGTGTGGTGGAGCGGTCGACGGTCGGGGCGGAGCCGTCGGAGATCCTCAAGGCAGCCGATGTCGCGCTCTACCGGGCGAAGGCCAAGGGTCGAGGCCGGTGGGCATCGCACGACCCGGTACGGCTCGCGGAGCAGATCGCCCGCTACGCGCTCGCCGCCGACCTGCCCGACGCGGTCGAGCGTGGCGAGTTCTCGGTGGTCTACCAGCCGATCGTGGCGCTTCCCGACCTCACGCTGCGAGGAGTCGAGGCGTTGGTGCGGTGGCACCACCCCCACCTGGGTGAGCTGGCCCCGAGCCGCTTCATCGACCTGGCCGAGGAGTCGGGGGACATCGTCGCCATCGGCCGGTACGTCCTGCGGGAAGCCTGCCGGCAGGCGGCCGTGTGGCGGGAACGTTACCCGGCGATCGACCTGCTCATGAGCGTCAACGTCGCGGCCGCGCAGACCCAGGAGCCGAACTTCGTCGACGAGGTGGAGGCGGTCCTCGCCGAGACCGGACTCAAGCCGTCCGGGCTCCAACTCGAGCTGACCGAGAGTACTCTCATGACAACCTCTGGTGCACCCATCGAAGGGTTACGGTCACTGGTCGACATCGGCGTCCGGGTGGCGATCGACGACTTTGGTACCGGTTACTCCAGCCTGGCGTACCTGCGCAACCTACCCGTGCACTCGTTGAAGCTCGCCGGGCAGTTCGTTTCCGGGCTCACCGACACCCTGCCCGGCACCGACGAGCAGATCGTCGACGCGTTGATCCGGCTGGCCCACGCACTCGGGGTCACCGTCACCGCCGAGGGGGTGGAGAGCCAAGCCCACGTCGACCGGCTCCGGGCGATCGGATGCGACTACCTCCAGGGCTACTTCACCGGTCGCCCGAGCTCGCCCGCGCAGCTCGCACGCCTGCTGCGGGAGTCGTGACGCGCCAGGAGGGTCAGTAGGCGCCGCGACGCATCACCACCGCGCCGATGGTCTTCCACAGGATCACCAGGTCAGCGGCGAGTGACCAGTTCTCCACGTAGTAGAGGTCGAGCCGGATCCCGTCCTCCCACGACAGGTCCGAGCGTCCGCTCACCTGCCACAGCCCGGTCATACCGGGCTTGACCAGCAGGCGGCGGGCGATGTCACCGTCGTACTGGGCGACCTCCTCCGGTAGCGGTGGACGCGGCCCCACCAGGCTCATCTGGCCCACCAGCACATTGACCAGCTGCGGGAGCTCGTCTAGGGACCACTTGCGTAACCACCGCCCCACCCGGGTGACCCGCGGGTCATTACGGATCTTGAACAGTAGGCCGTCGTGTTCATTGCGGTCAGCCAGCAGATCGCGCATGGCGTGCGCACCGACCCGCATGGTCCGGAACTTCAACACCTCGAACTCTCGCCCGTGCTGGCCCACGCGGGTCTGCCGGAACAGGACCGGCCCTCGGCTGTCGAGCTTGATCAGCACCGCGATGACCAGGCACAGCGGGGCGACCAGCAACAGCGCCAGCGCCGCCACCAGTCGGTCGACCAGCTCCTTGACGACTTTCCGGCCGCCCTTGAACTCGGGTGCCTCGACGTGGATCAACGGAAGCCCGGCGACCGGGCGAGTGTGGATCCGAGGGCCGGCCACGTCGGTCAGGGCTGGGGCCACCACCAGTTCGACGTCGGTGCCCTCCAGCTGCCAGCCCAGCCTACGGAGCCGCCCGGCGGTGAGTTCGCCGGAGGCGGTCACCGCCACGGTGTCCGCCCCGACTCGTGCCGCCGAGTCCAGAATGGTGCGGAACGAACCGACCACCGGTACGTCGCCGAGTCGTTGCGGCTGCGGCGCCCACAGCGCGTCCGGAATACACGCGCCCACCACCCGATAGCCGGTGTACTTGCCCCGTTCGAGCTGCGCCACCAGCTCCAGTACGTGTGCCGCGTCACCGACCGCGAGCACCCGCCGCGACCATCCTCGGCCGACCCGCCGGGCACGGTGCAGCCGCTTGTTGGCCACGAACCGTACGGTCACCAGAGCGATGGTGCCGGTGGCGAACGAGATCGCCAAGAACCCCCGGGAGACGCCGACATCCGCCAGGTAGAGCGCGATGGCGACGGTGGCGGCCAACCGGAAACTGGCGCTGACCACTCGCCGGTACTCCTCGGCCCCATAGCCGATGACCCGGTTGTCGTAGCAGCGCGTCAGCCAGAGCGCGCCGAACCAAATGAGCACCAGCACCGCCGCGGTCGGCGCGTACGGGAAGGGAGCGCCG
Source organism: uncultured Micromonosporaceae bacterium (assembly GCA_964438855.1). Taxonomy (GTDB): domain Bacteria; phylum Actinomycetota; class Actinomycetes; order Mycobacteriales; family Micromonosporaceae; genus Natronosporangium. The sequence goes on from CAYTMR010000015.1 coordinate 3,808, forward strand.
TAGGCCGGTTCGCCCTGGAACCGACCGAAATACCCGACTACTACGGCGATCGTGAGCGCCATGAGATCCGCCACCACGAGGCCGCGCACGTGGGCACGTTGACGAGCCCGCAGCGTACGGACTGCGGACTCGGTCGCGGGTGCCGCGGTGGCCGTGGTAGCAGGCAGAGACAGCGACACAGTGGACAAGGACGGCTACCCCCAGAGAGACTGGCCGCTCGACGACTACTCCCGATATCCTCCGGGCACGAGCCCGGCTACGCCGTGGCTCTGTCGGCTATCCGTCAGTAGCCTCACCCCAAACCGGACACACAAGCAAAATCCCACCTAATAGCCCGAACTGGACATATCGCCTGATTCGCAGTGGACATCAGACGACCCGGCCCATCAGGCGTCGATGCCATCGGAATCGTGTCGGTGCCATGACGTGCGGGCGTCGTGCACTCGGCGGGGTGCGGTGTAGCCCCGTCATAGTAGCCAGCGCGGCCGCGGAGACACGGGCGAGATTCCAGATCCGCCAACTCGGCCACCAAGACCACACGAGCGCCTATCGGTTGGCCGCCTCTTCAGCGACAATCGGCCGCCGATTGGCCGACCCGCACCTCTGCAGTCGTCGCTCGTGCCTGCCCGGGCACCATACGCCGCCGCAGGATGTCCCGGACATGCTGCACCAGTGTGATCAGGACGTCCCGCACGGAGGCCGGATCTCGCGCGTCGCACAACACCACCGGGACCATCGGATCCAGGTCCAAAGCCTCGCGCACCTTCTCCACCGGATGCCGCGCCACCCCGTCGAAGCAGTTGACGGCGACCAGGAACGGGGTGCCCCGTTGTTCGAAATAGTCGATGGAGGGAAAGCTGTCGGCCAACCGTCGGGTGTCGGCGAGAACCACCGCGCCGATGGCACCGAGCGACAACTCGTCCCACAGGAAACCAAACCTGTCCTGACCCGGAGTACCGAACAGATACAGGACCAAGTCGTCATCAAGGGAGATACGCCCGAAGTCCATCGTGACTGTGGTGGTGGACTTCCCCTCGACCCCCGCCACGTCGTCGGTCATGACACTGGAGGAGGTCAGCGCCTCTTCGGTCTGCAGCGGCATGATCTCGCTGACCGCGCCCACCAGCGTCGTCTTGCCTACGCCGAATCCACCGGCCACCACGATCTTCACTGCGGTGGGGAAGTTAGAGCGTGCGGAGTCCATCGATAACCGCCTTGAGAACTGTGTCGTCGGGATGGTGGGAGGCGGCGGCCGGCGGGTGGACGGCGATCCGCCCGGAGGCGAGCAGATCACCCAGGAGCACCCGCAGGACGCCGACGGCGAGATTGAGCCGGGAGGCCAGTTCAGCCACCGTGGACGGCCCATCCGCCAGCAGATGCAGGATCGCGCGGTGCTCGCGCTGCATGCCTGCCTCGTCGGAGACGCCGGTGGGCCGAGCGATGACGTAGGCCAGCAGGTCGAACTGGCCGACCGCCGGGCGTGCCCGGCCCCGAGTCAGCGCGTACGGGCGCACGACCGGGCCGGCCTCCTCGTCGAACCACGCGTGATCGGTCATTGCGCACTGGTACGCAACGGCGTCGAGAGCGCCGGTCCGACCCGCTTGACGAGCATCGTCATCTCGTACGCGATGAGGCCGATGTCAGCACTGGCGGTTGCCAACACCGCCAGGCACGCCCCCTGTCCGGCGGCGGTGACGAAGAGGTACGCGGACTCCATCTCCACGATGGTCTGCCGGGCGAGGCCGCCACCGAACCGGCGGCCGGCGCTGCGTGCCAGGCTCTGGAACCCCGAGGCGACCGCGGAGAGGTGCTCGGCGTCGGCCCGGTCGAGCCCGCTCGACGCCGCGATCAGTAATCCGTCGACCGAGAGCACGAGGACGTGGTCCACCTCCGGCACACGCGCCGCGAAGTCGTCCAGCAGCCAGCCCACGCTGGTGGCCTTATTGGTCTGTTCCAAGGGGGTCCTTTCCAGTCGATTCGGTCGCCTCGGCTCGTCCGCGCGCCAACCCTCGCTGGTACGCGGACAGGCGTGCCCGCACCTCTTCCGCCGGCGGCAGCTCCGGGTCGGTGGCCGGCTCGCCCGCCACCGACTCCGGTTGCACGACCGCCAGGTGACGCTTGCTGACCCGACGAGGTAACTCGTCTCCGGAATCCTCGACCCGCACTTGCGCCCGGCCGACCGACCGCGGCGTCGGTGGCGTCGACGGCTCCACCGAGCCCACCAACGCCAGCGTCGACGATGGCGGACGCTGTGGCTGCACCCCGAGCTCGGGTCGCTCCACTGAGGTCTCGCTCGTCCGTTCCCCCGCAGCCGGCTGTGCCAGGCCAGGAGGAAGCAGCGGTGGCGCCTCTTCGAGCAGCTCAGACCCGATCAACACGACCGCGGTCACCCCGCCGTATGCAGACGGTCGCAGGGTCACCTTCAGATTCCACCGAGTAGCGATCTGCGCCACCACCAACAGGCCGAGCCGTTCGCTCTGCGCCGGATCGAAGGTCGGTGGACTGGTGAGAGCGGCGTTGAACTGCGCCATCGCCTCCGAGGTCATACCAAGACCCCGGTCCTCCACCTCCAGCACCAAGCCGTTGGGCACCAGTTCACCGCTGACCTGGACCTCAGTGTGCGGAGGGGAGTACATCGTGGCGTTCTCCACCAACTCAGCGAGTAGGTGGATCAGGTCACCGACGGCGCGGCCGACCACCGCCACCTCGGGGATCGACGCCACATTGACCCGGGCGTAGTCCTCCACCTCGGAGACGGCACCGCGCACCACGTCCACCACCGGCACGGGAGTCCGCCAACCACGCCCCGGCGACCTGCCAGCGAGGATGACGAGGTTCTCGGCATGGCGACGCATCCGGGTGGTCATGTGGTCGAGCTTGAAAAGCTGCTCCAGCTCGGCCGGGTCGTGTGTCTCCCGTTCAAGCTGATCGAGCAGATCCAACTGGCGGTGGAGCAACGCCTGGCTGCGCCGGGCGATGTTGACGAACACCTCGTTGAGCCCTTGGCGCAGCCGCGCCTCCTCCACCGCGGCGGCGATCGCGGTCCGTTGCACCTCGTTGAAAGCCCGTCCCACCTCGCCGATCTCGTCGGGACCGAGCCGTAGCTCCGGCGCCTCGGTCGAGACGTCGACCGGTTCTGAGCGCCGCAGTCGGGTCACCACGTCAGGCAGCCGCCGCTCTGCCAGCTCCAAGGCGGAGTCACGCAGCGTAGTGAGCCGGCCGATCAAGGAGCGCGCCATCCGCAGAGAGGCCAGCACCGTACCCACCACGACGAACAGACCCACCACTCCGATGGCGAGCATCTGCGCGATGATCCGCGTGGCGATCCGGCCCCCCTCGTCGGCGAGCGCCTCGGCGGTGGTGAGCTCGAACTCCTCGAGTGCGTGGGCCACCGCCGCTTGGGTGACGCGCCAGTCGGCCATGTCCACTGGCACCGGCTGGTGGGAGTGCGCATCGTCGATCAGCCGCTCCTCGAGGTACTCCAAGTCGGCCATCGGACGACTCGCTAAGAGTGCCGCGTACCGGGTCCGCACCGATGCCGGAAGGTCGGCGGCGAACGATCCCGGCATCGCACGTCGGGCGCCGATCAGTTGGTGCAAATAGTGCGGTTCCGAGGGGTCGAACACGCCCTCCGCGTCGGCTCCCACCACCATGGCATCGACTTGGGACATGGCCTCTCGCCATCGACCCAGCTGCACGACCGCCCGATGCTCGAGCGACAGCTGCGCGTCCACGCCGGCACCGAGCGCCGCCATGAACAGATACGCCGTCTCGATCGTCTCGGAGTAGAGGGCGAACACCGTCGGACGATGTTGCCGTCGATCCATCACCAGGGGTCGGTTGTCGATGAGAGCGGTGACCGACCGCAACAGTTCGTCCAAATGCTCGGTGGCCGCCGGCGAGGCCGCACCGCGGAAGGCCGCACCGTCGGTCCGAGCCCGGAACTCGGCCAGTGCCTCGTCGGTGGCGGCGAACTGTTCACTGAGCGCGCGAGGGCTCGGCTGGCCGAGGTGAGTGACCGCAATCCGGCGCTCGGCCTGTAGTTGCGCCACCAACGCCGTCGCCGGAACGGTGCCGTCGGTGAACCGTGTCTGCGACTCCAGGAGCGTGAGGACCGGCCCGACAGTTTGCACCGTCGCGAATGCCCAGACACCGACCAATCCCGCGAGGGGCACGACGAGCAGCGCGATGATCTTGGTGCGAATGGATCGGCGGGACAGGTTCATGCGCCTCGGCATCCTCGTGGAGTGGGAGAAATCACGTCAGCTGGGGCCGGCATCCCGGCATGATACGAAACATTCTCCAAGTACTGGCAGGTACTGAGCTTTCAGCACACGTTGTCCACCGCGGGCTACATTGCGTGCCGACGCTGGTCGAACGCTCTCGTCCCCGGTACGTCTATGGCCGTCCGGCCGACTGCCACACCGCTACTCACGCCGCTAGCGTGGCGGTGTCGTGACCGTTGGGGAGGAACCGTTGAAAGAGCGAGGGGTAGTGGCGTGGCTACGCCGCACCCCGGGGCGACTCGGACAGTTGCTCGTCGGAGTAACCCTGTTGGCGGTCGTCGCGGGAATCACCGGCGCGACCACCGCCGCGGACCGCGCTGCCCTCGTGGACCATGTCATCACCCGAGACACCCCGGTCGCGCTTGCGGCACAAGACCTCTATCGATCCCTTTCGGACGCTGACGCCACCGTGGCAGCGGCATTCCTCACCGCTGGCCCTGAGCCGGTCGCACTACGCGAGCGGTACCGCCGCCATCTCGCCGCTGCTGGCGCCGCGCTCGCCACCGTGGCGGGAGCTGGCTTGACCGGCGGTGCGGTCGCCACCGTGGTCACCGAGCTGAGCACCGGCATCCCGGTGTACGCCGGGCTCGTGGAGACGGCTCGGGCCTATCACCGGCAAGGACTCCCGCTGGGCGCGGCCTACCTTCGGCAGGGTTCCGGCATGATGCGAGAGCACCTGCTGCCGGCGGCGCAACGGCTCTTCCACGCCGTCGCCGACGAGCTGGCCCTGGCCCGACAGCAAGCAGCCCGGTTTCCGGGTTACGCGGTGCCGCTCGGCCTGCTGACCGTGGTGGCGCTCGCCGCCTCACAGATCTACCTGGCCCGGCGGACCCGTCGGCTCCTCAATCCCGGCCTGCTCGTGGCGACCGGCGCAGCCGCCGCGTCAGTCGTCTGGCTCACCATCGCCTGGGCGAGCGCGGCCGCGCATCTGCACGCCGGACACACCCACGGTTTGGCGCAGATGGAGTTGCTGGTGGAGGCACGCACCACGGTTCTGATGGCGCGTAGCGACGAGGCACTCACTCTGATCGCTCGGGGCAACGGAGCCCACTTCGAGGCCAGCTACGACGAAGCGATGACCATGTTGTCGGGTGGTGACACAGCCGGTCTGCTGGAAACGGCGCTGGCCGAGGCGACCGACCCCGCCATCGTCGAAGCGCTACGCGCGGCGCGTGAAGAGACCGACACCTGGCGGCGAAGCCACGAGCAGATAAGGACGCTGATCGACAGCGGCGACTGGGACACGGCGACGCACCTGCTGATCGGCGACGACGTCACCAGCACCGCAGGTGTCGTGGGGCGCCTCGACGAGGCACTCGGCGACGCCATCAACCGGGGCGCCGAACGGCACGCGCGGGAAGCCGACCGGGCAGCAGCAGCGTTGTCTCCCGTGAACGAAGGCCTGACCGCGCTCACCGTGGTGGCGGTGCTGGCCGCGTTCGCCGGTTTCTGGCCCCGAATCCGGGAGTACGTATGAGGCGGCTGCTCGCGACCCTGACTCTCGGGCTGGTGACCGTCGTGATGGTCGGCTGCGGGGGTACGCCAGAGCCGCCGGTGTGGGAGCCTTCGACGGTGGACCCGCCGGCGCCTCGACCAGTCGGGATGCAGGACCCTGCCGACGTCGATGACGTCACGCCGGTCGAGGCGACCTGCGATCCACGGGAGAGTCTGCGCCCCACCCCACAGTTGCCCGCACCGGGTGCGATGCCACCGGGATCCACCATGGCGCGCATCGTCGAACGGGGCCGACTACGGGTCGGAGTGGACCAGAACACGTACCTGTTCGGGTTCCGCGACCCGCACACCGGTGACCTCACCGGCTTCGACATCGACCTGGCACGGGAGATCGCCCGTGCTCTCTTCGGTGATCCCGACCGGATCCAGTTGGTCGCCATCAGCTCCGCCGACCGCATCCCCGCGATCGAGTCCGGCCAAGTGGACCTCGTCGTGCGCACCATGACCATGACCTGCGACCGGTGGCAGCGGGTAGCGTTCTCCACCGAGTACTTCACCGCCGGGCAACGTGTCCTGGTGCGTCGAGACTCTCCGGTGCAGAGCATCGACGACCTGCAAGGCCAGAAGGTCTGCGCCGCGGCTGGCTCGACCTCGCTACAGAACATCGCCGCCGCCGCATCGGGTCCGGTGCCGGTTTCGGTGGTGGACTGGACGGACTGTCTCGTGCTCCTGCAACAGGGCGAGGTCGCAGCGATCTCGACCGACGACAGCATCTTGGCAGGGATGGCGGCCCAGGACCCGACCACCCACGTGGTGGGGGACCGCTTCACCACCGAGCCGTACGGGATCGCCATAGCCGCCGAGGCCGAGGACCTGGTGCGCTTCGTCAACGCAGTGCTGGAGCGTCTGCGCGCCGACGGCACCTGGACCGAACTCTACGAACGATGGCTGGGTCCGCTCGGGCCGGCGCCGGATCCCCCGACCGCGAGGTATCGGGACTGATGACCGACCAGACTGTCGGCACCGGCGAAGCCGCCGGCACCGCTTTCTCCACTGGTTCCGGGTCGACCGGCACCGCGGCGCGCGGTCGGCTGGGCGCCGGGCTGGTACCGATGCCGCGGGTACCGATGCGGGATCCGGCGTCCGCTGTGATGGCCGACCCGCAGGTACCGGAGGCACGGCGGTTCTGTCCGGTGTGCCGCGCGCCGGTCGGCCGCTCCACCCCGGAACGCCCGGGCGCGCCTCGCGGCACCTGCGACGCCTGCGGCGCTCCCTACACCTTCCTCCCCCGACTCGCGGCCGGAGACGTCGTCGCCCAGCGCTACGAGATCCTGGGCTGTCTCGCCCACGGTGGCCTCGGTTGGATCTACCTAGCCCGGGACCGCCACGTCAGCGACGAGGTCGCGGAGCGCTGGGTGGTCCTCAAAGGTCTCATCAACAGTGGAGACGCGGCAGCGATGGCGACCGCGATCAGCGAACGGCGGTTCCTGGTCGAGGTCGACCACCCCCACATCGTCAAGATCCACGACTTCATCTCCCATCCTGACGCCGAAACCGGCACACCGATCAGCTACCTGGTCATGGAGTACGTCGGTGGGCGGTCGCTGCGCGACCTGCAGCGGGACGCCGGGGGCGTGCTCCCGCTGGCACAGGTGTTGGCGTACGGGCTAGAGATCCTGCCCGCACTGGGTTACCTGCACGAGCGTGGTCTGCTGTTCTGCGACTTCAAACCAGCCAACCTGATCCATGCCGAGGAGCAGCTCAAGCTGATCGATCTCGGTGCGGTGCGCCGGATCGACGACCGCACCAGCACGGTCTGGGGCACGCCGGGCTACCAGGCACCCGAGGTGCCCACCGTCGGCCCGTCCGTCGCCTCCGACCTATACACGGTGGGTCGTACCCTGGCGGTGCTCAGCCTCGGCATCCCGCCCAGCGCACCGCTGCCCGAGCCCGCGCAGGCGCCGCTGTTGGCCGAGCACGAGCCCTATCACCGATGGTTGCTGCGGGCCACCCATCCCGACCCTGAGCGCCGGTTCGGCTCCGCCGCCGAGATGGGCGAGCAGCTCCTCGGGGTGCTACGCCAGGTAGCCGCCAGCGCCGACGGTGAACCGCGACCGGGGCGCTCCACGTGCTTCAGCGCGGAACGCCGGGTCGTGGTGGAGGCACCCCAACCGGCTGCCGGTGCGGCGGCCCTGCCGGTACCGCTCGTGGGGCTCACGGAAGCCGCGGCCGGCCGACTGGACGCCCTCGACGGTGCCGACTGGCGGACGGACTGGTACCGCGGTCTCGCCGCGCTCACCGACGGAGAGCTGGACGCGGCGCGGGCCGCCTTCGACCGGGTCTTCGACGCGTTACCGGGAGAACTTTCGCCCTTGCTCGCCCTGGCCGTCACCGCGGAGCTGACCGGCGACGCCGCGGCCGCCCAGGAACGCTACGCCCGGGTATGGAACACCGACCGGTCGTATGTCAACGCGGCTTTCGGACTGGCGCGGTTACGGCAGTCCGCAGGGGACCGGGCTGGTGCGGTGCGGGTGCTGGACCAGGTGCCGGAGACGTCACGGCATCATCCGGCGGCGAATGCCGCCGCGATCCGGGCCCGACTGGCGGCCGAACCGGCAGCCATCTCCCGCGACGACTTTCTGGACGTCGCTGCCCGACTGAGCCGGTTGGAGGAGCGACGGGACATGGGGCGGGAACGGCGGGCCAGGCTCGCGCTGGAGGTGTTCTCCGCCGCCCTCGCCTGGACCGAGGCCGGCTTCTCGGATCCCACCGTCGAGGTACTGGGACGGCCATTGACCGAGCGCCACATCCGGTTCGGTCTGGAGTCGACCTATCGCGCCCTGGCCATGTTCGCGCCCGATGCCGCTACCCGTGTCGAGCTGGTGGATCACGCCAATGCCGTCCGCCCGCGCACCCTATGGTGACGGGCGGGTCTCATCGAGCGGTGACGGTGGTGGCTTCCTTCGCCCACCAGGGGCGGGTCAGCAGTCCGCCGAGGAGACACCCGAGCCCATTGAGCAGGATGTCGTCCACGCTGAACACTCGCCCCACACCGAACACCTGTTGGCACACTTCCAGGACCAGTGACGCCGCTGCCCCCACCAGCAACAGCCTCACCGGACGGGCCAGCGCCGCGAACCGCACCGGAGCACACGCGCCGAGTGAGAAGAAGACCAGGAGGTTGGCCGTGATCTGGACGAACGCGTACCCCGGCGGGCCGGCCAACTGGGTCGCGATGTCACCCAACGGCACCAGGCGCCACCGCTGCACGTCCGGCGACAGTTCGATCGGCCACAGCCCCATGATCAACCACGGTGCGGTGCCCACCACCAGCCCGACCTCCGCCAGCGAGCGGATCCAGGCCTGCCGAGCCGCCGATCCTCGGGCGAGTCGGTGACGGGCGAGGCCCACCACGACCGCCACCGCACACGGCAGCGCGAACGCCACGCCGAGGAGGACGGGAGCGAACTGCCGCAGATAGGAGATCAACGACGGCCCCCTACGGTCCGGCACGGCGAAGGCACACGCGGAACACGAGAGCCTCACGAAGTCGGATAGTGGTGCGCCGCCAGGGACTCGAACCCCGAACCCGCTGGTTAAGAGCCAGCTGCTCTGCCAATTGAGCTAGCGGCGCGTGGCAACGGCACAAACCCTAGCACGCCCCGCCGAGGGACTCACAGCCATTCCACCGATGACGAGCCTTGCGCGGGTACGGCACCATGTGCCTCACAACAGCGAGGATTCTTCATGGGGGAGATGTGCGACGTCGGTGGGCTGCCTTCGTGGTGTTCGCGCTCGGAACGGCTCTGAGCAGCACACTCGTGGCCTGCGGCGAATCGGCGAATGAGCCGGGACGGTTTGTCCTCCCGCCTCAGGCGCCCAGCCCGACCCTCGGCCCTCCCCCACAGCTGTCGATCACACCGGAGCCGGGTGCCGAGGATCTCCCCATCAGTACCGAGATCGGCACCGAGACCGACGGCGACATCACCTCCGTGATTTTGCTCACAGCAGACGGTGAGCAGGTCCCCGGCGAACTGCGCGACGACGAGACCGCCTGGGTGCCGGACCAACCGCTGCGGCCGTCCACGCAGTACACCGCGACGGTCACCGCGACCGGACCGGACGGTCAGACCACCGTTGCCGAGACCACCTTCACCACGATGGCCGCGCCACGGTCACGGACCAACACCGGCCTCTACCTCTTCGACGACATCGAGTACGGCGTCGCCATGCCGGTGGTGGTGGAGTTCATCCAGCCGGTGCCGGAGGAGGCACGCGCCGATGTGCAACGCCGGATGTTCGTGAAGACCGACCCGCCGCAGCCAGGGGTGTGGAGTTGGCACCCCAACGGTCGGGCCGCCTACTACCGCGGGCCCGACTATTGGCAACCGGGCACCGTCATCGACGTCCGGATCGCCCTCGACGGGCACCCGACCGGCAACGAGCGGTACGGCGACCAGGACCGGCGCGCGACCGTCACGATCGGCCGCAAGCTGGTCATCGAGGTCGACAACGCCACCAAGCAGATGCAGGTCTTCGAGGACGACAAACTCATCAAGACGATGCCGGTGAGTCTCGGCAAACCCAGCACTCCGTCGTCGTCCGGGACCATGGTGATCATGTCGAAGGAGAGGCAGACCGTCTTCGACACCTACGAGGAGCTGGGCCCAGAAGAGGGCTACCGGCTCGACATCTCTTACGCTATGCGCCTGACCTGGGGTGGGGAGTTCATCCACGCCGCGCCCTGGTCCGTGGCCGACCAGGGCGCGCGCAACGTGTCGCACGGGTGCGTCAACCTCTCCATGGAGAACGCGGCGTGGTTGTTCGACCGCGCTCGGATCGGCGACCCGGTGACGGTGACCGGCACCGAGCGCAAGCTCGAACACGGCAACGGATGGACAGCGTGGGACTTGACCTGGGAGGAGTTCATCCAGGGCAGCGCGTTACCGGTCCCCGAGGAGCTCGCCACCGCGGCGTGACACTCTGGGGCCGCCTCAGGCGAGACGACAGTCGCGGCACACCCGACCGCGGCTAAGGCACCATAGGTGCCAACCGACGTTTAAGGAAAGCGATGCCACGGATCACGTACCCGCTGTCTCAGCACGGGAGCCGGGCTGTGCTCGTCGCCGTCGTGGCCGCCCTGTTGACGCTCACCGCGTGTGGTGGCGGCGGGGGCGCCCCCGAGGAGCCGGCTGGCCCGACCGTCACCGCAGCGATCATCGAACCAGCCGACTCGGCGACCGAGGTCCCGACCTCCACCGGCATCACGTTCAGCACCGAGGAGGCGGTGGAGGTCACCGTCGACCTGCAAGACGTCAACGGTAATCGCATCGACGGCGACCTGGACGAGGACGGGCAGGTCTGGCGCCCCTCCGGTCAGCTCAACTACGCCACTACCTACGTCGCCACCGTTACCGCGGTCGGCGCCGACGGCCAGAGCGCCATCGCCACCAGCACCTTCACCACCATGCCGGAGCCGGAGAACACGGTGCGGGTGTTCAGCTTCCTCGGCAGTGACGAGACGATCGGCGTCGGGATGCCGCTCCGGATCCAGTTCCTGGACGAGAGCGGGGCACCCCGACCGATCCCCGAGGAGTACCGGGCAGAGGTGGAGCGCCGGATGGTCGTACGCACCGAACCGGCGCAGGAGGGCACCTGGCATTGGATCAGCGGAGCTGAGGTGCACTACCGGCCGCGCGAGTTCTGGCAGCCGGGCACCCAGATCCACTACCACCTCACCACCGGTGGCCTTCCCATCGACAACGGCTGGTACCTGCGCAACGATCTCAACGTCGGCTTGTCGGTCGGTCGTTCCATCATCATGACCGTCGACAATGCGACCAAGCAGATGACGGTCGAGGTCGATGGCCAGGTGGTGCGGACCATCCCGGTGAGCCTGGGTGAGGAGCGTTGGCCGTCCTCTAGCGGCACCATGGTGATCATGGAAAAGTTCGAGGAGACGGTCTTCGACACCTACGACGAGCTCGGCCCGGAGGAGGGCTACCGGACCGACATCCAGTACGCCATGCGCCTCACCTACGGCGGCGAGTTCATCCACGCCGCTCCCTGGTCCGTGGCGGACCAAGGCGTACGCAACGTCTCCCATGGCTGCGTCAACATGTCCACCGACAACGCGCAGTACCTCTTCGAGTTGACCCACAAGTGGGGCGACGTGGTGATCGTCAAAGGCACTGAGCGCAAGCTGCAGCTCGGCAACGGGTGGACCGACTGGAACCTGTCGTGGGAGGAGTATCAGAAGGGCAGCGCCCTCTACGAGCCCACAAGCTGACGCGCGGGCGACCCGACCTACTGCCTGGTTACAGAAGGCCCTTGGCCTGGGCCTCCCGCAGCCGGGCCAACCACTGCGGGGGCAGCGCCTCCGTTGGTCCGAACCGCTCCACCAGGTACGACCGACGACCGCGCGCCGTCTCGGTGTCGTGCCACAGCTCTGCGGTCCACGCCACCGCTCGGGTCAGGTGCAGCGCCTCGGCGGCGACCGGGCTGGAGGCTCGGGGCCGGGCGAGTCGGGTCACGGTGACGAACTCCGACCACGACGTGACCTCCGGTACGTCGTGCCGCCAGGACAGCGGAGCCAGCTTGGACGTGGAGGAGCGTTGCCGCTCCGCCACCGCCGCCGTGTAGGCGCGGCGGTGTCCGTCCACCTCGGCGAGCAGATCCGGCAGGAGCACCGACACCGGTGTCGGCGTGTGGCTCCGGCCGGCCCAGCGTGCGAGTGCCTTCAGCAGACGGTCGGCGACACCGGTGTCCCAGCCGAACAGTGCCCGGTGACTGAGCAGACGCAGCACCTGTTCCGCCGCGGCCGGGTCGTCCTCCAGCGCCGCCGTCGGTGTGATCCACGCACCGACCGGGATACCGCTGGTCGAGACGTGCCATACCGCTACCGCCGGTGAACCGGTCTCGTCCTCGCCGTCGACCAGCACCGCGTGGCCGGTGACGCCTGCTACCTGTTCCCGTGCGAGCCCCGACAGATCCTCGGCAGACTCCACCGTCGTCACGATTCCCACCACCGTCTCAGGCCGGTCAGGCGAGTCAGACTAGCGGCCGCCGGTGGCACGAGGGTGTCCCCCACCGGCCCCCATGGCAGCGAAAGCCCGGTGTGGATACCGGGCTTTCGCTGCCAAGACGCAACATCTCATGGGGTGACTGAGGGGACTCGAACCCCCGACACCCGGGACCACAACCCGGTGCTCTACCAGCTGAGCTACAGCCACCAAGGCCCTGCCGTGTGAGCTAGGCGCCGACCAATCATAGCCGGACCGCGCCGACGCCTGCCGCCGGGTTCCGGTCGATCAGAGTTGGGCGGCGATCTCCTTCGCTTGTTCGACGTCGGGGCCCGGCTGCGGCACGAAGATCGTGCGCCGGTAGTACTCCAGCTCGCGGATGCTCTCGCGGATGTCGGCGAGCGCGCGGTGGGCCAGTCCCTTCTGCGGCTGCCCGAAGTACACCCGCGGGTACCAGCGCCGACACAACTCCTTCACCGAGGAGACGTCGATCATGCGGTAGTGCAGGTAGGCGTCGAGGATGGGCATGTCACGGGCGAGGAATCCGCGATCGGTGGCGATCGAGTTGCCACACAAGGGCGCGGTGCGGGGCTCAGGCACCCACTCGGTGATGTACGCCATGAGCATCTCCTGCGCCTGTTCGAGGGTGACGGTGGAGCGGCGCACCGCCTCGGTGAGACCAGACTTCTCGTGCATCTGGCGCACCACCTCGGGCATGTTCTCGAGGGCGGACTCGTCCGCGTGAATCACCACGTCGACCCCGGTGCCAAGGACGTTGAGGTCGGCGTCGGTCACCAACGCCGCCACCTCGATCAGCGCGTCCTTCTCGAGGTCGAGCCCGGTCATCTCGCAGTCGACCCACACCATCCGGTCGGTACCCGCTGTCGCCACCATGGTGTCAGGGTAAGCCCAGGGTCTGATCGACGCGGCAGCCGCCCGACGATAATTACCTGACTGTAATTATCTCGTCATTCTTTCCATCTCGTCACAAAAGTGGTAATGTGTGACATATGGGATATTATTCCCTCGGTTGACACCGTTCCCCCGGTGTGAGGAGGGCGCTCGGACCCGTCGGCCAGCGTCGACGGTCTGCGGCGCCCTCCTCAGCTATGCGGCAGTCATCAGCGGCTGCCAGTCGGCGGCCGTGGGAGCCGCCAGGTCTGCTCACGAGGCCGGCGGTAACGACACCGGCACCGCGGTCGGTTCGCGTCGACGTACGGGCGGCCACGCCGATGGCGCTGATGCCTCACCCACCTTGGGCCACGGTGGGGTGCGCTGTCGCCACACCAGCGGTCGGCGATGAGGCCGGTCGGTGGGCGTCGAGTCGCCAGCACCGTCGTGCCAACGGCGACCAGCGAGGCGGGCGGCCACTTCGGAGACCTGCGTCGACGGCACCACGTACACCACCGGGGATCTGTCCCTCACCGGCCACGCCGCGGTCGCGCCGCCCACCAGCACCAGCACAGTGCCGAGAACGACGAGTCCGAACGTGGTCGAGCTCAGCCACTCCGGGCGCAACGACGCGGTCAGCTCCACCGTCAACGGCGCCCTCGCGTCCGGGTGCATCACCACCAGCGCCAGCCGCTCTTCCCGCAGCTCCGCTGGTGACCACTCCACCGGCCGACCGCTGGCACCGCTGCTGCGGAGCCAGAACGACTGCAGGTGCGGCGGGTCGAGCGGCACCACGTCGCCGGCCACCGGTCGGGTGGCTACCGGCAGCGGGCCGCGCGCCAGCCGCACCTGCTCGACCTCGTCGAACGGCACCCCTGAGAGGTATCGCGCCACGTCCCCCCAGCGCCCAAGGCCGATGAACGCCGGCCCGGACCCTGTGTACCCGGTCAGCTGGAGGGTGGTCCGACCGCTGCGCGCGAACGGCACGTCCCGGCGCAGCAGATCGTCCACATCAGGTACGACGATGGCGTAGCCGTCCGTGGTCACCTGCGACAGTTCGGCGGTGTAGCCGCCTCCGTCGCGGTACTGCATCGCGCACCACAAGCCGGCACCGACCATCAAGGCCGGTACGCCGATCAGCAGTAACACGACGCCGACCACCACGCGCACCGTCCGCATGCCTGCCCCCCGTGCGTGACGCTTCCCCCGCTAGCACGATACCGCCGCAAAGCGGACTTATCATGCCGACACGTCAGCGACGGGTGCGCGCGAACGCGGCACCGCCCAGCGCAAGCCCGGCCAGACCAGCGATCAGGCCGGCCAGACCTAGCCAGACCCCGGCCGAACCGTCGTCGCCCTCGTCAGTCGCGACCGTCGGGCCGTCGGCCTCGTCGCCCGCTGCTGCGGCACCGCTGTCGCCACCGGCCTCTTCGCGAGGCGTCAGGGTCAGCACCGGCGCGGGCCGCTCCGGCTCCGCCCCTTCCTCAGGCAGCTCGATCCAGCGCACCACCGTGCCGTCCGAGTAGGTCTGGATCGACGGGAACACCAACTGGTCCACCTCAGGCAGCGGACCCATGGAAACCGGGAACTCGCCGAACTCCTCCGGTCCCAGAGCCGCCTCCTCGTCGTCCGCGGTCCAGGTGATCGAGGCGACTCTCTCGCTCACCATCCGGCCGTGTCCCGCGTCGATCGGCTCGTCGAGCGCCTCACGCGTGATCTCCGCGGTCCAGCCAGGCACCGGCATCACCCGCACCGACGAAATCGGTGGGTCTTCGGGGAAGTGCACGGAGACCTCAGTGGTCGAGGCAGTGTCACTCTCGGTCGGCACCCGGAACACCAGCCGGGCGTACCCGCCTTGGGTGGCCTCCCGCGGATTGACCGTCACGTGCGCCGACGCTGGAGCCATCACGGCCAACGACCCGGCGACGGCGGCAGCCACCAGCAGTCCGCGCTTCCATGCCTTGTGCAATCTCTTCTACCTTTCTCTTTCCCTCTAGCCGATCAGGACCGTCGTCGTCACCGCCGCTTCCTGGATCTCGGAGAGGCGCAACGAGAAGCGCATCTCCCATTCGCCGGCGATCGGCAACGCGACCTCCCCGAACACGTGGTTGTCGGTGATCGGCACGAGCGACACCTCGAGCCGTTCCACACCGGCGCTCGGCAGCGAGGCAGTGGCAGTCCACTCCTCCACCGGCAACGGTTCGCCCGTCTCCGGGTGGTAGCTGTACAGGTGCACTCGGTTGCTGCCGACGCGTCCGGGCTCCACCAGCACCTCGAGGCGGTAGAGCGGGCTCTCCAGTACCGCGGCGAAGTCGCCGATCAACGCCTCCTGCGCCTCCAACTGCGCTGTCCGAGCCGGAGTCGTCTGCACCAGCACGGAGGTGATCGCCACCACGACAGCGAGGACGATCGCTTCGACGAACACCGCGATCCGCAACGCTCGCGGCTGGGTCGGGGCGAGTCGGCGCTGGACCTGGCGCCGCGAGTAACCGGCGACCGCCATCACCGCCGCCACCAGCGCCACCTTCGCCAGCAACAGGCGACCGTACGTGGTGTCGAACAGCGCGCTGAGCGAGCCCACTTCGATCAGGGCCATGATGAGGCCGGCCGCCACCAGCCAGGTGACCGCCAGGGTGGCCCAACGCGACCAGGCCGGAAGGATGATCCCGAGTTCACGTTCGTTGGCCCGCGGAAGGAGGAACGCGGCGAGGATCACCAGTCCGCCCAACCAGAACGACATCGCGGCCAGGTGCACCACGTCCACCGCCACCGACACCGCCGGCAGCGGCGACGCGATGGGGTGCCCGGCGACGGGCCAGGTGGTGAACCCCGCGAGTCCGAGCGCGGCGAGCAGGATGAGGTCCGACCGGCTGGCCCGTCGTTCGCGCAGCGGGCTCAGCAGCATCGCCACCGCCGCGAGGATCCCTAGCCGGATGATGTGAGCCGTACCGTACGTACTGCCCAGCACGTCGCGCAGCGCCGCGGCGTCGAAGCCCAGCAAGCTCCCCCCGGTCACGTACGGGGCCTGCACCCACAGGGTGACGAGAGTTCCCAGCGCGACCAGCCAAACCCCGGCCCACAACAGCGTGGTGACCGGCTTGCGGTCCAAGCGCCGAGGCCACAGTGCGGCCAGCGCGAGCCCCGCGCCGACCAGGAGCACCAGGCCCGCGTAGCCCACGTACTTGCCGACGCTCATCGCGGTCTCGGCAGCGGTGTCTCGGGGCGACGTTCCTTCGACGACAGTCGGGACCTCCGAGGGTGCTCCCACGGAGAAGGTGATGGTGCCGGCGACCGGGTGGCTGTCGGCCGAGATGATGCGGTAACTGACCAGGTAGGTCCCGCGTACGGCGACCGGCTCCAACTCGATCGTCATCTCTGACCCGGCGACGACCGGGTCGCCGCGCTCCACCCGCTCCCCCTCCGGGCTCACCACCAGCACGCGGTCGGGCACCGGGCTGATGGGCTCGGAGAACGTGAGCACGACCCGAGACGGGGCCTCTGGCAGGATCGCGCCGTCGGCCGGATCGGTGTCGAGCAGAGTCGCGTGGGCGTGTGCCGGGCTGGCGGGACCGGCGAGCAGAGCAAGGCAGCCGAGTACCAGCCCGGCCAGGAGCATCCGCAGTGCACGAGGGGCGAAAGGCATACGGGCCATCATGCCCCTACCACCCCTGACAGGCGGACACCCAACTACCCGTTCGGACAGCGCCACGACGTATCAGTCGGATCCGATGGCTGTCGAGTTCCCCGTCATCCTCGACTGATCGTGGGAGCCGTGCGGATCGCCGGATCCGCCGGATGGAATCCGAACGGCAGCTCCAACCGGTGACGAGCCAACAACTCGGTGTCCGTCAACACCGCGGCGGTGGGACCGTCGGCGACGATCCGACCACCATCGATGATCACCGAACGGGGGCAAAGCTGCAGAGCGTACGGAAGGTCGTGAGTGACCATCAGCACCGTCACCGACAGCCGGTCCACAATCTCAGCCAGTTCCCGACGGGCGGCAGGATCCAGATTCGACGACGGTTCGTCCAACACCAGGATCTGGGGGTGCATGGCGAGCACTCCGGCCAGCGCGACTCGTCGCTTCTGACCGTAGGAGAGGTGTTGCGGTGGACGGTCACGGTACTGTGCCATGCCCACGGCCTCCAACGCCTCGTCCACCCGGGAGCGGAGCTCCTCGCCGCGCAGGCCCAGGTTGGCCGGGCCGAAGGCGACGTCGTCGGCCACCGTCGGCATGAACAACTGGTCATCGGGGTCTTGGAAGACCACTCCGACCCGACGACGTACCTCGGCCACTGCCGCCCGGTCACGCGGGTCGACCCGCAGCCCGCCGACCACCACCTCGCCAGCGCCGACCCCGTGCAGGCCGGGCAGGATGCCGTTGAGGTGAAGCACTAGCGTGGTCTTGCCGGCACCGTTGGGTCCGAGCAGAGCCACCCGCTCTCCTCCGGACACGTCCAGGTCCACTCCCATCAGCGCCGTCTGCCCATCCGGGTACGTGTAGTGGAGACCCCGTACGCGCAGCGCTCCGGTCATCGGACCACCACGGCGACCAGCGCCACCGTCACCGAAATCGCACAGACGCTCACCGCGACCGTCCACTGCCTCACCGTAGCGGCACCGGCGTCGTGCCACGCTGGTGGCATCCGGCCGGTGAAGCCCCGCGAACGCATCGCCAACCACACCCGCTCCCCACGCTCGTACGAGCGTAGGAACAGTGCGCCGAGGGCCGTGGCGAACCCACGGGCCTGCCAGAGGAAGCGCGGATCGTCCCCACGCGACAACCTCGCCACCCGCATCCTTCGGGCCTCAGCGAGCGTCACGTCGAGGTAGCGCAGCATGAGGGTGGCGATCTGGGTGAGCGCCGACGGACAGCACAGCCGGTCCAGACCGAGCATCAGGTCGCGGACGGTCGTGGTGCCCACCAGTAACAGCGACGCGCACAGGCCCAGCAACGTCTTCGCGAGGATGTTCCAACCGCCGAGCAGCCCGTCCGCCGAAAGCGCCATGCCGGCGACGCTGACCCGCTGCCCGCCGCCAAGAAACGGCAACACCAACGCGAACACGAGGAACGGCGCAACGATCGGCAGCCGCCGCAGCAGCCAGCCGAACGGGATCTGGGCCAGGACCACCGCCAGGAGGATCAGCATGGCGTACGCAGCGAACGCCCAGAACGCCTCACGCGGGGTGGCGACGACCGCCACAGCGAACGTGGTCGCGGTGACCATCTTCACCTCAGGCGCGAGCCGGTGGACCGGCGAGGCGCCGGGCCGGTAGAGGGCGTGGGCGCCATGCCCGGCAGACACGGATCACCCCTCGGCGTCACTGCCCGCGGTCGCGCCGTTCGGACCCACGGCTGGCGTGGGAGAACGGCGGCGCAGCAGCCAGAACAACCCACCGCCCACCAGGAGGGTCATCAGCACCCCGACCACGCCGGACACGGCGGTGCCGAGCGCTTCGTTCTCCACCCCCTGCACCCCGTAGTCGGCGAACAGGCCGTCTGCCAGTGTGTGTTCCTGCTCTGCCTCCGCTGGGCAGGTGCCGGAGATGATCTCGCCCTCGTCGTCGAAGGAGCAGCCGCGCTGCAGGACGTGCTCCAGCCCGTCCGGGGCACCTGAGGCGAACGGGCTGACCAGCCCAGCCAGGAAGAGCGCCACGACCAGGCCTCCGAAGAAGAAACCGAACCGCTTCACGCCGCACCCCCTGCGGTCATCGGCCGTGCCGCGTCAGCCAGCGGCCGGCCGCGCAACACGTACACCAGGTCCGGCCGCACTCGCGCGACCGTCACCAGCGCCAGCGCGGTGATGACTCCCTCACCGGCACCGATCAACACGTGGACCCCGGCCATGGTGGCGGCGGCCGCCCCGATGCCGGCCTCCAGTGTCACCGCGCCGCCGATCCCGTACTGCACGACGAAGGCGAGCGCGGCGACGACGACGCTCGCGACCGAGGCGACGAACGCGGCCACCGCGAGGCCTGCGGCCGTGCGGGGCAGGACTCGCAGCAACGCGACGACGACGAGGTACGCCACCGCGGTGGTCACCAGGGCCATGTTGGTGACGTTGAGCCCGAGCGCGGTGAGTCCGCCGTCGGCGAAGACGAGCGCCTGGATGATCACGACCACGCTGACACACAGCACGGCCACCCATGGTCCGACCAGCATGGCGGCGAGAGCACCGCCGACGAGGTGACCGGAGACGCCCGGCAGGACCGGAAAGTTGAGCATCTGCGCGGCGAAGATGAACGCCGCGACCACGCCGGCCATCGGCGCCAGCCGGTCATCGAGAGCGGAACGGCCGCGGAGTAGGCAGACTCCGACGGCCACCACCCCCACCAGGATGAACACGGCTGCGACCGGCATCTCTATCACACCGTCGGCGATGTGTAGCGCTTGCGGAGCCATCGCACTCCTCTCAGCCCGTGGTAAAGGTGAGGATATTGTTATTGCAAGTTATTGGCAATAGCAAGACGCTGGTCGAGCGGGACCGACGAGGAGCTGCGTCAGGGCGCGACGAGGTCGCTATGGTGGACCGATGACTGATGGACGCCTCAAGCCCGGCGACCCCGCGCCGGCCTTCACCCTCCGCACCGACACCGGGGCCACCCTCTCCCTGGATGATCTGCGCGGCAAGAAGGTGATCCTGTACGCCTACCCGGCCGCCATGACCCCCGGCTGCACCACCCAGGCGTGCGACTTCCGTGACTCGCTGGGCTCCCTGCACGCCGCCGGATACGAGGTGGTGGGGATCTCCCCAGACGAACCGGAGCAGCTGGCCAAGTTCCGTGAACGTGACGCGCTGACGTTCCCGCTCGTCTCCGACCCAGACAAGTCGGTTCTTACCGCCTACGGCGCTTGGGGCGAGAAGCAGAGCTACGGGCGTACCGTGACGGGGGTGATCCGGTCGACCTTCGTCATCGACGAGAAGGGTGTCATCGAGCACGCCTTCTACAACGTCAAGGCCACGGGCCACGTCGCCAAGCTGCGCCGCGACCTAGGCTTGGATTGAGCCACCTCGCCACGGCGCGGCAGTGGACGTGAGCCACAATAGCCGTGGCAGCTGGGGCCGTAGCCCAACTGGCAGGAGGCAAACGGTTTAGGTCCGTTACAGTGCGGGTTCGAATCCCGCCGGCCCTACTGAACGCACACGACCCGTCGATGTCTTCGCTCGGTGTCACCTGCGGACGATCGCCCGCCGGCGAAGAAAGCGCATGGCCTCGACCAGTGCGGTGACCACGGCGGCGAAACCCAGCCCGAACACCAGACCTTTGAGCCGGTCCCGCTCGAAGGTAATCCCTCCGAGGTATCCGATCATCGCCGAGTACGTCGCCCAGGACGTGGTGGCCAGGGCGTCGACGAGCGCGAACGTGCGCCGCGGATAGCGTATGGCGCCCATGGTCAGGGTCGTGGCGGCCCGCCCGCCGGGGATGTAGCGCGCCACGACCAGGACGAGACCGCCTCGGATCGCCAGGGCTCGCTTCACACGGTCGACGGCTGCGCGCCGCCTACCCGTGTGGAGGCGACGCAGTAACGCCCCACCACCTGCCCGACCGATCTGGTACGAGATGTGGTCACCGAGGAACGCACCAGCGGCCGCGGCGGCGATCAACGGCACCAGTGCCGGTTCACCGGTAGCTGCGAACACTCCGGCAGTGATGACCAGCGTTTCGGACGGCACGATCGGAAAGAAGGCGTCGAGCGCGGCGATGACGAAGACCGCCAGGTAGGCCCATGGCGAGGTCAGCGCCGCGTCCACCACTCCCATGTCGTCGACCGTACGGTCTCACGAGAGCCCACGTTGGTCGCAACGACACGGATCACCTCGGCCGGTAGTGGCCCAACCTCGACTCATAACCGAGGGTGCACACCTCATCTCGCTGTGCGAACATAGACATATGGCTCCATCGATGGCATATCCGGGCCCACGCACTCCCTCCGACTACGACCGTGCGGCTGCGGCTGACCATGCCCCGCTGCGACTGTCCGCGGCCGACATCGCGGAGACCATCTCCGTCCCACAGGTGCTCGACCTCCTCGCCGAAGGGTTCCGTACCGTCGGCGTACGCACACCGCGGGCCGTCGCTGAGTCGTCCTCACCGCGAGCCCGCCTGCGGGGAAGGTTGCCGGAGATACCCGCCTACACGGTGCGGATCGACGTCCGGATGTCAGGATCAGGCGCTCGGAGCACGGTGCGTCTGCACGACTCCACCACCGACGCGTTACTGGCGGTACTGGACGGCGCCAGCGTCACCGCGTGGCGAACTGGCCTGGCCGCGGCGCTGGCCACGCATACGCTGACCGACCCTGCGGTGACGACGCTCGGCTTCATCGGCTCCGGAGCGTCGGCACGGGCCGCCTCGGTAGGGCTTCGCCACCTGCGACGGTGGGAACGGATCGTCGCCACGGACGACGACCCGGGACTGTCGGCGGAGTCAGCGCTGGACGCCACCACGATCGTCGCCGAAGCGGGCGCCGTGGTGTTGGCTGCCACCCCACGGCCACCGCGTCTTCGCCCCACCGACGTCCGAGCGGGACGCCACCTGACCCTCCTCGGTGCCGAGCGGACCAGCGGATGGCGCGCGCTTTCCGCGCTCTTGGTTGGCAGCCGCTTGGTCGTCGACGACGTGGACGCCGCCATGACCGAAGGGGCACTCGGAGCCGTCGGACTCAACGCCGGTCACTGTGACGGTACTCTCGGCCAGGTGCTCCGCGGTGAGATCGCCGCGTCCCGGCCTGACCAGCGCAGCGTCTACGTGGCAGCCGGTCTCCCCTGGCAGGACCTGGCAGTGGCCTGGGCGGTGTACCTCAGCGCCGGACGCCAGGTCGCCGGCGTCGCCGGCTGAGGTCACTTGCGCTCAAGAGACAAGCACGACCGGGTCTCCCGGCGCGATCTGGCCGAAGGGTGGGTCCGGGATGAGATTCAGCCCGAACATGAGCTTCTGATTCACGTTGCGGTACCTGGCCAGCGTGCGAAGCGGTTCCCTCCCCCGCTCCCCTGTCTCCTGATCGGTGGTGGTCACCACGCAGCGGTCGCACGGTTTCACCGCCCGAAAGGTCACCTCACCGATCCGCAGGCGTCGCCCGACCCAATCGTCCTCTGCCCACGGCTCGGCCCCGGAGACGACGACATTGGGGCGAAATCGCGTCATCGGAAGCGGCGCCTCCGGGCTGCCAGCCTCCACCATCCAGCCGTTGAGCGCGTCCAAGGAGGCGGCATTGGTGAGCAAGAGCGGGTAGGCGTCGGCGAAGCTCACCCGATCGGTTGGTTGCGCGTAGGCGGGGTCGACCGTCCGCTGGGTCGGATCATCGAGCCATACCAGTCGTGCCGGCCGGTCCATCAGCTTGGTCAACCACTGCCCCACCTCCTCTCCGGCGGGGGCCGCCTGCATCCCGTCACCCCACACGGAAGCCGGCACTCGTGCGGCCGTCGACGGCTCGGGCACCACCAGATCGGGCATACCTGGGCTACGCAGGATCAACCCGCCGCCGGGCCGAGGCTCAGGTCGGATGCGCGCCATCACCGGGCACTCTCGTTGGGTGACGAGAATCCCGTCGGGATCCACGATGAGCCATCGCCGGTCGCCCGACAGACCCCACGGCTCCACCCTGACCGGTCCATCATGATCGATCCGGTGGCAACTCTTGATCGGATAGGTATGGACCGAGGTCAGTTGCATACTCTTGTCTATCACGGGCCCGAGCGAGCGGCACCGGTCGGCCGGTACCAACGATCCGCTCCGCCTCGACACTGACCGCCGGGCGCGCCGGCGGCGATCCGGAGATTCGATGAAGCGCCTCGATCCGTACCTGCTCGTCCTGCTCGCCGCGGTGGGGCTCGCCACGGTGCTGCCGGTACGAGGTACCAGCGCCGAGCTGCTCGACCACGCGGTCACGGTGGTGATCGCGCTGCTGTTCTTCATCTACGGTGCCCGGCTCTCGCTGGCTGCGGCGTTGGGTGGCCTGCGCAACTGGCGACTGCACACACTGGCACTGGCCACTACGTTCGTGGTGTTCCCCTTGCTCGCCCTGGTGGGCCGACCGTTGTGGGGACCCGTGCTCGGCGAGACGTTCTACCTCGGCGTGGTCTTTCTCGCCGCGGTGCCGTCCACGGTGCAGTCCTCCATCGCGTTCACGTCGATCGCCGGGGGGAACGTCGCCGGGGCTCTCTGCAACGCTTCGCTGTCCAACATCGCCGGCGTGGTCCTCACTCCGCTCCTCGTGGGGTGGTTCGTCACCACGGAAGGCGGTGGGCTGCCGTTGGATTCGGTGCGGGCCATCGCCATGCAGCTACTCGCGCCTTTCGTCGCCGGCCAGGTCGCCCGACGCTGGATCGGCGACGCGGTGGCCAGGTACCGCCGCGCGCTGGGTTACCTGGAGCGTGGATCCATCGTGCTGGTGGTGTACGCCGCGTTCAGCGCGGGAATGGTCGCCGGGATATGGCAGATGGCCGACGTCTCCAGTCTCCTGGTGGTGTTCGCGCTCACCGTCGCATTGCTGGTGGTCATCCTCGCCTTCACTCTGCTGGCCGCACGGTGGTGGCGGCTGCCGGAGGAGGACCGGATCGCGGTGGTGTTCTGTGGGTCGACCAAGAGCCTCGCCAGCGGCGTGCCGATGGCGGGGGTGCTCTTCGGCGGGCAGGTGGTCGCCCTGGTGCTGCTACCGCTCATGCTGTTCCACCAGATTCAGCTCATGGTGTGCGCGGTCATGGCGCGGCGCTGGGGAGCCAGGCACCGCTGACCTCTGACCGATTCTCTCCCGGTGCGGCGGTGGTGCGGTTAGGGTCGTTGGCACCATCCCTTTCGCTGGCGAGCGAGGAGGTGACATGGGCGGCGACGGGCCCGCGTCGGTGACGGTCGGGCTGGGCGCCCTGTCACCGGCCCAGGTGGTGGCGGTGGCCCGTGACCGTAGCCGAGTGGCTCTCGCGCCCGAGGCGGTGGTCGCGATGCGGGACAGCCGGGCGGTGGTGGAGGGAATCGAGCGGGACGAGCGACCGGTCTACGGCGTATCCACCGGGCTCGGTGCCCTGGCGACGACTGTGGTGAGTCCCTCGCGACGGTCGGAGCTGCAGCATGCCCTACTCCGATCGCACGCTGCCGGCATCGGACCGCCGATGCCCCGCGATGTCGTACGGGCGATGATGCTGCTACGGGTCCGTTGTCTGGCGTCCGGCCGCTGCGGGGTACGGCCGGAGGTCGCCGAGGGCCTGGTCGACTTGCTCAACCACGATGTAGTGCCGTGGGTGCCGCAGCACGGGTCGCTGGGGGCCTCCGGAGACCTGGCGCCGCTGGCCCACTGCGGGCTGGTGCTGTTGGGCGAAGGGTGGGTGATGGACGCCGACGGCTCGCGGCGGGCAGCCGCCGAGGCGCTGGCCGCCGTCGGCCAGCGACCACTCACCCTGACCGCCAAGGAAGGGCTCGCGCTGATCAACGGCACCGATGGCATGTTGGGGATGCTGCTGCTCGCCAACCACGACGCAGCCCACCTGTTCACGATGGCCGACGTCACCGCTGGGCTCGCGATCGAGGCGATGCTCGGCACCGACCGTCCGTTCCAGTCCGAGCTCCACCGCCTTCGCCCCCACCCCGGGCAACGACGTTCGGCGGCCAACCTGGCGAAACTGCTGCGAGATTCCGACATCATGGACTCGCATCGGGACGACTGGGAACACGCAGTCCAGGACGCCTACTCGATGCGATGCGCGCCGCAGGTCGCCGGCGCCGCGCGGGACACTCTCGCCTACGCGGAGACGGTCGCCGCCCGGGAGTTGATCAGTGTGGTCGACAACCCGGTCGTCCTCGCGGACGGCCGGGTGGAGTCGACCGGGAACTTCCACGGTGCACCGCTCGGCTTCGCTGCCGACTTCCTCGCCATCGCTGCCGCCGAGGTGGGCGCGATCTCCGAACGGCGCCTCGACCGCCTGCTCGACCGCACCCGGTCCCGAGGACTGCCGGCGTTCCTGAGCACAGACCCAGGCGTCAACTCCGGCCTGATGATCGCCCAGTACACCGCCGCCGCCCTGGTGGCGGAGAACCGCCGGTTGGCCGCACCGGCGAGTGTGGATTCCCTACCCACGTCGGGCATGCAGGAGGACCACGTCTCGATGGGGTGGTCGGCGACCTTGAAGCTGCGGACGGTACTGGACAACCTCGCCTCCATCCTGGCGGTGGAGTTGCTGGCGGCGGTCTGGGGGCTGCGGCTGCGGGAACCGCTCAGCCCGTCACCGGCCGGGCAGGCGGCGGTGGCGGCGGTGAGCCGCCTGGTGGGTGACCCGGGGCCGGACCTGTTCCTTGCTCCTGCGCTGGAGTCGGCTCGCGACCTGGTGACCGGCTCGGCTCTGCGCGAGGAGATCGAAGCGCGGATCGGCCGTCTCGCCTGAACCAGGAAGCCGTGGCGCCGGTCGGGTGGCGGCGCCGCCAGACCATGGCAGCGGCGATGGCTCCGGCGGCCACCACCAGCGCGATGCGGTACGGCCAACGTGCTCCCCCCGCGGTGGTACGCGCCACCGCGGTGGCACAGACCACCGGTTCACCGTCGTCGGGATCGAGCGCGCAGACGGTGAACGCGACCCGGGCCGACCGGGGCTCGTCCGAGTCCGCAGGACCGTAGGCCCCGGTGACGTGGAGCGTCACCGTACGGCCCGCGGGAATGGCCACCTCTGGCCACTCCACGACGCCTTGGGCGAGCCTGCCGCCATCAGCCGGGACCACTTCATACATCCGCGCCGGCACCGATGCCCGCAGGGACGTCGTGACCGGTCGACGACCGCTGTTGCGTGCCTCGATGGCGTACGTCACTGACCGACCGACGACGATCTCATCATCGCCTCCCACCAGGGTGACCGAGAGCTCCACCGCTCCGGCAGCCGACTGCCACCGGGGCAGCGAGGTCTCCGGCCGGTACCCGGCGCCCGAGGTGAGCGCGAGCGCCAGCACCGCCCCGGCTGCGGCGACCAACGTCCGCCACCTGGCCATCAGCACCCCTTTAGTCCGGAATATCCGATTAACCAGGTTACGGGGTATCGCGGGCTTCGGGGGCCCGACGCGGGGAGGTGTCGCCCGAACGGCCACACCCCTGCGGTCGTGCGTCAGGTCGGCGGCAGCAACTCCCGCTTCACCAACTTCGCCAAGGTACGGAACGCCTGGCCGCGGTGGCTGATCGCGTCCTTCTCCTCCGGCGACAGCTCCGCGTTGGTCCGCGTCTCGCCCTCTGCGACGAAGATCGGGTCGTACCCGAAGCCATTCGTTCCCCGCGGCGCCCGCAGCAGCCAGCCCGGCTGGCGCCCCTCCACCAGGTGCTCCCGGCCACCCGGCAGCACCAGGGCCGCGGCGCAGACGAACGCCGCCTGGCGGTGTTCGTCGGGAACGTCGGCGAGTTGGTCCAGCAGCAAACGGAGGTTGGCGGCGTCGTCGCCGTGCCGTCCACACCAGCGGGCGCTGAAGACACCCGGCATGCCGTTCATCGCCTCGACCGCGAGCCCGGAGTCGTCGGCCACCGTGGGCAGACCCGTGTGGCGTACACCCTCCCGCGCCTTCAGCAGAGCGTTCTCCCCGAAGGTCAGTCCGGTCTCCGGCACGTCCGGGTAGGCCGGCACGTCGTCGAGGCCCACCAACGTCACTGCTTCGGTGCCCAGCGCTCGGTCGAGTATCCGCTGCAGCTCCGCGAGCTTCCCCTGGTTACGGGTGGCGAGCAGGACCCGCTGACCGCTCATGACGACAACGCCACCCGCTGCAGTTCCGCCAACTCCGCACAGCCGGTCACGGCGAGGTCGAGCAGTGTGTCCAGCTGCTGCCGGGAGAAGACCCCACCCTCACCGGTGCCCTGCACCTCGACGAACTCCCCCGTGCCGGTGCAGACGACGTTCATGTCCACCTCCGCCGCCACGTCCTCCGTGTAACACAGGTCGAGCCTCGGCTCGCCGTCGACGACCCCCACACTGACCGCGGACACGGACCGATGGAGCACCGCCTCAGGTTCGCCCTGCAACCTGCCCTGCTGGTGCAGCCACGTCACCGCGTCGTGCAAAGCGACGTACGCCCCGGTGATCGCGGCGGTACGGGTGCCGCCGTCGGCCTGGAGCACGTCGCAGTCGAGCACCAGGGAGTTCTCTCCCAGTGCGCTGAGGTCGACACACGCGCGCAGGCTGCGTCCGATCAGCCGGGATATCTCGTGTGTTCGTCCGCCGATCCGGCCGCGGACACTCTCCCGCTCGCTACGAGTCGTGGTCGCCCGCGGCAGCATGGCGTACTCCGACGTCACCCACCCCTGGCCGGTCCCCCGCAGCCATCGGGGTACGCCCTCGGTCACGCTCGCGGTACAGAGCACCCGGGTCCCACCGAACTCCACCAGCACGGAGCCCTCGGGATGCATACTCCAGTGGCGGCTCAGACGCACCGGCCGGAGCTGGTCCGGCTTGCGCCCATCAGGTCGCGTCATGCGCCAACCCTATTCGCCTCTCCGCGGTGGGCGGACGCACGGGTTGGGGACATACAGGTATTCCGATCAGCGGTTTGGTGCGGTACGGTAAGGATGTCGCCAGAGCCATGGTCTGACGAGGGGTGGACGCACGAGACGCGTTCCACGCCGGATGGTGCCTGAGCGCGCTCGACTGCAGTCGACGGCGCGCCTGTGGTGCACCACCGGGTGACTTCGACGATCTCGCATGCCGGAGTGCCGCACGTCGGCGGCCAGGGCGAACTCCGGTGGCAGGTACACCGCCGCGATGGCTGTCCATGCCCGACGGCGGTCGCGACCGAAAGGAAACCTCTGGTGAGAACCATGCGCAGGGTGGCAGCGGTCTTCGCCGCCGCGGTGATCGCGGTCGGCGGAGGGCTGTTGCTCAACCCGAGCCCGGCCAGCGCCCACGGTGCGCTGATGGTCCCGGGCAGTCGGACTTACCTCTGTTACATCGACGGCCTCCAAGGCAGCGGTGCCCTTGCGCCCAGCAACCCGGCCTGCGCCGACGCGGTCAGGCAGAGCGGCACCACTCCGCTGTACAACTGGTTCGCGGTGCTCGACTCCAACGCGGCTGGCCGGACGGTCGGCTACGTCCCGGACGGAACGCTGTGCAGCGCGGGTAACCGTTCGCCGTACGACTTCTCGGCGTACAACGCTGCTCGCACCGACTGGCCGGCGACCCGCCTGACCTCGGGTGGGACCATCCGGATGCGCTACAACAACTGGGCGCACCACCCGGGCCGGTTCGACCTCTACATCACCCGTAACGGCTGGGACCAGAGCCGTCCGCTGACCTGGGCGGACCTGGAGCCGGAGCCGTTCTTCAGCATCACCGACCCGCCGCAGGTCGGTGGCCCGGGCTCTGACACCGGCTACTACGACTTCGGCAACGTGCGGCTGCCCAGCGGCAAGAGCGGCCGGCACATCATCTTCTCCCACTGGATCCGTTCGGACAGCCCGGAGAACTTCTACGGCTGCTCCGACGTGATCTTCGACGGTGGTAACGGTGAGGTCGTCGGCATCGGTGGCAACCAGCCGCCGCCTCCGCCGCCTCCGCCGTCGAGCAGCCCGCCGCCGACCAACCAGCCGCCGCCGTCGAGCAGCCCGCCGCCGACCGTGCCGGGCAGCTGCTCCGCCACCTACGAGGAGGCCAGCAGCTGGAACAACGGCTACCAGGGCAACGTGACGGTGCGCAACAGCGGTAGCAGCAGCTCCAGCGGCTGGACCGCCACCATCAACCTCCCGAGCGGGCACTCGATCACCCAGCTGTGGGGTGGTCAGGTCGTGAGCACGTCGGGAAGCACCGTGACGGTTCGCAACGAGAGCTGGAACGGAGCCCTGCCCAGCAACGGCTCGGCGACCTTCGGGTTCCTCGCCAGCGGTAACGGTGGTTCGCCCACTGTGTCCTGCTCGCTGAGCTGATCCAGCGTGGTGGTGGGTCTGGCGGATGCCCGGCCCACCACCACGTCGTCAGCCGCTGTCCGGTGAGTACGCTCCCCTCGTGCCCGCCGCCCGGTTACGTCGCCACCTTCTCCTGTCGTGGATCCGGGTCCGGCGCCGATTCGGATGGCTGGACCACCTGGCTCGCGCTGGACATCGGTTCGGCCAGGTAAGCGGTCGACGCCTCGCCGCCGCCGTCACCTACTACAGTTTCTTCGCCGCGTTCGCCTTGGTCCTGCTCGGCTTGGCGGTCGTCGGCTACGTCATCGACGACCCGGCTGTGGAGTCCTCGGTGGAGGACTACCTTGCCGGGAATCTTCCTCGCCTCGACCTCGACGCACTGCGGGAAGCCCGCTCGGCGGTAGGGCTTGCCGCTTCCGTCACCCTGCTCGTCATCGGTCTGCTCTGGGTCGATGCCCTGCGCTCCTCCATCCGGGCCATCTGGCAGATCGACGAATATCCCGGCCGCTTCCTTCTGCGGTGGACAATCGACCTGCTCGCCCTGCTGGGGCTGGGCTTGCTGCTAGGCCTCTCGCTCGGACTCGCCATCGTCACCACGGCCCTGCTCAACCGGCTGGTAGCCATCGCCACGAGCACCGGCATACCAGCCCACTGGGTGCTCTCCAGCACCGGCTTCGTCCTCGGCCTCGGCGTCAACACTCTGCTCTCGGTCGCAGTCTTGACCCTGCTGCCGCGGCTGCGGATGCCACTGCGGCGGGTGATCGGCCCGGCGGTACTCATCGCGGTCGGGCTCGAGGCGGTCAAGACAGTCGGCAGCGTCGTCATCAGTCGGGCCGAGTCCAACCCTGCCTTCCAGATCGCTGCCGGCACCGCCGGGTTGCTGCTCTTCCTCCTGGTGCTCAACGAGCTGATCCTGTTCGCTGCGGCACTGACCGCGACCAGCCGCACCGGAAGGGTCGTCGACCTCGCGACTTCGCGCGCCGTCCCCCCGTCGCCCTAGCCGTCCGGTCCGGTCACGCGGCGGTGGGGGTGTGCACGAGCGACCAGATGACGAAGATCGCCAGCAAGATCATGACGAGCGATCCGATCGGGTAGTAGGGCAGGAAGAGAAAGTGCGAGAACGCCGACAACACCGCCAGCACGATGCCCACCACCCGGGCCCACATCGCACCGGTGAAAAGAGCCAGTCCGGCGAGAAGCAGCACCACGCCCAGCAACAGGTGGATCCACCCCCACGCGGCGACGTTGAACCCGTAGGCGTACGTGGGATCGACGATGAAGAAGCCGCCTCGCGCGATGGCGGCGATACCCAAGAAGATCTGCCACACCCCGCCCAGCACCAGCAGGATCGCCGCGAACACCGTGCCACCCAGTGCCCATGCGCCGCGCCTGGTCTCTGGCGTCCCTTCTGACGTCCGCATCCGCCGCTCCCTTCCTCAGGCTGAGCGTACGCACGAAAACGCCAGCTTTGTGGAAGTTAGCGAGATAAGTCAGATTTCATACCGGGAGCCGGGGCGGACGATCTCGACCGGGCCCGCGAACGCCGCGCTCGCCGCCTCGAAGGTGTCCGCCTCACTGCCCCAGGCCGGCACCAGGTGTGTGAGCAGCAGGCGCCCCACACCGGCCTTGGTCGCCACTTCGCCGGCCTCCCGGCCGGTCAGGTGCAGCCCTGGGGGGTTCGGCTCCCCGTCGAGGTAGCTCGCCTCACACAGGAACAGATCCGCCCCCTGGGCCAACCGCACCAACGAGTCACAGACCGCGGTGTCGGCCGAGTAGGTCAGCACCGCGTCACCGTGCTCCAGCCGCACACCGTACGTCTCGACGGGGTGCTTCACCCGGTCCACGGTGACCTGGAACGGACCGATGGGGAACGTCCCCGGCTGCAGGCTGTAGAAGGTGTAGACGTCGTCCAGCGGGCCTTCCTCAGCCGAGTACGCCGCCGCCAGCCGGTCCGGCGCCCCCGAGGGCGCGTAGACCGGAATCGGAGGCAGCGGCCCACCCGGCGCGTAGCGGCGCACCACGACGTACGAGCAGGAGTCCAGGATGTGATCACAGTGCAGATGGGTGAGCAGGATGGCGTCGACCGCGGTCAGGCTCGCGTAACGCTGAAGCGCGGTCAGCGAACCAGGCCCGAAGTCGAGCAGCAGCCGAAAGGGCCGCACCGCTCCGGTGAGCGGATCCTCCACGCCGGCCTCCACCAGGTACGCGGAGCAGGCCGACTCCGGCCCTGGGAAACTGCCGGCACAGCCGAGCACCGTCAGCCTCATCGCTGCGCTCCCACCGGGTCCAGCGCGCTGACGGTGGCGGCCAGGCCGCTGCCGAGGAACCTGTGCGCGAGCCGCCGGAAGCCATCCGCGTCGCCGGTGGTGAGGAACCGGTGCTCCGGCGGTGGCGCATCGTCGGGCCGAATCAGATCGGCCTGCGTCAACACCCGGTATACGTCACGAGCGGTCTCATCGGCGCTGGAGACCAGTGTGACCTCGTCCCCCATCACCAACCCAATCAACCCGGCCAGAAGTGGGTAGTGAGTGCACCCCAGCACCAGCGTATCCACCCCGGCGCGCTGCAACGGCTCCAGATAGGCGCTGGCCAGGCCCAGCAGAGCGCGACCGGTGGTGGTACCACGCTCCACGAACTCCACGAACTGCGGGCAGGCCACCGCGGTGACCTCGATGTGCGGCGCCGCGGCGAAAGCGTCCTCGTACGCGCGGCTGTTGATCGTCGCCTGGGTACCGATCACCCCCACCCGACCGTTACGGGTGGCGGCGACGGCTCGCCGCACAGCCGGTCGGATCACCTCGACCACCGGCACCGAGTAACGCTCGCGGGCGTCGTGCAGGCACGCGGCGGTGGCCGCGTTGCAGGCGATGACCAACAGCTTCACGCCCTGCTCGGCGAGGGCGTCGAGGCCAGCCAGCGCGTGGCGGCGCACCTCCGCGATCGGCTTGGGCCCGTACGGCACGTGCGCGGTGTCCCCCAGATAGACCAACTGCTCGTGCGGCAGCTGGTCCAGGATCGCGCGCGCAACCGTCAAGCCGCCGACCCCGGAGTCGAAGACACCGATAGCGCGGCTCGCTGAAGCGGGCGGGGCGTCCGTCACGCAGCGCAGCCTACGCTGCGATCGGGTCTGAGTGCTCGCCGCAGGGTCGAGATGTCGTGAAGGTGACACGTCAGGCCCAGAGCTGACCCTCCAGCGCCGCCTCCGCCTCGGCGAGGGTGCCCGAGTAGGCACCGGTGGAGAGGTACTTCCAGCCGGCGTCGGCGACGATGAACGCCACGTCGGCGCGCTTACCCTCCTTCACCGCCTGGTGGGCCACGGCGAGCGCCGCGTGCAGGACCGCACCGGTGGACGGCCCGACGAACAGCCCTTCGACCTCGACGAGTTGTCGGGTCCGCAGGACCGCGTCGCGGGTGCCGACCGAGAAGCGGCGGGTGAGGACGTCCGGGTCGTACAGCTCCGGCACGTACCCTTCGTCGAGGTTGCGCAGGCCGTAGACCAACTCACCGTAGCGGGGCTCGGCCGCGACGATCTCGATGCCCTCGACCTTCTCGCGCAGATAGCGACCGACGCCCATGAGGGTGCCGGTCGTGCCCAGGCCGGCCACAAAGTGGGTGATCGTTGGCAGGTCCCGCAGCAGCTCCGGCCCGGTCGTCTCGTAGTGCGCACGGGCGTTCGCCTCGTTGCCGTACTGGTAGAGCATCACCCAGTCGGGGTGCTCCTCGG
>CAYTMR010000016.1:0-36997 GCA_964438855.1 uncultured Micromonosporaceae bacterium
GCGACTGGTACATGTTGAACTTCGGCATCGCGATGTAGTCCTTGAACCGGCCCGGGACCGGTTGCCAGTTCGCGTGGATCACGCCGAGAGCCGCGTAGCAGTCGCGCACGGTCTCGACCAGGATCCGCACGCCGATCAGGTCGTAGATGTCGCTGAAGTCACGGCCCCGCACGATCATCTTCTGGTAGATCGAGTACAGGTGCTTGGGCCGTCCGGTGACCGTGGCCTTGATCTTGGCCGCCTTCAGGTCTGCCTGGACCTTCTCGGTCACCCGCTTGAGCATGGTGTCGCGCTGGGGCTGGTGCTCAGCGACGAGACGATTGATCTCTTCAAACCGCTTGGGGAACAGCGTCCCGAACGCGAGGTCTTCCAGCTCCCACTTCAAGGTGTTCATGCCCAAGCGATGAGCCAGAGGGGCAAGGATCTCCAGCGTCTCCTTCGCCTTCTGCTCCTGCTTGGCCCGGGGGAGGAAGGTCAAGGTACGCATGTTGTGCAGGCGATCGGCGAGCTTGATGACCAGCACACGCGGGTCCTTCGCCATCGCCACGACCATCTTGCGGATGGTCTCCGCCTTCGCCGCGTCCCCCAGCTTCACGGCGTCGAGCTTCGTCACCCCATCGACCAGCAGCGCCACTTCGGGTCCGAAGTCCCGGCTGATCTGCTCCAGGGTGTAGTCGGTGTCTTCGATCGTGTCGTGCAACAGCGCGGCTACCAGGGTCGTGGTGTCCATCCCCAGGTTGGCCAGGATCGACGCGACCGCGAGTGGATGGGTGATGTAGGGGTCGCCGGACTTGCGGTACTGTCCGGCGTGCCAACGAGCGGCCACCTCGTAGGCGCGCTGGATCAGCCGCACGTCAGCCTTCGGGTGACTGGCCCGGTGCTGGGCGATCAGAGGCTTCAGCACCTCACTGACCTGAGCGGTCTGCCACGGGGTGTTGAACCGGGCCAGGCGGGCGCGTACCCGCCGACCGGTCGGAGTCCCGACCAGGCTGAACCCGCTGCTGGACTCCCCGCCGCTGTTGGCGGCCTTCTGTGTCGCGCCACCGGCAGTGCCCGGAGCCGCACCACCACCCGCCGCACCACCGGCAGCCTCGTCACTGGATTGCCGGAACGGCAGCACCACCGCACCCTCGGCATCGCTGGCATGCTCGGACGCTGCCGGGGTGGTCGTGCCGCGAAAGGCGCCATCGCTGGACACCGGCTGCTCCTCGTCAGGCAGGGGATATCGCGTGCCGGCCAATCTTACCCGTTCAGCACCGCCCACTGCCGGGCCTGGCGACGCCAGCGTAAGCGTGGGACGACTGAGCGCGACTAAACGGTCAGGAGGGCGTGGACCGGACGCCCTTCCAGCTGGCGCCGCCCCGCGAGGAAGCCCAACTCTAGGACGACCGTCAAGCCCACCACGACTCCCCCGCCCCGCTCCACGAGGTCGAGCGCGGCGCGAGCCGTCCCACCAGTGGCGAGCACGTCGTCCACCACGAGCACACGCGCCCCGCCGTGGAATGCGTCCTGGTGGACCTCCAGGGTCGCCTCGCCGTACTCGAGGGAGTAGCTAGCCGAGTGGGTAGCCCGCGGCAACTTGCCCTGCTTGCGGATCGGCACGACGCCAACCCCTGCGGCGTACGCGGCGGCTGCCGCCAGGACGAAGCCACGCGCCTCGATCCCGGCCACCACGTCGAATCCGCCGGGTCCAGCGCTGCGCACCACGGCGTCGATCACTCGCCGGAACGCGGTCGCGTCGGCGAGCAGCGGCGTAAGGTCCTTGAACAGGATCCCGTCCTGAGGAAAGCCCGGTACGTCGACTACCCGGCTCGCCACCAGGCCTGCAATCTCCTCGCCGCTGTCACCGCGCGGCCGTGTGTCCTCTAACACCGTCATCGCTACCGTCGCTTACCACCCGCTGAACGCTTCCGAGGACGACGCCCCTGGGGACGAGCGCCGACCTTCGGCGCGGCACCGGCGAGCTCGGCCAGCTCCGGGTCGAGCCGGACAGCGAGCAGGGCCGCCGGTTCTGGCTGGGACGCTTCCTTCTCCTTCTTGGCGGGCTTGCGGGCATCCCGGTTGGCAAGCGCCGCCCGCTTGGCCAGCACCCGCTGGGTATGTGCGCGGAAGCGGGGCTCGCGCAGCTTCAGCTCCACCAGCAACGGAGAGGAGACGAACAGCGAGGTGTAGAAGGAGACCGCCATACCGACGAACAGCACCAGACCGAGGTCCTTGAGCGTGCCGGCGCCTAGCAGACCTGCGCCGATGAACAGCAGACCACCCACCGGCAGCAGCGCCACGATCGAGGTGTTGATCGAGCGCATGAGCGTCTGGTTGACGGCCAGGTTCGCGGCCTCACCGTACGTCTGGGTGTTGCTCGCGGTGATCCCACGGGTGTTCTCGTGCACCTTGTCGAAGATGACGACCGCGTCGTAGAGGCCGAAGCCCATGATGGTGAGGAATCCGATCACCGTGGCGGGAGTGACCTCGAAGCCGACCAGCGCGTAGATACCGGCGGCGACGATGACATCGATCAACAGGCCCACCACGGCCGCGATCGCCATCCGGGTTTCGAACCTGATCGCCAGGTAGGCGATGACGAGCCCGATGAACACCAGCAGTGCTGTCAAGGCGCTGCGGGTAATGTGACCGCCCCAGGCGGCGCTGACCCGGTCGTCACCGACCTCGTCCAGGCTCAACCCGAACTGCGCGGCTACCTGCTCCTTGATCTGCACCGCCTGCTCAGAAGACACCTCCAAGGTGCGGATCAGATAGGTGGCGCCGCCACTGGGTGAGCCGACCTCCTGTGCGGAGACGACGGTGGCGCCGGCGGCGCCCACCGCATCCTCCACCTCTTGGAGGGTGCCGACGCTCGCTGGCACCTGGAACGCGTTCCCGCCTTCGAACTCGATACCGAAGCTGAATCCGCGCACCAGGATGCCGAGAATGGCGATCACCACCAGCACGCCGGCAATGGCGAGCCACCGGCGTCGCCAATCGGCGATGTTGATGCCGACCTCACCCAGGTACAGGCGCGCGGCGAGGGAACGGCGCGGGGCCTTCACCGGCTCGCGAGTCTGGTCGCTCATCGTCAGGCCTCCTTCGGCTGCGCACCGCGCGGACCGGCCTCGGCTGCCCGTTGTTTGTCCAGTTCTAGGGCCCGGCCCAGACCGCTGATCCGCGGTGACAGGAACGCTCGGGTACGCGCGAGCAGCGTCATCATCGGGTGGCGGAAGGTGAAGACCACGAACAGGTCGATCACCGTCGCCAATCCCAAGGCGAAGGCGAACCCACGCACCTGGCCTGCGGAGAGCAGGTACAACACCACCGCTGCCATGAGCGTCACCGCGTTGGCGGAGATGATGGTGCGGCGGGCACGTACCCACGCCCTCGGCACCGCGCTGCGGGGGGTCCGCCCATCCCGGATCTCGTCCTTGAGCCGTTCGAAGTAGATCACGAACGAGTCGGCGGCGACACCCACCGCCACGATGAACCCGGCGATACCGGCGAGGGTCAGGGTGAAGCCGATCGAACGGCCAAGGACCACCAGCGCCGCGAAGGTAAGCAGCGACGAGAGCACCAGGCTGCCGAAGATGACGACGCCGAGTAGGCGGTAGTAGAAGAAGGAGTAGATCATGACCAAGGCCATGCCGATCGCCGCGGCAAGAAGGCCCGCCCTCAGGTACTCGGTGCCGAGGGTGGCCGTGACCGTCTGCTCCTCCTGCTTCTCGAAGGTCAACGGCAACGCGCCATAGCGCAGCTGGCTAGCGAGTAGCTGGGCCTCGGTGGCGGTGAAGTTGCCCGTGATCTGGGATCGGGAGGTCATCACCTCCAAGATCTGCGGGGCGGAGACCACGCGGTTGTCCAAGACCACCGCCACCAGGCAGTTGCCCTGGTCTCCGAGCACCGAGTAGTCGCACTGGATCGGCGTGGTCCCCGTGTAGCGATTGTCGTCGCCCAGCTTGGTCGGGTCGAACGCCGTGCCCTGGGAGTTGTTGACCGCCTCCCGGGTCAGTGCCTGCCACTTGCTCTGCCCCTCACCGGTGAACTCCAGGCTCACGACCCACCGGCTGGTCTGACTGTCGATCACCGCCTGAGCGGTGGCGACGTCGGTCCCGAGAACCGTGGCAGCGTCCAGCAGGTACTTGTAGCCGCCCTCACAGGCCACCACGAGCCCATCCGGATCCTGGATCGAACCGGCCGGACGGTTGTCGAGCTGCTCACACGTGATCGACGGGATGTAGAACTGCGCCCGGGCAGGCAGAACCGCCACCAGGGCCGGGTCGAGATCGCCAAAGGGCTTCAGCAGCTCCGTCAGCTCCGACTCCTGCCCCACTCGGTTCGGCAGCTGCGGGTCGAGCGCCGCCTCCATCGCCTCTTCGGAGATCAGCTCCTTGAGCGTGGCCCACCGCTCCTCTTCGGTGCCGATCGGCTCGTCACCGTCGGGCGCAGAGTCGGGAGTCGGCGACGCCTCCGGCGCTGGGGTCGCTTGGAGCACACCACCGCCCGTGCCGCCGTCGTCCTCCGCCGTCTCCTGCTCAGGGGCCGGCGTCGCCTCCGGGTCTGCGGACGGACCCGGCGTGGCCGACGGATCGGGCGTCGGCTCCGCGTCCTCACCCTCGCCGTCGCCCTCGTCCTCGGTTGGGGCCGGCTCGGCGACACCGGTGCCAGGAGACGCGTGAATGACCTTGCGGAACCGCAGCTCGGCCGCGTCCCCTACCGATCGCAGGCGGTCCTCACCCCGACCGGCGATGGAGACTACGATGTAGCGGTCACCCTCGGTGACCACCTCGGCCTCCTCCACGCCGATGGCGTTCACGCGGTTCTCGATGATCTGGCGAGCCTGCTCGAGCGAGTCGGCCGGTGGCGGACCGCCGTCGAGTGTCTTCGCCTCCATCATGACCCGGGTCCCACCGACCAAGTCGAGACCGAGTCGGGGTGTCATCCGCTCGGTCCAGGTCATGCCGGAGGTGCCCGCGAAGAACATCATGCCGGCGAGGAACAGAAACACGACGGCCAGTACGGCGAGCTGACGGCCGGGATGTCCGGGCGACGGGGGGGCCTGTGCCACGGTTGATCAGTCCTTAGCGTCCCGTTGCTCGACCACGGTGTCCGCAGTCGATTCGGAGTCGGATTCACTTTCAGTTTCGGAGTCGCTGCTCGACTGGCTAGAGCTGACGACACGACTGATCGCCGCACGCGCATACCGGCTGAAGTTGCCCTCGGAGGTCTCGAGGATGACCGTCTCGCCATCTTCGTCCAGCTCCGCGATGGTGCCGTAGAGGCCTCCGATGGTGACGACCTCGTCACCGACCGCAAGCCGGGTCTGCATTTCCAGCGCCTCGCGCCGCCGCTTCTGCTGCGGGCGGATCAGCAGGAAATACATGACCGCGAACAGCAGGACGATCATGAGCAACGGGATCAGGCTGCCGCCTTCTCCACCCTCTTGCGCCAGGAACAACGTCTCCACAGCCTTCCGTGTGGCCTTCGCGGCGCCGCACCGCGCCGACGGAGGCGATTTGCCTTCCCGTACACGATCCACGCATACGGGTCTCGGCGAGTCTAGTCGGCCCGCTCGTACGCCCGAATGCGGCACCGGTCACACCGCATCGGTGCCTGGCCCCGCCCTACGGCCAACGGCTACGTATCGAACAGGTCGGGCATCGCATCGACGATGCCCGCGCCAAAGATAGCACTTGGAGGCGTTCGTCCCAGGTGCCGCCAGGCAGATTCGGTAGCGACTCGGCCCCGCGGGGTACGCGCCAGGAGCCCTGCGCGGACCAGGAACGGTTCGCACACTTCCGCCACCGTGTCCGGTTGCTCCCCGACCGCCACCGCCAGGGTGGACAGGCCGACCGGCCCGCCGCGGAAGGTGTCCACCAACGCGGTCAGCACGGCGCGGTCGAGTCGGTCGAGCCCCAGTTCGTCCACGTCGTAGACGGCCAACGCGGCCCGTGCCACCTCCTTGGTGATCACTCCGTCGGCCCGCACCTCGGCGTAGTCACGCACCCGCCGCAGCAGGCGATTGGCGACCCTCGGTGTCCCCCGCGAACGCTTGGCGATCTCCGCCAAACCCTCGGGCGTGTGGGCGACCCCGAGAATGGCGGCCGAGCGTTCGAGCAGCTCCCGCAGCTCCTCCGGCTGGTAGAACTCGAGCTGGCCGACGAAGCCGAACCGATCCCGCATCGGGCCGGTCAACAGACCCGCCCGAGTCGTGGCACCGACCAGCGTGAACGGCTCGACCTCCAGCGGAACCGCGGTGGCACCGGGCCCCTTGCCGACCACCACGTCGACCCGAAAGTCCTCCATGGCGCTGTAGAGCAGCTCCTCGGCCGGGCGGGCGATGCGGTGAATCTCGTCGATGAAGAGGACGTCCCCTGCTGAGAGGCTCGTGAGGATTGCCGCCAGGTCACCAGAGCGTTCGATGGCAGGGCCGCTGGTGATGCGTAGACCGGCGCCGAGCTCCTCCGCCACGATCATCGCCAACGTGGTCTTGCCTAGCCCTGGCGCCCCCGAGAGAAGGATGTGGTCGGGCGGGGTACCACGACGCAGGGCCGAAGTGAGCAGAAGCTGCAACTGCTCCCGTACCCGATGCTGGGCGACGAACTCGGTCAGGCGCCGTGGCCGCACGCTCGCCTCCGCCTCCCGCTCGCCGGCGGTAGCGTGAGGTGACACCAACGCGATCGAGTCGTCGAATCCGCTCATCACTGCTTACCTAGCAGCCGGATCGCCTGTCGCAGCAGAACCGGTACCGGAGGTGGCTCCTGCTCATCGATCGACGCGGCCACCGAGTTCACCGCCTGGTCGGCCTGCGCCGCGGTCCAGCCCAACCCGATGAGGCCAGTGCGTACCTGGTCCCGCCAGGCGGCGGGTGCCGGCTGCGGCCCACCTGCTCCACCGGCGGGGGCCGGGCCCACCTTGTCCCGCAGCTCCAGCACGATCCGCTCCGCTCCCTTACGCCCGATGCCGGGCACCTGGGTCAGCACACTGGTCTCGCCGTTGGCGATCGCCTTGCGCACCACGTCTGGGGGATGGACGGCGAGGACCGCCTGCGCCAGCCGCGGCCCGACCCCGCTCGCGGTCTGTAGTAGCCGGAAGAGCTCGCGGGAATCGTCGTCGAGAAAGCCGTAGAGGGTGAGCGAGTCGTCCCGTACCACCAGGCTCGTCGCCAGCCGCGCCTCTTGCCCGGGACGCAGCTCCGCCAGGGTGGAGGGAGTGCAGTGAAGCCACAGCCCCACCCCACCGACCTCGATCACGGCGCCGTCACCAGCCACCGCCGTGACCCTCCCCCGCACACTGGCGATCATCGCGCTCCTCCGTTCCTCGCGGCGCGCACGGCGGCGGCGATCCGGTCCCGAGTGCCGCCACGCCAGATATGGCAGATCGCCAGCGCGAGCGCATCAGCGGCATCTGCCGGTCGCGGCCGCTGCGACAACCCGAGTAGTCGGGTCACCATCGCGGTGACCTGCTGCTTCCCTGCCACTCCAGAGCCGGTCACCGCCGCCTTCACCTCGCTGGGAGTGTAGAGCTCCACCGGCAGGCTGGCGCGCGCCGCTGCCAGCAACGCGACCGCGCCCGCCTGTGCCGTGCCCATCACGGTGCGGACGTTGTGCTGGCTGAAGACCCGCTCGACCGCGACGCTGTCCGGTCGGTGCTGGGCGATGAGAGCGGTCAACCGGCTGTCCAGCCGCAGCAGCCGCTGAGGCAGCTCCTCCGCCGGGTCGGTGCCCACCACCTCGACGGCGACCAGGGTGCACGGGCGCCCCGGAGCCCCCTCGACGACACCCACCCCGCACCTGGTCAGTCCAGGGTCCACACCCAACACCCGCACGCGCTCTCCCTCGCGTCTTCGGCACGTGTGTACGACACCATACCGTGGTCCCCCGACGAGGATCATGAGCTGCCGGTGTGTCGTGGAGTCGGTCCTTCGTGGCCTGCCCGCCACCGCAGGCCAGCACCGCGGCGGTCGCTAAGGTCGGGCCATGGGCGCGATCACGAAGGTGGCCGAGTGGGTCGAAGCAGCCTCAGCGGTGACGGTGCTGACCGGTGCCGGCATCTCCACCGACTCCGGCATCCCCGACTTCCGTGGTCCGCAGGGCGTGTGGACCAAGGATCCGGCGGCGCAGATGCTGTTCACGCTGGAGACCTACCTCGCCGACCCCGAGGTACGCCGACGAGCGTGGCGGGCGCGGTTGGAGAATCCAGTCTGGAAGGCGAGCCCCAACGCCGGCCACCGCGCTCTCGTGGCGTTCGAGCGGTCAGGTCGGTTGCGCGCTCTCATCACCCAGAACATCGACGGCCTCCATCAAAAGGCCGGATCGTCCGCAGAACGGGTCATCGAGATCCACGGAACGGTCCACTGGGTGAAGTGTCTGTCGTGTGCCGCTGCAACGCCGACCCCGGAGGTACTCGACCGGGTGGTCGCCGGTGAGGCAGACCCGCCCTGCCGTGACTGCGGCGGCATCCAGAAACCCGCGACGATCTCCTTCGGAGAAGCGCTGGATCCCGACGTGTTCGCCGCGGCGGTAGCCGCCATTCGTGAGTGCGACCTGTTCCTCGCGATCGGCACGTCACTGTCGGTCCAACCCGCTGCGGGGTTGTGTGACCTAGCGACCAGCTGTGGAGCCCGGCTGGTCGTCGTCAACGCCCAGCCCACGCCATACGATTCGGTCGCGGACGCGGTGATCCGCGACCCGATCAGCGACGTCCTGCCCCGTATCGTTCCCCCGACGGGGTGATCCGGCCTTCTGCCGCCTCCACGGAGTGCCGTTTAGGCGACTGCCGCCATGACGTCGTCGGGGACATCGTAGTTGGCGTAGACGTTCTGCACGTCGTCGCAATCCTCCAGGGCCTCGATCAGCTTGAAGATCTTGCGTGCCCCCTCTTCGTCCAAGGGCACACTGACCGACGGCAGGAAGGACGACTCGGCCGACTCGTAGTCGATGCCGGCGTCCTGCAGCGCGGTGCGTACCGCGACCAAGTCGTTGGGCTCGCTGACCACCTCGTAGGCCTCGCCGAGGTCGTTGCACTCCTCGGCGCCAGCGTCGAGAACCGCTGCCAGGATGTCGTCCTCGGTGAGTCCGTTCTTCGGCACCACCACGACGCCCTTGCGGTGGAACAGGTACGACACACTGCCCGGGTCGGCGAGGGAACCACCGTTGCGGGACAGCGCGGTACGTACCTCTGTCGCAGCGCGGTTGCGATTGTCAGTCAGACACTCGATCAGCAACGCCACGCCACCAGGGCCGTAACCCTCGTAGGTGACGGTCTGCCAGTCGGCGCCGCCGGCCTCCTGGCCGGACCCGCGCTTGACCGCACGCTCGATGTTGTCGTTGGGAACCGAGTTCTTCTTGGCCTTCTGAATGGCGTCGAAGAGAGTAGGGTTACCGGCGGGGTCACCGCCGCCGATCCGCGCAGCCACCTCGATGTTCTTGATCAATCGGGCGAACAACTTGCCGCGCTTAGCGTCGATGACCGCCTTCTTGTGCTTGGTCGTAGCCCATTTCGAGTGGCCGGCCATTACCCCTCCGTCCCACCTGCCTCCCGCGCCATCTCCACGAAGAGCCTGTGCACCCGCAGGTCACCGGTCAACTCTGGGTGAAACGCGGTCGCTAACAGCTGCCGCTGGCGTACCGCGACAATTTTAGCGGTCGGGGCGATGCCGCCAACCCGGCCCAGGACCCGCACCCCCGGACCTACTCGCTCCACCCACGGGGCCCGGATGAAGATACCGGGAAAATCCCCAATGTCCGTCATGTCGACGTCGCCCTCGAACGAGTCCACCTGCCGCCCGAACGCGTTACGTCGCACCGTCATGTCGATGCCGCCAAAGCTGACCTGGTCGGGACGACCGTCGAGGACGTCGTCGGCGAGCATCACCATGCCGGCACAGGAACCGAAGGTGGGCATGCCAGACCGGATCCGCTCCTGGACCGGTTCGAGCAGGCCACACTCCACCGCCAGCTTACCGATGGTGGTCGACTCGCCACCGGGGATGACCAACGCGTCCACCTGCGCCAGCTCGCTAGGCCGCCGCACCGGCAGCGCCGCCGCGCCACAGGCCGCGAGCATACGCAGATGCTCCCGCACGTCGCCTTGCAGCGCGAGCACCCCGACCGTCAGGTCGGCCATCGACTCACCAGCCGCGCTCAGCCAGTCGGTGCGGTTCCGGGATCGCGTCGACGTTGATGCCCACCATCGGCTCACCCAGGCCGCGCGACACCTTGGCGATCACGTCGGGGTCGTCGTAGAAGCTCACGGCCTTGACGATCGCGGCGGCACGGCGGGCTGGATCTCCGGACTTGAAGATGCCAGAGCCGACAAACACACCCTCCGCCCCGAGTTGCATCATCATCGCGGCGTCCGCCGGAGTGGCGATCCCGCCAGCGGTGAACAGCACCACCGGGAGCTTGCCGGTCTCGGCGACCTCCTTGACCAGCTCATAGGGTGCCTGTAGCTGCTTGGCGGCGGCGTAGAGCTCCTCAGGCGGCAGCGCGGCCAGCCGCCGAATCTCCGTGCGGATGCGTCGCATATGGGTGGTGGCGTTGGAGACGTCGCCGGTGCCGGCCTCACCCTTGGAGCGAATCATCGCCGCACCCTCGGCGATGCGCCGCAACGCCTCCCCCAGATTGGTCGCGCCACAGACGAACGGCACCGTGAACGCCCACTTGTCGATGTGGTGCTCATAGTCGGCCGGAGTCAGCACCTCCGACTCGTCGATGAAGTCGACACCGAGCGCCTGCAGCACTTGAGCCTCGACGAAGTGGCCGATCCGCGCCTTGGCCATCACTGGGATCGACACGGCGTTGATGATCTTTTCGATCAACTCCGGGTCACTCATCCGAGCCACGCCGCCCTGTGCGCGGATGTCAGCAGGGACGCGCTCCAGCGCCATCACCGCGACCGCACCGGCGTCCTCGGCGATCTTGGCCTGCTCGGGTGTGACCACATCCATGATCACGCCGCCCTTGAGCATCTCGGCCATGCCGCGCTTGACGCGGGCGGTCCCAGTCGCGCCTCCGTCAGGAGTAGGGGTCATCTCGGGCACTACTTCATCCTACGCGGGCCCCGCCGCACCTCAGACGGCCAATCCCGGCTCGGTGGACCGGCCTGTGGCCCCGCTCACGCGGTCTCCGAGGCCGGCAGAGGGTCGGCGCACGCCTCGGGCACCTGGTCCAAGCCCGGGTCGTCGATGTCGAAGTAGGCCGGCTCCGGGTGCGGTCGGGCCAACCGAAACAGACGCACCGGCACCTGGGCGCGTACCCGCCGGGCGTCGCGTACCAGGTCGGTGTGGACCTGGCGAGCCAGCCCCACACGGCGACTCGCCGTCACCACGTCCGGCCATGCGGGGGCCCGCTGCAACGGCGCTGGGACCAGCGTCGTCAGCTCACGCAGGGTTCGGGTCAGATCGTTCTCGGCCGCCTCTCGCTCCGCCTCAGAAGCGTCCAGGGCCGCTCGCGCCACCGCGTACAGATCATCGGCGACCTTGGGACACGGTCCGGCGAGCTGTTCGGCGAGGACGGCGCTGGCCGCAGCCCGGCGGACCAGCTTGGCATCCAATGCGGCCGTTGCCGCCTCGGCCCGCCGGTGCAGTCGGCGTACCCGCCCGGACAGCCACCACACGTAGCCGACGATGACGAGCAGCAGCACTGCTGCTCCCCACACCCACTGCATGC
The DNA here is from genome assembly GCA_964438855.1 of uncultured Micromonosporaceae bacterium. Classification (GTDB taxonomy): domain Bacteria; phylum Actinomycetota; class Actinomycetes; order Mycobacteriales; family Micromonosporaceae; genus Natronosporangium. The sequence continues at coordinate 11,658 of CAYTMR010000016.1, forward strand.
CGGAAATCGTAATCGTCCGATCGATCAGTCGAGGGATGGCATCTCGCCGAGATCGCCGTCGACCACGGTACCCCCCGTGGCCTCGATCGCGCTGGCGTAGACCTCCAGGATCCGCTGGGCCACCACCGGCCAGTCGTACGCCGCCACCAACTGCGCGGCCCGCTGCGCCATCGCCGCCCGGGCGGCGGGGTCGTCGAGCAGCCGGGCAACGGTCGCGGCCAGTGCTTCTCCATCTCCGATGGGAAACAGAGCGCCAGAGCCGTCCAAGACCCGGCGGAAGGCGTCCAGCTCACTGGCCACCACCGGGGTACGGGCGGCCATCGCCTCGGTCAGGATCATCCCGAAGGACTCCCCACCAGTGTTCGGCGCCACGTAGAGATCGACGCTGCGCAGCATCCGGACCTTGTCCTCCTCGCTGACCCGCCCCAGGAAGACGATCCGCTCCCGTAGCTCCGGTGGCACGTCACGGACCGCCTCCACCGCATCCCCGGGACCGGCGACCAGCAGCCGCAGGCCGGGACGGACCGGCGCGAGCTTGAGGAACGCCTCCCGCAGCGTGGCGAAGCCCTTACGGGGTTCGTCGAAACGCCCCAAGAAACCGAGCGCCCCACCGTAGCCAGGTCGACACTCGCCAGGCCAACCCGGCAGCGGTTCAGCCGACGCGTACCGAGCGACATCCACCCCGTTGGGGATCTCCACCGCACCGCCACCGAGGTGCTCCACGTGCACCCGCCGGGCGAGCTCGCTGACTGCGATCCGGGCCGTGACCCGTTCGATCACCAACTGCAGGGCACCGTGGGCGGCGGCCATCACGCGCGAACGAGTGATCGCGGTGTGGAAGGTCGCCACCACCGGCCCACGTGCCGCCAGTGCCGCCAACATCGACAGACCCGGAATCACCGGCTCGTGTACGTGCAGCACGTCGAACTGGCCGGCCTGAAGCCAACGACGTACGCGTGCCGCCGAGATCGGTCCGAACGACAGTCGGGCCACCGACCCGTTGTAGCGCACCGGCACCGTCCGCCCCGCCGGCATCACGTAGGGCGGCAGGTCGGCGTCGTCGTCGGCGGGGGCCAGCACGCTCACTTCATGCCCCAGGTCGATCAACACCCGCGCCAGGTCCTGTACATGGTTCTGTACCCCGCCGGGCACGTCCAGCGAGTATGGGCAGACCAGTCCGATCCGCACAGCTACCCCGACTCCACCACTGAACCGCCGTCAGCTGGCACTCGCTGTTCAGCGACCGAGGGCAGCCACAGCCGCTGCAGCATGTGCCAGTCCTGCGGATGCTCCGCGATCCCGGCGGCGAGCCGATCAGCGACCGCCTGGGTGAGCGCCTGCACCTGCTCAGACAGGTTGTCACCGGGCGGGACCGGCAACGGTCCTTGCAGTTTCGCACCGACCGCATCCGGCTCGTACCACATCGACAAGGCGTACAGCGGGGCGCCGGTACGCAGAGCCAACAGCGCGGGACCGGCGGGCATCCGGGTACGCGCGCCGAAGAATTCCACCTCAACCCCCCGGCTGGACAGATCCCGGTCAGCCAGCAACGGCACGATCCGCCCCTGCCTCAGCCGTTCCTCAAGGATCTCCAACGGTGGTCGCTCTCCGCCCCGCAGCGGGATGATCTCCAACCCTATTGACTCTCGGAAGGCGACGAACCGGCGGAAGAGCCCTTCGGGGCGCAACCGCTCGGCCACCGTGGTCACCTCCCAGCCCTTCGAGGCAGCCCAGGCGCCGGCCGCGTCCCAGTTGGCGGCGTGGGGCAGGGCGATCACTACTCCGCGACCGGCAGCGACCGTGTCGATGAGCTCCTGCTCGCCTTCAAGTCGCAAGCAGGTACGCACTCGCTGCGGCGACCAGGACGGCAGCCGGAACGCCTCCATCCAGTACCGCGCATAGGAACGCATGCCCGCGCGGACCAAGTCCTGAAACTCCGCTTCCGGCATGTCCGGTCCGACCACCCGGCGCAGATTGTCGGCGAGCTGGCGGACCCCTCGGCCGCCGCGCCGGTACGCCGCGTCGGCCGCCGCCCGAAACGCCGCACGCGCCACCGGCTCCGGCATCGTCCGGACCACGCGCCATCCGGCCGCGTAGCTGAGTTCGACCAATCGCTCGTTCATGATTTGTCCGCCCGGTCAGCTACACGGACGTGCCAGACCCGTTGTCCGATCGTGACCAGCGCGAGTCCCACCAGAAGCCACAGCGCGGCGGGTAGCGCCCAATCGACTCCCACGATGGTCGCCAACGCGCCGACACCGACCAGGATCAGCCGTTCGGCCCGTTCCGCGATGCCCACGTCGCACGGAATCCCCAGGCTCTGGGAACGCGCCTTGACGTATGAGATTACCTGGCTGCCTACCAGGCACATGAGCGCAGCCGCGACGGTGGGCCGATCACCGATGGTGGCGTACCAGTACCCGAGTGCTCCGAAAATCGCCCCATCAGCGATGCGGTCCATTGTAGAGTCGAGGAGTGCTCCGAATCGACTACTGCGGCCACGCAGTCGCGCCATGGTGCCGTCGAGGAGATCGGTGAACGCGCACGCCCCCACGACGAGCAACGCTGGCAGCAGGTGACCACGAGCGGCGAAGACCACCGCACCGGCCACCACGCCCACTGTCCCGGTGATGGTCACCAGGTCCGGTGACACGCCGAGACGCAGCAATCCACGGGCGACCGGCTCCACCGCGCCCGCCGTCGCCAACCTGGCCACATCGTGGAAGATCTTCGCCATGGCGCTCCCACCATAGTCGGCGGTGGGCAGGAATCTCTCGCGCGCCCCACGTCGAGTCGTCCGACCGCCCGAATCTTCTGGCTCATCGGGGTTGTGCCAGTCCCGCGATGGGTGTGGGATTCGTAGCAGAGGTGTTTCGCTCGTCCGTGACCACCAACGCCATACCCCGGCGCTCGGCCAAAGGAGGTGCGCACAAAATGGCGCAGAAGACGCCGACGAGGGGGGTCGCGGGCGCCGGGCCGGTCATGGCCAACCCCCGCCGGGTGCGCAATGTCGTGCTGGTCGGACACTCCGGCGCGGGCAAGACCACCCTGGTTGAGGCGTTGCTGACGGCCACCGGAGTGATCGACTGCCCTGGATCGGTCGTCGAGGGCACCACCGTCTGTGACGTCGACCCGTCCACCGTCACACAGCAGCGGTCGGTCAGTCTCGCGGCGGTGTCGTTCCGCTACGGGAGCCCATCCAGCGGACCAATGAAGATCAACCTGCCATTGAACTGCGGCGACGACGAATCCGTCACCGGCCTGCTGGGTCTGGTCGACCAGCAGGTCCACGACGACCGGACCGGCTATCCCGTGCGAGAACCAGACGCCGCGCAGCTGGCGGCGATGGAATCGGCTCTAACGAGTTGCTCGAAGGGATCATCGCCGCCAGCGAGGACGAGAGGCTCATGGAGCGCTACCTCGCCGGGGAACGACTGGACGAGCAGGTACTCCTCGACGACCTGGAGACAGCGGTGGCGCGGAATTCGCTCCATCCCGCAATTCCGGTCTGCGCGGCCACCCAACTCGGCCTTGACCTGCTCCTGGACCTGATCGTGCGAGGTTTCCCCGCCCCTGTGGAGCGTCCCCTGCCACTGGTCACCAGTGTCGACGGCGGCACACGGGAGCCACTGATGGCCGACCCGGACGGCCCGCTGATCGGGCTGCCTTCCAGACCGCTGGTGCGCTGGCACTGCGAGACGCAGCGACCAGCGGCGCCGTGGCGCTACTGGGACCGGTGGACGACGTGAGCATCCGCGTCCCTGACCGCCATGTCGGAGTGGTGATGAGCGGCCTGTCGGGGCGACGCGGCAGAGTGCTAGGCAGCGAGCCGATCAGTACCGAGCACGCCATTGTTCATGCCGAGGTGCCAGCCACGGAGCTGGCCCACTACTCGACACAGCTGCGGTCGCTAACCTCGGGGCACCGGCAGCTTCCGCCGCTCCTTCGCCCGTTGCGAGCCGGTGCCCCGCACCTCGTGGAGCAGCTGGGCGCAGAACACCCCACACGCTGAACCGGGTGCCGGGGATGACGGACTCCGCGGTTCAGCGGGGCCAACGGCCGGTCATCCGACGCATCCCCTGGGCGCCGGCCCGATCAGCGGCCGCCTTCACCACCGCGAACACCGCGCCCTGCAACGCAGCCGCCGCGATGATCTCGCCCCAGCCTCGATCCTCGTCCGTGGCTCGAGGCACGTCCTCGGAGCCGGAGAGCGCACGCCAGGCCCGGTTGAACACCGCACCAGCGACCATGCCTGCGGCGGCGCCGAGCAGCAGCCCGAAGGGCTTGTACGCGAGCTTCGCACCCGTCATGAGCGCCTCCCCCGCCCCAGCAACACGATCAACGCCACCGTGGCGCCGGCGGCGAGCACTGTCCACGGCAGGGGGTGATCACTCCACCCCTGCATCCGGTGAGCGGTGCGTCCTGCGGAGGCACGCATCCGGGCGGGAACGTCGGCCCTGGCCGCCAGTTCCTGGACCGTTTCCCCGAGATCGGCCCGGAGCGCACGGATCTCGTCGCGCAGAAGCTCGGCGCGCTGGCCGTTCATCCGGTTCACGGCCCTCTCCGCTTCCGTACCGCTGCGGCCACGGCGTCCACGTCAGCCCGCACGCTACGCACCATCGAACGTGGCACCGGCGGCGAGGCCCGCCTCATCTGCGACCGGCCTAGCACGGCCAAGAGCGCGGCCACCACGAGCAGCAGAACTCCCACGATGAGCGCGGCGAGCCACAGCGGCATGGCCTCGGCTAGGCCGAAGACCAACGCCAGGATGAGCACACCGACACCGAACAGGGCGATGAGGCCACCACCTCCGAACAGCCCGGCGCCTTTGCCGGCGTGACGACCCTTCTCCGCAAGTTCGATCTTGGCTAACGTCAATTCATCGCGGATCAAACGGGATACCTGGTCGGTGGCCTGTTGCACCAACTCAGCGGTGGACAGTTCGTCCACGCTGCGCATCGGGCGGCCGGCTTCTCTCGACTCCGCCATGGGATCCCTCCTTCCGGCGTACGCCCGCCTGGTACCCCGGCTCGGGCGCCTCAATCCTGCCGCCGGCGGTGTGGGCCTTGGCCCGACCGGGTAGAACGTAGACATGGCCGCCGATGAACGCTCCGCTTCCGACCCCGATGACGACGGCGCGGCGAGCCCATCGACGACCCGCCGGCAGGCGGCCGACCCGAGCCGACGGCTACCCGATCGCCTCACGCACCTACGATGGCCGGCCTGGCGACGGGCCGGTGTGGAAGCGCTGAGGGCATTTCAACGGGACAACTGTTCTGATCTGGCGGCGGCGCTCACCTACTGGACCATCCTGGCGATGTTCCCTGCCATCATCGTCGTGGTGGCTCTCGTTCGCCTGGTAGCGACGGGGCCAGAGGCTGTCGACGCGATCATGGGAGTGATCGGTGAGCTCGCCCCCGATGCCGCCACCGGCGAGTTGGAGCCCCGGATCCGCGAGCTGGTAGGGCAACGGTCCGGTGCCGGTCTCCTCCTCAGCTTCGGACTGCTCGGTGCGCTGTGGTCCGCTTCGGCGTATCTACGGGCGTTCACTCGCGCCGCCAACATGATCTACGGCGTAAGGGAAGGACGCCCCTTCTACCTCCTCGTGCCGACACAACTGGTGCTGACCGTGCTCGCCATGCTGTCGGCGGCAGCCATCCTGCTCGCCTTACTGGTCAGCGGGCCGGTCGCCCGCGCCATCGGCAGCGTCGCCGGCGTGCAAGACACCACGGCGGCGATCTGGGACGTGGTGAAGTTGCCGGTGATGATCCTGCTCGCGGGCATTCTGCTGTCCCTGCTCTACGTGGTGGCCCCCAACGTACGCCAGCCGGCCCTGCGATGGGTAAGCGTCGGCAGCGTCGTCGCGTTGCTGGTCTGGATCGCGGCCTCGGCCGGATTCGGTCTGTACGTCTCGCGCTTCGCCGCCTACGACGCCACCTACGGCAGCCTCGGCGCGATCATCATCTTCCTGGTGTGGGTCTTCCTCACCAACTGCGCCATTCTGCTCGGCGTGGAGGTCAACGCTGAACTCCACCGAGCGCGCAGGTGGCAGGCCGGCGACGAGGGAGAGCCCGACGCGCCGCCGCTGCCTCCCAAGCGTGCGCGCTAGGCCCGCCACCGGGTACTAGGCACCGTTCGGCCACGCCTTGCTCAGGAGATCACGGGTGTCCCGCAGCACCTGCGGCAGCACCTTGGTGAGCCCGATGACGGGCATGAAGTTGGTGTCACCGCCCCACCGAGGTACGACGTGCTGATGGAGATGGGAGGCGATCCCCGCGCCCGCCACCGCGCCCTGGTTCATGCCGATGTTGAACCCGTGCGCGCCGCTGACCTCGCGAATGACGCGCATGGCGGTCTGGGTCAGATGAGCGAGTTCCGCCGTCTCCGCCTCGTCTAGGTCGGTGTAGTCTGCCACGTGCCGGTAGGGACACACGAGCAGGTGCCCCGGGTTGTAGGGGTAGCGGTTGAGAACGACGAACACCCGCTCGCCTCGGGCCACCACCAGACTCGCCTCCGATCCGTCGGAGGGCGCCCGGCAGAACGGGCAGCCAGTTGGTGTGTCATAGCCTTCCGGCGGGCGGTCCTGACCGCTGATGTACGCCATCCGGTACGGCGTCCAGAGCCGCTCCAGCCCGTCGGAGTCCATCGCCCACCTCTTCGCCTGTGCCCCGCCGATGCTACCGGCCGTCAGCATCCTTGGCGCTCGGGCCAACGTTGGTACGCGAGCGGACCACGTCCACCACATGGGTGACCGCCTCGGCCAACGGCACCCCGTTACGCTGCGATCCATCCCGGTAGCGGAACGAGACCGTGCCGGCCGCTACATCGGTGTCCCCCGCGATCACCATGAACGGCACCTTCTGCTGTTGCGCCGTACGGATCTTCTTCTGCATCCGCTCGGACGAGGTGTCGACCTCGGCCCGGATCCCCTCCGACCTCAGCTTCTGTACGAAGTCGGTGAGGTAGGCGGCGTGCTCGTCACGGATCGGGATACCGACCACCTGCACGGGCGCCAACCAGGCGGGGAACGCCCCAGCGTAATGCTCGAGGAGGACACCGAAGAACCGCTCGATCGAGCCGAACAGCGCTCGGTGGATCATGACCGGCCGCTGCCGGGTACCGTCGGCGGCTTGATACTCCAGCTCGAACAACCTCGGCAACTGGAAGTCCACCTGGATGGTAGACATCTGCCAGGTGCGGCCGATCGCGTCGCGGGCCTGCACCGAGATCTTCGGACCGTAGAAGGCCGCCCCACCCGGATCAGGCACCAACTCGAGGCCGGATTCTTGAGCCACCGAACGCAGCACCTCGGTGGCCTCTTCCCACTCTTCGGGGGAGCCGACGAACTTCTCCTTCGAGTCGTCCCGGGTGGACAGCTCCAGGTAGAAGTCCTCCAAGCCGTAGTCACGCAGGAGGTCCAGCACGAAGGTGAGCAGGTTCCGCAGCTCCCCGGTCATCTGCTCCTTCGTGCAGTAGATATGCGCGTCGTCCTGGGTCAGCCCGCGCACCCGGGTCAGCCCATGCACCACGCCCGACTTTTCGTACCGGTAGACGGTGCCGAACTCGAACAGCCGAAGCGGTAGTTCCCGGTAGGACCGGCCCCGCGACCGGAAGATCAGGTTGTGCATCGGGCAATTCATCGGCTTGAGGTAGTACTCCGCCCCCTCCATGTGCATCGGCGGGTACATGTTCTCCTTGAACCAGCCCAGGTGACCGGAGATCTCGAACAACCGCCCCTTGGTAATGTGAGGCGTATTGACGAACTCATATCCGGCTTGTTCGTGCCGCTGCCGCGAGTAGCTCTCCAGCTCCCGACGGACGATGCCCCCCTTGGGGTGGAACACCGGCAGCCCTGACCCGATCTCCTCGGGAAAGCTGAACAGGTCCAGCTCCGCACCGAGTCTGCGGTGGTCGCGCCGGGCCGCCTCCTCCAGCATCGTCAGATACGCCTTGAGGGCGTCCCGCGTGGGCCAGGCCGTGCCGTACACCCGCTGCAACTGCGGGTTGGCCTCGCTGCCGCGCCAGTACGCGGCAGCGGTGCGCATGAGCTTGATGGCGCGGGGATCGATCAGACGGGTGGAGGGCAGGTGCGGCCCCCGGCACAGATCCGACCAGCGAACCTCGCCGGTGACCGGGTCGACGTTGTCGTAGATCGTGAGCTCGCCGCCGCCGACCTCCATCACCTCGCTGGCGTCGAAGCCTTCACCTTTGACCTCGACCAGCTCCAGCTTGTACGGCTCGTCGGCCAACTCCTCCCGGGCCTGCTCCACCGACTCGAATCGGCGGCGACGGAACAGCTGCCCCGACTTGATGATCTCCTGCATCCGGGCAGTGAGCTTGTCGAGGTCTTCCGGCTGGAACGGCCGCGGCACATCGAAGTCGTAGTAGAAACCGTGGTCGATCGGCGGGCCGATACCCAGCTTCGCCTCTGGGAAGAGATCTTGCACCGCCTGAGCCAACACGTGAGCGGTGGAGTGACGCAGCACGTTGAGCCCGTCGGGCGAGTCCAGCGGCACTGGCTCGACGGTGGTCTCCTCCTCCGGCGTCCAGCTGAGGTCACGCAGTTGACCATCCGGGGTGCGGACCACCACCACCGCGCGTGGCCCGGTGGTCGGCAACCCAGCCTGCGCGACGGCTTCAGCACACGTGGTCCCGGCTGGGACGACGAGCGGGTCGACCACAGCGGCGGACACACGAGATGCGGACACGGGGCGTGCTCCTTCGACGAGGTGGATCTGGGCGGCTTGCCCAACTCCCTGATGCTATCGAGCCCGAATGTCCCCGCGTCGCGGGGCGCCGCCCGTGGACGGCGGCGCCCAGTGCGCGCTAAGCGTCCTCCTGGTGCGCGAGCAGATCGAGCACCAACGCTGCGGTCCAGCTGAACTCGGCCGTGCCGATTCCCTCCCCCGTGTCGGGATGGAAGTACTCGAAACACCCCGAACGGCTCACCAGGTCGAGGATCGACCGCCGCAGGCTGCGCGCCCGTTCAGGATGGCCGTGCTGACGCAGACCCCGCCACAGCAGCCAGTTGATATTGATCCACACCGGACCACGCCAGTATCGCAACGGGTCCGTGTCGCTGGCGGTGCGGTCGTAGCTGGGAAGTGGCATGCCGGTCTGGTCAGGCCACCCGAACCGGGGTGAGCCGGCTTCGGCCAGGATGCCCTCGACCTGCTCCTGCGGTAGATCGGGCAGGATCAACGGGACGAGCCCGTTGACGCAGCGCTTCGCGGTCAAACGGTCGGCGCGCACGTCACGCGCGTGGAACATGCCGGTCGCCGGATCGTAGAGACGGGCAATCAACGCCCGGGTGATCTCCGCCGCGCGCACCCGGTGCGGCGTCGGGTCGGCACCGACCACCTCGGCGATCTTCGCCAGCGCGTGCTCGGCGGCGCCGGCGATGGCGTTGAACGCTGGGCACTCCACCAGGAAGGAGTGCCGCTCAGCGAGTCGCTTGTCGAGATACTCCTGGGCCCGGTAGGCACGAGCCAGCGCGATGTACCGGGAGTAGTCCGCGTCGGTAGGTCGGTGCGACTCCACCGACACCGCGAGGTCGCGGCGGTGCGCGCGGACCTCGACGTCCGGGTCCGGCGGCACAGCGGCCAGGGCGTCATCCCACGCCGGGCTGTTGTCGAGCCCTGATTCCCACGGGTGCACCAGGCTGGCGAGTCCACCGCCGGCGACGTCACGTTCCTTGGCCAGATACCGCTGCTGCGCCACCAGCCGGGGATAGAGCCATCTCAGCTCCTCGACCGCCGTCCGCCGCGCCACGGGGTCGTCGGCCACACACTGATAGACGTCCCACGCGGCAACCGCATGAATCGGCGGCTGAACAATTCCGCTCGTCGGTCGCGACGGAGTCCCCGCGACCTGATCGGAAGCCCAGAATCTCGGGCCCGGGAAATATTCCCGCGTGTTGTTGTCGGTATCGAACGCAATATGGGGAACCCGCCCGTCCTCCCACTGAGCCTCAAACAACGACCTGAGGTCCCGCCAGGCCCGCTCTGGTGCGATGTGGGCCAGGCCCACCGCGATGAATCCCGCGTCCCAGCTCCATTGGTGCGGGTAGAGAGTGCGTGAGGGGACCGTGTGGGTCTGCTGGAAGTTGTCCTGCAAGGTGGTGACGGCGAGTTCTCGCAAACGTTGATCTGCCTCGCTAGTCATACTGTCTCCGTGACCTCCGCGTACGGTCCATTACGCCAGGTTACCCATACGCGGGACGTATGTTCGGGTGAATTGAACGAGATTCGGACAGAGTTCGACGACCACCTGGTTACCGAGTCGGTGAAACCTTCGGCGGGAACGGCTGACACCACTCGTACTTCCGCCCGGCTAGCCCAGACCACTACCTCGCCGCCTCGTAGGACAAAGATCCGCTCGTAAACGTCCAAACCGGGCAGGCGATGCCATTCGTCCCCATGAACCTCGGTTGAGGGTGATGGTTCAGGCGTGGCGGTCAGTTCCGGTGACGCGGCGGTAGCCACCGGTGCGGTCGCGGAAGCGATCGGCGCCCGACGAAGTTGTGATGCTGACAACACCTGGGGTCGTTCGGTGGTTGCCGCCGGGAGCACCGACTGCAGTCCGATCCAGGAACCACCCACGGAGACAGCGGTCGCTACGACCCAGGCGAGGACGTAGATGAGCCGCCTGCGCACCCACACATCTTGCCGCAACCAGTACGGTTTGCACCATGGCTACCGTGCTGCTGGTCGAGGACGACCACGTTGTCCGGAGCGCGATGCTACGGGCGTTGACCGAACGTGGCCACGCGGTGCACGCGGCCAGTACCGCTCTGGAGGCGCTCCGCCGGGTCGCCGCCGGCGCGCCTGACCTGATCGTCCTCGACCTCGGGCTGCCTGATCTCGACGGGGCGGACGCGCTACGCATGCTGCGGGGCATCACCGACATCCCCATCATCATCGCTACTGCCCGAGACGATGAGGAGGAGATCGTTCGGCTGCTGCGGGCCGGGGCGGACGATTACATGGTCAAGCCCTTCAGCGGTCCGCACCTGGACGCCCGGGTCACCTCGGTACTCCGTCGCACCGGTCGGGCGACGAGAGCGGAACCGACTACGCTCCATGTCGGACGCTTGCGGATCGACCTCGGCCAGCGCTTGGCGGAGCTGGACGGACAGCCACTGGCGCTCACCCGCAAAGAGTTCGACCTTCTCGCATACCTCGCCGCCCGACCCGGGCAGGTGGTCTCCCGCCGGGAGTTGCTGGAGGAAGTATGGCGACAGCCCTCGATCGGCGAGGACCAGACGATCGACGTCCACCTCTACTGGCTGCGACGAAAACTGGGGGAGACCGCAGCGAAACCACGCTACCTGCACACCGTGCGCGGGGTCGGTCTGCGGTTGGTGGCACCCGACTAAGGACAGCGCTGGCAGTCCACGGATTCGCGATCGCCGCCATGGTGGCGGTGGCTCTGCTCGTCCCGCTCGCTCTGCTCGTCAGCGAACTGGCTCAGGAACGGGCGCTCGCGCAGGCCGAGCGCCGAAGCGCCATCGCCGCGACACTACTGGCGGTCACTACCAATCCCGACGCGGTCGAGCAGGTCATCGCCACTACACAGGGTGAGGACGCCGGTCGGTTGGCGATCCACGGCCTAGACGGAGCCACGATCGGGGCTGGCCACGCCAACGCCGAGGACATCGCGCTGGCGGGGCGACAACGTCAAGCCGCGCTGGTCAGCGTGCCGGACGGGCTAGCCTACCTCGAGCCGGTCGAAGTCGCCGGAGGCGAGGTAGCGGTAGTCGAGGTGTACATCCCAAGCTCAGACCTGACTGCGGGTGTCCACGCCGCCTGGTGGTCGCTCGCCGCGGTAGCCATCGGCCTCGTCGTCGGTTCGGCGGTGGTCGGCGACCGGTTCGCCACCCGCATCGTGCGCCCTGCCCGCAACCTGGCCGCCGCGGCCACCGCCTTCGGGGACGGTGACCATGAGGTCCGGGTGCACCCCAGCGGACCGCGGGAGCTCGCCGAGGCCGGCGCCGCCTTCAACCAGATGGCTGACCGGCTCGAGACGATGCGCGTAGCGGAGCGCGAGATGGTCGCCGACCTCTCTCACCGGCTGCGGACCCCACTGACCGGGCTGCGTCTCGACGTGGAAGCACTCGACGCCAGCGACCCGATGTACGGGGCGATCGACGACGCCGACCGCCACCGCACCGTGCGCCGCATCCGGCAGGCGATCGCGACACTGGAGGCGGAGATCGACGTCCTCATCCAGACCACACGAACAGCGGCCAACGCCGCGGCATCGAGCTCTACCCCCGAGCCAGCGCGCTGTGACGCCAGCGAGGTGGTCGCGGAGCGCATGGTCTTCTGGGGTGCCGTGGCCGCCGATCAACAGCGTCCATGTGAGGTGTTGGGCACCCACACGCCAGCGCCCGTACCGGTGCCCGCCTCCGAACTCGCCGCCGCGCTCGACGCCATATTGGGTAACGCTTTCCGCTACACACCGCAGGGCACCGCGCTGGAGGTGGCGGTCTCTCGCCACGACGGTTGGGTGGCGGTGCGGGTGGACGACGCGGGCAGCGGTATCGCCGATCCGGAGCGTGCCCTGCGGCGGGGCTCTAGCGACCAGGGCTCTACCGGTTTGGGCTTGGACATCGCCATGCGGGTGGCCAAAGCCGGCGGCGGCTCGCTCAGCATCGACCGGGCACGCCTGGGCGGCGCCAGTGTGGTGATGGTCTTCGCCGATGCCGACGCCAAGCCTCGGCAACCTAGCCGGTTCGGTTTGATCGGCCGGTTGACCCGAGAACCCAGACGAGGGCACGCACGCAGGTGGCCGCAGCGGCGCCGCCGGAAGGACCGGCGGCGCCAGTCGGACTAGTACCTGACAGCGACGTCAGATTGCGCGGACCCGGTCCGCCTGCGGGCCCTTGGGACCCCGGGTGATCTCGAACTCCACCCGCTGGTTCTCCTCGAGGCTCCGGTAGCCGGTGGACTGGATCGCGGAGTAGTGGACGAACACGTCCGCGCCTCCGCCGTCAACCGAGATGAAGCCGAATCCCTTCTCGGCGTTGAACCACTTGACGACACCCTGTGCCATGCTTCTCGCTCCTTCGAGACGAACTAGACGGCCCGCACTCGCATGACCGTCCCGGCCGTTTTCGTGCAGCAGATTGGCGACCGTCCCGAAGGGCGATGACGCGCACCCCACTAACCGAAAAACTGGGCTCGAGCATACCGGCCCACCGCGTTCAGGGCGAATGATCCACCGCAGCGCGGTCACGCCGTGGCAGCGCCAGACAGCTGAGCGCACCGACGACGCACAGTGCCGCGGTGATCAAAAAGACCTCGGCGTACTGGGTACGTAACGCTGCTCGCAGCGCCTCGGTGTACGCGGCTGACGCGCGCTGGAACTCCGCTGCGGTCATGCCGATCGGCAAGGGCGGGGTCAGGTCGGCGGTGAGCTGGTGGAATCGGTGGAGTCCCCACCCCGACAGCGCCGCCACCCCCAGCAGCATGCCGAGCATCCGGGCCACGACCACCGCGGCGGAGGCGATGCCGTGCGCCGCCGCCGGGACCACCCGCAACACCACGGAAGCGAGCGGGGCGATCACCAGCCCGAGCCCTAACCCGGCCAACGCCAGATCCACGTCCAGACGCGGTAGGGACACCGGCCCAAGCTCGTGGCGAGCGGTGAGAAGGTCCGCCGGCCACGACGCCACCAAGCCGTAGGCGACGGCTGCCAGACCTAGCCCGACCACGGCCACCCCGCGCTCTCCCCATCGCGCCCCCCACCACCCGCCGATCACCGCGCCGATCGGCAGGGCCGTCAGAAACCGCACGAGCAACCACGCCGCTCCGGCCGCGTCGCGTTCCAAGGCGGTCTGGGCGAGCAGCGAGACGTCGACGATGGTGACCAACAGGGCGGCGCCGGTGATCAGACTCGCCCCTAGCGCGGCGATCAACGGCCCTGGCGAGGCTCCGGCCAGGTCGAAGAACCGCGTTCGGGCTCGGCGCTCGTGCCAGCCGAACAGCGCGGCACACCCGACCGCAGCGGTCAGCGCTGCGGGTCCCCATGCGGGGAGCACCGTCGTCTGCGGTTCCGGCTGATAGAGCCCGACCACCGCGAGCCCGAGCGCCACGGTGAGCAGCAGCCCACCCCACAGTCCTGCGGCGGGCTGGGCTGCCCCGGACGCCGCCGTTTCCGGTCGCGCGCGCCCCGCCGGCACTGTGACGTGTACCAACAACGCGGCCAGCGCCGCCAGTGGCAGGTTGATCCAGAAGACACCACGCCACCCCACCAGAGCCGCGAGCGCCACCCCGTACAGCGGCCCGAGCACAGCCCCGAGTTCCTGCGCCGCGTTCACCGCACCGAGCACCACCGCGCGGCGCGCGCGGTGGTACAGATCCGCGGCTAGCGCAAGCGTCACCGGCAGCAGGGCGCCACCAGCCAGTCCTTGAACCGCGCGCCCCGCCACCACGATTGGCACGGTGGTACCGACAGCGGTCACCACCGATCCGAGCGCGAAGCCGGCGAGGCACACGTGCAGGACCGGGCGCCGACCGTAGCGATCGGACAGCCGACCCAACAGCGGCATGCCCGCGATGTAACCGAGCAGGAATCCGGTCACCAGCGGAGTCGCGCGCTCGAGCCGATTGACCGGAATACCCAAGTCGGTGACGATATCGACCAGGATGGTCGTCACCACGTAGGCGTCGAGCGCAGCGATCAACACCACCGCACCACCCACGCCGACGGCTATCCGCCGCCCTGCCCGGCGCACCGCTCCGGTGGCCGGACCCGCCGGATCACGGTGCACTGATCTCCACCGAGGCATCGAAGTCACTGAGAGTGACGGTGGCGATGCCCTCGCTGCCGTTTGCGCCGCCCAGCGCGACCTCGGCCCGGTACAACAGCGGTCGCTCCACACCGATCCACAGCGTGCCCGGCACCGACTCGGAGACTCCTGGTAGGAGCGTGCCCAGTGCCTCGCCCGGTAGCGTTGCCTTCACCCGGTAGACGGCTACCCCGGAGTGTTCGTCGCGGGCCTCCACCACCCCGTCGGTAGCCGCACGCAGTAGATACGGCACGCCACGATCGGGATCCAAGATCGCGGAGGGGTCGTACAACGTGGATGCCTGTGACAGCGGCAGCGTCTGCCAGCCACCGAGGAGCTGGTAGTAGAACGTGTCCTCCACCACGCGGAACGAGATCTCCACCAAGGCGCCGAGCTGCTCGATCTGGGCGGTGCCCTCGGCGTCGCCGGACCGAGTGAGCGTCCCCTCGACCCGCCGCACCGACAGCGCGGTCAGGCCATCACCGGCCTCCACCACCATCCGGGTGGTCGCCACATCGGCCATTTCGTCAGCTGCCGCGGGCAAGAGCTCCGCGGCGTCCGGCAGGTGCTCGTCGCCACCCCGGTTTCCGCAACCGACCACGACGAGCAGCGCCGCAGTGAACACGGCGGCGACACGGGAACGCACGGATCGAGGCATACGCCGCATGCTACGGCGTGGCCGCCAGCCGCTGGCCAGAGACGTCCGCCCGCATCCTCGGCAGCGCGTGGGGATGGTGGGTCCGTACCCACTCGATGAGGTGCTCTCGCACGTCGCACCGCAGAGTCCACGCCTTGCCGCCGTCGGCGGCGCTGATCAGCGCCCTCACCGTGGCGCTGGTGCCGACCGCGTCCGTGACCTGCAGGTTCACCACCCTGCCGTCCCACAGTGGATGCTCCTTGACGTACCGCTCCAGCTCCGCGCGCATCTCCGGAACCGGCACGGTCCAATCGACGCTCAGCTCCACGGTCCCGAGGATCTCCGAGCCCTGTCTGGTCCAGTTGGTGAATGGCGTGTTGGTGAAGTACGAGGTAGGCAGAATGAGGCGCCGCTGGTCCCAGATGTTGACCACGACGTAAGCGAGGGTGATCTCCTCGATCCGGCCCCACTGCCCCTCGACGACGACCACGTCGTCGATGTGCAGCGCGTTACCGAAAACCAGCTGCAGGCCGGCGAAGACGTTACCCAGCATGCTCTGCGCGGCGAGCCCGGCGATGACCCCGGCCACCCCGGCCGAGGCGAGCACCGTGGCACCGATCGTGCGCACCTGCTCGAAGGTGGTCAACGCCAACGCCGACGTCAGGAGGGCGATCACCGTGATCGCCAACCGGCGCAGGATCGTCACCTGAGTGTGCGCGCGACGTGCCGCCAGGTTGTCAGGCACGTCGATGCGGAAACGAGCCTTCACGGTGTCCGCCACTGCTTGCAGGACGGCGGCGACCAACCAGCCGCCGGCCACGATGATCGCCACGAGGAGACCGTGCAGCACCGCGGGGCGCCACCCGTCCACCCCTGGACTAAGCACCAGGCCGAACCGAGCGCCGATCAACACCAACAGCAACTGCGTCGGGACGTGGCCTCGGCGTACCACTCCGGTGAAGAAGACCTGGGCGCTGCTGGCTTCCCCCACTCGGCGCGTCACGGTCCGCAGCGCGAACTGGATGACCTCAGCCACCACCCAGCCGATGCCGGCCAGGATGAAGACCGCCAGCATCGGCTCCACGGCCTCCCAGACCTTCTGCACGAGCCCTCCCCCCAACAGTCGCGGAATGGGGAACCGAGCAAAGGTGACCCCTGCCCGGTTCCCCGACCCGAGGCATCTTCGCGCGGGCCGTCCCCACGACGCAACCCCGGGATCAGCCGACCCGTTCGCGTCCGCGCCAGGCGGTGAGCAACGGCACCCGAGCGCCGGTGCGTAGCAGCGACCCTTCGTACAGTCGAGCCCCGACAGCGATCGTCACCACGGTGGCGACCAGCATGATCACCAGCGACAGTACCGGTTCCCATTCGGCTACCCCACCTTGGAACAACCGCACCGGCATCGCCATCGGTGCGCTGAAGGGCACGTAGGACATCACCGCCATCACCGAGGGCTTCGAGCTGAAGGTGACCACCAAGAAGAACGGCACCAACACCGTCATCTGCACCGGCATCGAGGCTGAGGCGAGGTCCTCCTGCCGGCTGACCAGGGCACCCACACCGGCCCACACCGCCGCGAGCATGAGGAAGCCGACGACGAAGAACGGTATGAACCAGCCGATCGCTGGCGCCAACAAGGACAGCACGTCGTCACCGGTGTCGACGATGCGAGTGCCGACCAACGCCACCAGCGCGATCAGGCCGATCTGTCCGAACGCCAGCACCGCGCCGGCGACCACCTTGCCAGTCAACAACGCCCGCGGAGGCACGCTAGCCACCAGGATCTCGACGATCCGGGTCTGCTTCTCCTCGGTGACGCTCTGGGCGATCTGCAGCCCAGCGATGAGCGATGTGGTGAGAAACACCGTGCCGAAGGCGAGCGGCACCAAGAACGCCACCGCTGGATGGACGGCGTTGGGGTCGAGCAGCTCGACCGGCGGTGCCGTGCTCAGCGCCGACACCACCTCGTCGGGCGCACTCCGCATGGCGAGCACGGTGGGGCCGGCCACCACGGCGGCGTCCACCTCCTCGGCCCGAACCAGGTCTTCGGCGGCCCGATCGTCGGCGACCGTGCGCACCTCCACCTCGGCGTCGGCCAGGGCGGTGGCGAGCGCCGAATCCGCCACGGCCACGGTCGGCGGCCCACCGTCCAGCAGCGCCGGCACCACCGCCCCGGCCCCTGCGAACACGAGAAAGAAGACGGTGCTGAGCAGGTAGGCGCGGTCGCGCAGCTTCACGCTGATCTCGCGGGCAGCGACGACCTGCGCGGCCTGAAACAGGTTCACCGGTGTACCTCCCGGAAGATTTCGGTGAGTGACGGAGTGATCGGCCGGAAGGCCCGCACCGGGCCCCGGGCCAAGGCCGCGCGTAGCACTTCCTGGTCGTCGGCGCCGCTGGCCAGGTCGAACACCGCGCGCTCACCGTCGAGATCGACCAGCGCCACGCCCGGCTGGTCGCGCAGCCAGCCGGCGTCCCCATCGAGCACCACCTCGTAACGAGGTCGGGAGTAGCGGGCACGCAGCTCCTCGCGGTTACCGGCGGCCCGAATCGTCCCGTCGGCGATGATCACGAGGTCGTCGCAGAGCCGCTCTACCACGTCCAACTGGTGGCTGGAGAATAGGACCGGCGCTCCGCGATCGGCGTACTCGCGCAACACGTCCAGCATGGTGTCCACGGCGAGCGGGTCGAGGCCTGAGAACGGCTCGTCGAGGATGAGCACCTCGGGATCGTGGACCAGCGCCGCTGCGATCTGAGCTCGTTGCTGGTTGCCGAGGGAGAGAGTCTCCAACCTGTCGTCAGCACGCTCGGCCAGGCCCACCCGCTCCAGCAGCGAGGCGGTGTTTCGGGCCGCCGCCTCGCGGGTCAGCCCGTTGAGCCGGCCCAGGTAGATCACCTGCTCACGCACGGTCGCCTTCGGGTAGAGACCACGCTCCTCGGGCATGTACCCGAATCGCTGACGCGCTGCCCGCTTCAGCGGCACCCCACGCCACGTGACCTGACCGGAGTCGGCAGCGAGTATCCCGAGGATGATCCGCATGGTGGTGGTCTTGCCCGCGCCGTTGCCGCCCACGAAGCCGGTCAGCCGGCCCGGCGCCACGCCGAAGGAGACCTCCTTCAGGACCTGCCGGCCACCGAACGACCGGCTGATCGAGTGGAGTTGCAGACTGTTGATCACGGGAACCCACGCTAGAGGTGCCGAGCCTGCACGACGTCGGACCTTGGATGGATCCTTCGGATACCTCCCGAGACGGACCTACTCCGCCGGTCGCACGATCCCGCTCTGGTAGGCGAAGACCACCGCCTGAGTGCGGTCGCGCACCTTGAGCTTGGCGAGGACCCGGCTGACATGGGTCTTCACCGTCGCCTCCGACAGATGCAGCCGCGCGGCGATCTCGGCGTTGCTGGCGCCGCTGGCGAGCAGCACCAACACCTCCTGCTCACGCTCGGTCAGTTGGGCCAACCGGTGGGTAGTCTGCGGCGGCGAGCCGTGGCCGGCGAACGCCGCAATCACCCGCCGGGTGACCTCCGGCGCGAGGAGGGCGTCCCCGCGCGCCACCACCCTCACCGCCTCCACCAGATCCTCCGGAGTGCCGTTCTTGAGCAGGAAGCCGCTCGCGCCGGCCCGCAGCGCTGCGAAGAGATAATCATCCCGGTCGAAGGTGGTCACTATCAGTACAGCCGGCCCCGCCGTGGCGGTGATCCGGCGCGTCGCCTCGAGCCCGTCGATACCCGGCATCTCGACGTCCATCAACACCACGTCTGGTGCGGCGTCGACAGCCGCCGCCACCGCCTGGAGGCCGTCACCGGCCTCGGCGACCACCTCGATGCCGTCTTCTGCCTCCAGGATGGTGCGGAACCCGGCGCGCGCCATCGGATGGTCGTCAGCGATCAGGACCCGAATCACGCGCATGCTGTTCACCCCGCCGCTGTGAGCGAAAGCGGGAACCGGGCACGTACCCGGAACCCACCGCCGATGCGAGGACCCGCCTCCAGCACCCCGTGGTGAGCCGCCACCCGTTCCCTCATCCCCACCAGGCCCAGGCCGCCCTCCCCGCTCGGCTGGCCGCCCCGTCCGTCGTCGACCACGTCCACCTCCAACTCCGAGGCGAGATAGCGGATCCGAACGTCGAGAGTCTTGGCCCGCGCGTGCTTCAGGGTGTTGGTGACCGCCTCCTGCACCACCCGGTACACCGCTTGAGACACCGATTCGGGCACCGGCACCGGATCTCCGAAGATCCCGAACCGGACGGTCAGCCCGGCAGCCCGCGGCCCGGCGAGCAGATCCTCCAGCCTGTCCACCCCGACTCCGGCGGTACCCGCATCCTCGCCCGCCGCCCCGGACCGCAGCAGGCCCAGCGTCCGACGCAGCTCCTCCACTGCCGCACGGGCGCTGTCCTCCACCGCTGCCAGCGCGGCCTTCGCCTTGGCCATGTCCCGCTCCAGCACCCGGCGACACGCCGCCGCCTGCAGCCCCATCACGGACACGTGGTGGGCGACCACGTCGTGCAGATCCCGGGCGATGCGCACCCGCTCGCCGACCACCGCCTGCTCCCGCACCTTCTGCTGGGAGCGTCTCAGGTCGGCGGCCTGCTCCTGCAACAGGTGCTCCCGTCGCGCAGCGGTCCAGGCCAACTCGCCGGAGTAGTAGGCGAATCCGAAGAACAGCGCGTTGACCAGCACATTGCTGACAATCACCGCCAGGATCGGTGGTATCGGCCCGGCCCCGTCGGGGACGGTTTCCGGCGACAGGGAGGGCAACGCGCCGAGGTACGCGATCGAGATCCACCCGAAGATCCCAGCGATGATGCCGACCCGCAGTCGACGAGAGCGGCGGCGATCCCGCCCCCAGGCGCCGAGGGAGTAGAGGGCGACGAAGATCGCACCCGAGGCGATCTGGACCTCCGGGGCCGCGCGCATCTGGCCGCCGACGAAGGCGACAGCCACCATCAGGGCGCACATCTCCGGCTGACGACGGCGCCAGGCCAACGGCAAGGTCACCGCCACCGCCCAGCCGACCTGCTCCGGCCAGCTCGGCGGCGGTCCCAACAGGAAGGACCCCGCGCTCGTGGTGAGGGTGAGGTTCAACACCGCCAGCAACGCCGCAGCCACGCCGACGACGAGATCGATGCAGCACTGTTCGGCTGTCGGCGATGGTCGACGCCACACATCGGACTTCGGTGTGGACACGCGGGGATGATGACACGGCGAGGACAAGGAACGCCGATCCGGGATCAACTCGGCGCACCGGCCCGCTTTGACGGGGGCGGCGGATCTATGGCCGACGCCGCCGCGCGTCGACGCATGAGGAGGCGCACGGCGGCGATGTCCCGTGGAGAACTTCGCGACGCCAGCCAGTACATGACACCGGTGGGGATGAAGAACAGTTGGAACGCGGCCAGCGCCACAGCGTAGTTGGTGGGTGGTGGAAGCATGCGCTCCACCGCGGCGAACGTGTAGGCCACCAGGTAGGTGCCGGTGGTACGGCCGGCACCGTTGACCAGGTTGCCGAAGCTGAACGCGGTGCCGCGGTGCTCAGGTGGGTTCACCTCCGTCAACAAGGCGTACCAGTTCGGTGACTGCGCATTCATGAGCGCCACGGCCACCAGGGCAATGCCGAAGGTGGCAGTGAGGGTCGGCTCGGTCACCAGGCTCCGCAGCAAGCCACGCAGCACCGCCGCGCGGCTCTGTTCCTCCCTCGGCAGGTCCAGCTCCAACGGCAGGAAGAACAGCAGCACGCACAGCGGCGCCGCCAGCAGCACCCCAATCGAGGCAACCATGCCGCGACCACGCGGGGTGCGCCGTTGCAGCCAGTCACCGACCATTCCACCGCCGAGCGCCAGCAACGCCCCGCTCATCGCCAGCATCGAGAAGACCGTGCCCAGCACGATCGCCGTCGACTCGGCGTAACCTTGTGCCTCCGCCTTGGCCTGGAACAGGCGAGGAAGCCAGGTGAGGGCGCCGAAGGCGAGTTGAGAGGTGAAACCCTGGGCGGCGAGCCACACGTTGGTGCGCCGTCGGAAGATCTTCGGCAGGTCCTCGGGGCTGATCCGATGCTCGTACTCGCGCCCGGAGTGGTGCAGGGCCCGTAGCTCCGGATCGCTGTGCCCGCGAGGAATGCGGTAGGTGAACAGGTATGCCAGCGTGGCCGCGAGTCCGACGATGGTGAGGACCTCGAACGGTCTGCGCCAGTCCTGGCTGCCGAGGATGCCCCCCATCCCCACACCGAGCAACGTGCCCGCTCCCTGTGACAGACCCCACAGGCCCATCACCAAGCCGCGGCGCCGCGGTGGGACCAGGTCACTGACCACGCTGAACCCGACCGACGCCACCGTGCCCAGCCCCAGCGCGGCGACCACCTGAGCGGCGAGAAACTGGCGGTAGTCGGTGACGAGGGCGGTGGCGCCGACCCCGGCCGCCCAACCGAGGGTGCCGACCATCAGCAGACGCTTGCGGTCGTACCGGTCGCCCAGATACGCCCAGCCCACCGCGCTCACGGCGGTGACCAGCAAGCTGATGGAGAAGGCGGCAGCGATCCGAGCCTCGCCCACCCCCAGTTCCCGGCTGATCGGGGTCACCAGCGGCGGCACCAGCGCGAGTGCCACGTTGTCCAGTGCCGCGAGCGCGATGAACACGATCACGGTGTACGCGCGGTGAGCAGGCCCACCGCGCCGCCAAGCTACGGTGGGCGTCACCAGGGCAGCCAATCAGATTTACGTCCGTCGACGCGCTTCAGCCCCGGAAGCTGCGTACGCGAATCCCCGCCGGCGGTGCTTGCGGCGGCCGGAGAGGATGGTGCGGTGACCGTGCCCGAACCACCCCGCATGCCCGCCACTACTCCCGCCCACCTCACCGACGGTGAAGAGGTCACCAGCTACCAGGCGGGTTCCCTGGTGCGGATCGGGCGTTCCCGCACCAACGACATCGTCCTCAACGACGTATTGGTCTCCCGTGAACATGCGCACCTGCGCCAAACCAGAGCCGGACACGTCCTGGTCGACCTCGGCAGCAGCAACGGGACCTACCACAACGGACGCCGGGTGGACCGGGCCGTGCTGAGCCCGGGCGACGTGGTCGCCATCGGGCGCCACGAACTGGTCTTCGACGGCCAGGCCCTGCATGAACGGGTCCACACCGGGCCAGCCTCGCTGGCCGCCCGAGGACTGACCGTCACCGTGGGACGGCAGGTGCTGCTGGCCGATGTCAACTTCTCGCTGGCCAAGGGCAGCCTCGTGGCGGTGATCGGACCTAGTGGGTGCGGCAAGTCCACCCTGATCCGCGCTCTGACCGGCCTGCAACCAGCGTCCGCTGGCACCGTGTACTACGACGGACGCGACCTCTACGCCGAGTACGAGCAGTTGCGTTACCGGATCGGGGTGGTACCCCAAGACGACGTACTGCACCGGCAGCTGACCGTCCGCCGGGCGCTGCGGTTCGCCGCCTCGCTGCGCTTCGCCGAGGACGTTCCCCGCTCGGAGCGCAACGCGCGGGTGGAGGAGGTCATCGGGATGCTCGGCCTGCAACAGCGCGCCCAGCTGCGGATCGACCGCCTCTCCGGGGGCCAACGCAAGCGGGTGTCCGTGGCGATGGAGCTGCTCACCGAGCCCAGCCTGCTCTGCCTGGACGAGCCCACCTCCGGGCTGGATCCGGCGATGGACAAGAGCCTGATGTTGCAATTGCGACAACTGGCGAACAAGGGACGCACCGCCCTGGTGGTGACCCACAACGTGATGCACCTGGACCTGTGCGACCGGGTGCTGGTGCTGTGCTACGGCGGACTGGTGGGATTCTTCGGGCCGCCCGGAGAGGTGCTGGGATTCTTCGGAGCCGCCGACTACGCCGACGTGTTCTCGAAGATCACTGAGGATCCGCAGCGGTGGGCGATGCACTTCCGCCAGTCGCCACAATTTCACCGGTACGTGCAGCAGGTGGCACCGCCACCAGCACCGCCCGCCCCGCCGTCATGGGCTCCGCCGGCTCCCCGTCCCGCGCATCCCCCGATGGGCCCTGCGGTCCCCGGTTACCCACCTCCGGCGCCGCTGCCGTCCCACACGCCGTACGGCCATTATCCGGTGCCGCCACCGCCCGTCACGCCTCCGGCCCAGGCCCCGGTAGCACCGGCAGCGCATGTGCCGCCACCCCCACCCCACCCGGTACCCGGATGGGGTGGCCACCCCGTCCCGTCCCATCCGGCGAGCCATCCACCGTTGCTGGCCGGGCCACGGCTACGAGCCCGCGCGCGCCACCCGCTGGCCGCCCTTAGCCAGCTGGTGACCCTCTGTCTGCGCATGCTCAGCGTCATCGTGGCCGACCGGGGTTACGCGCTGTTCCTCCTCGGGCTGCCGATGGTGTTGGCGCTGTTGGCCCGCGCCGTTCCGGGGGACTCGGGCCTCGCCCCACCTGATGTGGTCCCCGGCGCCGAGGCGCAACGCCTGCTGATCGTGCTGACGGTGGGAGCAGTGTTCCTCGGGGTTGCGGTGGCGATCCGGGAGATCGTGGGCGAGGGGTCGATCTACCGCCGAGAACGGACGGTAGGACTGTCACCAGGGGCCTACCTCGCCTCCAAGATCCTCATTATCGGCGCAATCAACGTCGTACAGGTGACGATCTTCGTCACGCTCGCACTCGTCGGACGGGGCCATCCTGTCGAAGCGTTGGTTCTGCCCTCTCCGACCCTCGAGGTGATCGGCGCGCTCACTCTGGTGTCCTTCGCCAGCACGGCGTTGGGCTTGTGTCTCAGCGCGCTGGCCCGCACCACCGAACAGACCACCCCAGCGCTGGTGATCGTGGTGATGGCGCAGCTCGTGCTGTCCGGAGGTCTGTTCGAGCTCTCGGGAGAGGCCGTCATGGAGCAGCTGTCCTGGCTCTCCCCCAGTCGCTGGGGCTTCGCTGCCGCCGCCGCCACGGTGGACCTTCAGTCCATGGCAGCCGCCCGAGACGCGCTGTGGGACCACACAGTCCTGTCCTGGCTGCGCTCGATGTGCCTCCTGCTCCTGCTGTTCGTGGCGTTCGCCGGGGCCGCCCGGGTCGCAATCGGCCGACTGGATCCCGGGCGGCGCTGAGCCACCACCCCGACCAGCTCAGCGTCCGGCGAGTAGACGGACCACCGTGGCGTCCATGTCCAGGTACTCCGACTCGTGGCCCCGCGGTACCGCGACATAGGTCCGGCGCAGGAACCGCACCAGGACACTGCGCGGGACCTCGAACAGTGCGTTGCCGTCCGGTGACGACAGCGCGAGCGCCACGAAGTCACCGCGCGGCGTCGCCCACGGCCACACCCGCACGTCCCCCATACCAGCCGGCTCGTCCAACCCTGTCACGAGCAACTCGCGCGCGAAGGACCAGCTGACCGCCTCCCCTCCCGCCGAGTCGGCATGAAACAGGACGTGAACCGCGTACGGATCAGATGGGTCGTACCTTAGGCTCGCCCGAACCGGCAGCGTGGTAGCGTCCGGCGCGACCAACCTCAAAGACGTCTCGACCTCCACGGTCGTTGGCTTGATAACACTCATCGACAAACTCCCCCCGGCGCCGCTGCGGGATCTGAGAGCCCCGCCCCTCCCAATATCCAGGCGACACGCCTTACTACGCTAAGCCACGACGCGATATCACTCGGTAGTGGGATTCGCTCGCATTGTGCACGTCACCTCTCCTACTTCCTGCCCAAGATGTCTGGTTGTAGGTGATAGTTGCCGACTGACCACCAGCGCCCGACCAGCGATTTCAGATGCCGACTCACTCCGGTAACGCCGCGCCGACCCTTGGGGTGACGGGGCCGGAGACCCGGAACGCTGAACCTTCTCCAGAAACGCACGGGGGCACCCACACGTGCGTTGCCCGCTTCGGTCAGGTACAGTCTTACCCGGCCCAGGGCGATTAGCTCAGCGGGAGAGCGCTTCGTTCACACCGAAG
>CAYTMR010000017.1:0-36996 GCA_964438855.1 uncultured Micromonosporaceae bacterium
TGGGGTCGGATCGCCGCCACCAACGCCCTCTCCGACGTCTACGCCATGGGCGGCACCCCGGTGGTGGCGGTCAACGTGCTCGCCTGGCCCCGGGACACCCTCCCCATGGAGATCGCTGGGGAGGTGCTGCGTGGCGGACTCGAGGTGACGCGCCGGGCGGGTTGCCACATGGCCGGCGGCCACAGCGTGGACGACGCCGAGCCCAAGTACGGCCTGGCGGTCACCGGTGTCGCCGATCCCGACCGGCTGTTGCGCAACGACGCCGGCCGCCCCGGACTGCCGCTCAGCCTCACCAAGCCGCTCGGAATCGGGGTACTCAACACCCGGCACAAGGCGACGGGGGAGCGCTTCCCACAGGCGGTGGCGGCGATGACCACCCTCAACGACGCGGCCGCTGCGGCCGCGTTGGCCGCAGGAGCCACGTGCGCCACCGACGTCACCGGTTTCGGCCTGCTCGGCCACCTCTACAAGCTGGCCCGCGCCTCGGGGGTGACCGCCGTGGTCGACCCGGCCGCGGTGCCCTACCTGGACGGGGCCCACGAAGCGGCTCGGGACGGCTACGTCAGCGGTGGCACCCGCCGCAACCTCACCTGGGTGGACCCCCACGTTCGCTGGGGTGCCGGGGTATCGGAACTGGATCGGCTGCTGCTGGCCGACGCCCAGACCTCTGGTGGTCTGCTGGTCGCCGGCGAGGTGCCGGGTGCACCGGTGATCGGCGAGCTGGTAGCGCCGGGAACGCACCCGATCGTGGTCGGGTGAGCGGCGAGGGCGTCCTCGATGTACGTCGTGGCCACCGCCGGGCACGTGGATCACGGCAAGTCCACGTTGGTGCGGGCGCTCACCGGGATGGAGCCGGACCGGTGGGAGGAGGAGCGGCGACGGGGTATGACCATCGACCTCGGCTTCGCCTGGACCGATGTGGGCGGCGACACGATGGTGGCGTTTGTCGACGTTCCTGGCCACCACCGGTTCATCTCCAACATGTTGGCCGGTGTGGGGCCCGTGGCGGCGGTCCTGTTCGTCGTCGCGGCCGACGAGGGTTGGGGCCGGCAGTCGACCGAGCACCTGGCCGCGCTGCACGCGCTGGGAGTCCGTCACGGCGTGCTCGCGGTCACTCGGGCCGATCTCGGCGACGCCGCGCTGGCGACGGCCGGGGCCCGGGAATGGCTGCGCGGCACCTCACTGTCGGACATGGAGGCGGTGGCGGTCTCCCCGGTGACCGGGGAGGGCATGACCGAGCTTCGGCGAGCCCTGTACCGGCTGGTGACCAGCATGCCACCGGTGCCACCCGGCCCGGCGCGATTGTGGGTCGACCGAGCGTTCACCGTCCGGGGCGCCGGCACGGTGGTCACCGGCACGCTCAGCTCCGGCCAGATCGAGGTCGGCGACGAACTGTGGCTGAGCTCGTTGGGCCGGCCGGTGCGGGTGCGTGGGTTGCAGAGTCTGAATCAGACCGTGTCAGCCGCACAGGCAGTGGCCCGGCTCGCGGTCAATCTGCGTGGGGTGAGCGTCGCCGACGTTGGCCGCGGGCAGGCCCTCATCGAGCCGGAGGGCTGGACCTTGTCCCACACCCTGGACGTCCGGTTGATTGAGCCTCCGGTGGTCACTGGTGAACGACCGGCCCCGCCGTCGCCGGCACGGTTGCCGCGAGAGGTGATGCTCCACATCGGCTCGGCCGGGATGCCGGTGCGCGTGCGGCACCTCGGTGCGAACACGGCCCGGCTCACTTTGCCGCGACCCGTCCCGGTGCACGTCGGTGAGCGAGCACTGCTGCGGGACCCCGGCGCTGGTCGGGTCGCGGCAGGACTGGTGGTGTTGGACGTGGCGCCCCCGACGCTGCGTGGGCGGGGGGCCGCGGCCCGCCGAGGCGAGCAGTTGGCCGGAGTGTCCGGCATGCCGGATCCCGTCGGTGAGGTGCGCCGGCGAGGTGCGGTCCGCCGCTCTCACCTGGTGGCGGCCGGGGTGTTGGCGAAGAACGCGCCGAATCCGCCCGGGGTGATCGTGGCCGACGACTGGCTGGTCGATCCGGCCACTTGGCGCTCGTGGAGCAGCACGCTGGTGACGGCGGTGGACGGATGGGCGAAGACGCATCCGATGGCGCCGGTGTTGCCGCTGCCGGCCGCCTGTCGCGCGTGCGACCTGCCGGACCCTCGCCTGCTCGACCAATTGGTGGAGCGGATTCCCGAACTTGTCCGGGACGCCGGTGGGCTGCGCCGTCGAGGCGTGGCGGCGGCGCTGCCAGCCGAGGCAGCGGTCGGACTGGCGAAGCTCCGCGAGCGATTGGCCGCCGACCCCTTCCAGGCCCCCGAGGCGGCCGAGCTGGCCGCGCTCGGCCTCGATGACCGACACCTGGCCACGGCGGTGCGCGCGGGTTTGCTGCTGCGGGTGGCCGACGGGGTGTTCCTTCTACCGGAGGCGGTCACCGAGGCGGCTCGGCGCGTGGCGCGGCTCGGGCAGCGGTTCACCATCAGCCAGGCACGACAGGCGTTGGGCACCAGCCGCCGGGTGGCGGTGCCGTTGTGTGAGCTGCTGGACGCGCGCGGCATCACCCGCCGGGTCGACGACCGCCATCGCGAGCTGGTGGTGGCGGTCGATTCACTTCGACCGCCACCGGTCACATGAAGTTGCGGGTGTGTAGCGCGGAGAGCTCCGCGGCCTCGTCGGGCGGGAAGCCGATGGCCTCCAGCCGCCGACGGCGGCCCTCGTCCATCACCTGCTGCAACTGCTGGACTCGCCGCCAGCCTTCGGCGATCGCGTCCGGTCGCCAGGAGCCGGCCGCCAGGACCACCAAGGAATCGAAGACCTTGGCGTTGAGGCCAGCGGTGTCGACCAGGGCGTCGTGTCGTCGCTCCACCGCCAGTCGCAGCCGGCCGAGGAACTGCGGGTCGCTGCGCACCACGTGGGTCGTGTGGGCGACTCCGAAGGCGACGTGTCGGGCCTCGTCACGGGCGGCCAGCCGGGTCACCTCGGCGGTGACCGGGTCGGGGGCGTGCTCGTATAGGAACCGCAACAGGTCCAGAAAGCTGCCTTCCCCCAGGACCGACAGCAAGAACGAGGCGAGGGTGAAGTCGGGTTCGTCCAGTAGCGTTTGCAGGGAGGCTCGCCCACCGGCACCCGACACTCCCAGCGTGTCCCGTCGCAGCAGCGCGCGCCGGGTGAAGATCTCGACGTGCCGCGCCTCGTCGGCGGCCTGGGCCGCCAATAGCTGCATCACCTCCCGGTAGTGCGGATGCAGCTGGCTGAGCAGGCGCGCTGGGATCATGAGCGCGGCCTGCTCGTTCTCGACGAGGTAGGTCATGATCTGGACCACGGCGTCCTCGACGTCGTCGGGTACCGTGGCGGTGGCCTGCCAGTCCACCGCGGTGGCGGGATCCCACTGGTGTGCGGCGGCCTGCGCGTACAGGCGCGGCGCCACCTCGGCCCACACCAGGTCGCGGTCCACCCACTCTACAGCCAGCGGTGGTCCACCCGGCTCCACGAGCGCGCCGCGGGCGGCGAGACCCCATGATCGGTCAGCGTGGGCCGCCACCTGGTCGGGGCGACCCGCGCGTTGGGCACCACGCCACCGGTCGACCTCCGTGGTGCCCTTGACCACGGTCGCTTCGTCGTCGGTGAGCACGAACCCGTGGCCCTCCGCGCGGCACCAGGCTCGTAGCTGCACGCGCAGGGCCGGATGGTGGCCCCGCACGGTCAGCCGCTGTCCGGGTGACAGCGACGCCAGTGCGCGGGCCACCAGGAGATGGCCTCCAGCGTCCAGACCCAACCCCTCAAGGTCGATAGTCGGGGTCACCGCACTCTCCGCGGTCGTCGTAGAAGCCACTGTCGGTCACCACCTGCTCCAGCGCCTGGTACCGGTCGGTCCGGGCCGGCACCCACTCCTTCAACCCTTCGAGGTCCAGCAGGGGGCGCGCGCTCGTATCCGCGTAGGACATGCTGAGCAGCAGCTCGCGGAAGCGATCGACGAGCGTCGGGTCGGCGGTGGGGCCGGCGGTGAGTGTGCAGTGGTCATACGGCGCGGTCTGCGCCAGCACCTGCGCGAAGCCGGTGGGTAGCACCCCTTCCCGCGCGAACAGCAACAGATTGGAGTCGATCATGCAGGCTGCGTCGACGCTACCCTCACGCAGTGCCCGGGCTGCGTCCCGTTCGCCACCGATGTGGTCACCGTGCAGCCCCACCCCGACGTCGAACCGGCGTACCACCACGTCGGTGGCAGGGTCCAAGCCAGCCGAACGCAGTAGCGCCAGCGGCAGCAGCGTCGCCTGTGGGGAGTCGATCGCACCGGTGGCGACCCGGCGACCGCGCAGGTCGCCCACCGTCCGCACCTCCGAATCAGCCGGCACCACGATGACGGAGGTGAGGTCGCGGTCGGTGTCGCGCATGGCCACTGGCCGGAGGGTGACCCCGCGGGTACGTGCCATCCGACGCGCCCGCACCCACGCCAGCGGTGAGTTCCAGGCCAGGTCGACCGCACCGTCCAGCAGCGCCTCCACCTGCTGTTCGTAGTGGGTGTATAGCACGAAGTCGAAGGCGAGTCCGCGTTCGCGGAACCATGCGCGGAAGCCGCTCCAGATGGTCACCACCTTGGGGTCGTAGGCGACTGCTCCGAGCACCAATCGGTCAGCCATCGACACCCTCCACCAGCGGCAGCCCGCACATGGCCCGACCCACCATGTCGAGCAAGGTGTCGGTGGTCGGGGCCATCACCCGGGCGGCGCGAGAGTCACGGAAGCGCCGCTCGATGCCGAGTTCCTTGCGGAAGGCGGCGCCGCCACAGACCTTCATGGCCAGGTCGGTGACCTCGGTGGCGGCCTCGTCCGCGGCTGCCTTGATCTGCAGGAGCTTCAGGCTGGCCTCAGGACCGCCGCTGGCCAGGCCCGCCAGGGTAGCCTCCAGCAGCGCGCGGGTGCGGTCGGTCTCGATCCGCATCCTGGCCAGTGTGGCGCGGGGGAGCGGCTGCTGCGCGAGCGACTGGCCCAGGTGCTCGAGGCGCACCCGACCGACGTGGGCGGTGGCTTCCTCGGTCACCGCCTCCATCAATCCGACCCCAGCGGCTGCGTTGAGCAGCAGGAACGTGGGGAGCACCGCCGACATGGCCAGATCGAGACCGGCTCCGTCCTCACCGAGCAAGGCGGAGCGCGGTACTCGGGCCTGCTTGGCGACCATGGGACGGGAGCCGTTGCCGCGTAGTCCCAGGCCGTCGAAGTCACCCACGACCGACAGGCCCGGGGTGTCCCGGCGGACGTACCACAACGACATCGGTCCGGCCCCGTCGGTCATCGGCCGGCTCGACCAGACGTAGCTGTCCACTTCTCCGGCAGAGGTGACCCAGCTCTTGCGAGCGTCCAGCACCACCGTGTCGCCGTCGGGTACGGCGGTGCTGAGTGGAGCCCACAGGTGACTGCGGGAACCGACTTCGGAGAAGGCCAGCGTGCTCAGGTGCCGCCCCGCGGCGACCTCGGCGAGCGCGTCGTGCCGGCCCCCGGCAGCCAACGCGGCCACCGCACTGTAGTGCATCATCACGACCATCGCGGTGGACCCGCACACCCGCCCGAGCCGACGGACCAGGTCAGCGGCGGCCGCGAGCTCCTGACCGCCACCACCATGGTCGCGTGGCACGGTCAAGGCCAACAGCCCCGCGTTGGCCAGGGCGTCCACCGCGGCGCGTGGGAACGCGCCGGTCTGGTCGATGGTGGTCGCCGCGGGGGCAATCACTTCGGCGATGATCTCTTCGAGTTTGTCTTGGTTAGCCACGCTGCTCCTATTCGCCAGGTCAGCTACTTATGCCCGATTACAGAGGCATTGTGGCAACTAGAGCCTGAACGTGATAGCGAGACCCGCCACCTTTGGCGACACACCGCACCGATGAGGGGGCTTTGCGTTGCGGTGAGGTGTGCAACGGTGGTAGATCAAGTGCTTTCGGGAGATTTTTGCCACATCAGAAGAAGGCCCCATGGGTCCCCACGGACAGGAATCGACCCGTAGCATTACGCAGACAGCCGGACGACATCTGTGGGTCGCGTACCACCACGGCGATCGCCCGTGCTGGCGTTACCCGATACCGCGACGAGGAGGCGTCGGATGAGCTCGACGGGCGAGCGGTGCGGCACGTTCCTCGACCTTCCCGCTGGGCAGTGGTGGGCCCCCGACGGGCGGCTGCGGATGACCGTGGTGCGCGTATCCGATTCGGAGGCAGCCGATTGGGTATGGGTCGAGGGATGGTGCCACGACGTGGGCAGCGAGGAGACGGAGTGGGCCAGGGTCCCGGTTCGGGCCGACGCGCTGGCGCGCGCGAGGCGTGAGCGCGAGCCGTGAGGGTGGGCTCACCGTCGCGTGTCAGTCGAGGCGGGGTCGCCGCCGGCGACCCAGACTCCGGCCCCCCGATGGCTGCGTAGCTCGCCGGTAGCGACGAGGTGCTCGATCGCCCGGCGTACGTGGACGTTGCTGCGGGCGCCGATCGTGTCGCGATAGTAGATCCACAATTGTTGATGGGTCGGTAGCCGGTGACCTGGTGGCCACTGTCCGGAGGCGATCCGGGACCGGATGTCCTCGGCGATCTGCTCCCAGTACGGCGTGAAGTCTGCAGGCATAGAGGGGCTCCTGGTTGGCCCGCACAGTTCATCACAAGCGGTCTACCAGGGTCAACTTCGTCACACTGTTACCTAGCTCGATCTCATTGACTACATTACCCTTATTAGGTAACTTACCATCGGTATTGGAGCGCTCCTGGATGGCGACCACGCCCTCCAATGCCGCCGCAGACCGGCGCGGCACCACCGCCCGGGATCGTTCTGCGGCTTCTCGGATGCTCCCCTGCGAGGAGGGTTGCGATGCCCGGCGATGCGAATGACCCACGCCTGGCCGGTCGTAGCGACCGACGGACGACGCATCTGCCGTTAAGCGACGCTGGGGACCAGACCATGCCCTGATCGACAAAGCTCCCGGCCATCCGCAGCGGCCGGGTATGGGGCCCCGCACCCGCTAGCCGAGGGGGATGGTGGGGGTGGGGCCCGCTGGACCACCCCAGTGACCGGTGCACGACTCGCCAAAGCCTCCACCGGTGCTGGGTGCACATCCACCCCCACCTGCGTGAGGAGTCCTCATGAGCCATCGTATCTCTCGCCGTGCCCTGTTGGGCGCAGCCGCCGCCGCGCCGGTGGCCAGCCTCCTAGGCTGTAGTGACGACGAACCCGCCCTGAGCAACGACGGTCCACCCGACAAAGTTACGTACGTCACCGCATTGGCCCACTTTGGGCGAGAAGCGTACGCCCACCTGGCCGTTCAGTCAGGAATCTTTGCCGAGCTCAACCTCGACGTCACGATCGAGCCCGGAAGCGGCGGCCCACCCAACCACGCGGCCCTGGTCAGCGGCGCCGCGCAGTTCGCCTCAGTGGACAGTAGTGGTGCCCTCCAACGCCACGCCAACGGCGGAGACGAGCTTCAGATCATCTCCGCTGTGCAGCAACTGCCACTTTCCGCGATCGTCACACTGGAAGGCAACGGGATCAACCAGCCCCAGGACCTGGAAGGGAAGGTCATCGGTGGACTCGCCGGGTCCGTGATCGAGGACATGTTCCCGGCGTACGCACAGTTGGCCGGCTTCGACCACACCACGGTCGAGTTCGTCCACTTCGAGGCACCAGCCCTGCCGCAGATGCTCGCCTCCGGCCAGGTGGACGCCATCGGGTTGTTCCTGGTAGGAGCGCCGTCGGTCGCGGCGGTCGCTGGTCGACCGACCGTCACGCTGGCGTACGGCGAGGTGTTGACCGACGTCTACGGTGCGGTGCATGTGACCACGCGAGAGCTCGTGGAGTCCAACCCCGACCTGGTGCGGCGTTTCAACACCGGTCTGCTGCGAGGACTGAAGGCGGCGATCGCTGATCCGGCCGCAGCGGCGAGGGCCCTCAAGGAGATGGTGCCGGCTACGGACGAGGCCGCCGCAGCTGCCGAGATCGAGTTGATGGCGCCGTACGTCACCGCGGAGCTCAGCCCGAACGATCCCATCGGGACGCTCGTCGGGTCTCGGGTCGCCAGGGCGGTGGGGGTGTTGCAGTCCATCGACTACGTCCCCTCCGGTGACCTCGCCGTGCTTCAGGAGGCCGTCGCCTGGGACCTGGTTCCGGGTGGGGAAGGCAACCGGGACCGGTGAGTCGGCTCGTCCGGGCGCTCCGGCCACTGGTCGCGCTGGCCGTGGTGGTCGGCGGGTGGTGGTTCGTGGTCTGGATCTTCGATATCAGGCCGCTGCTGTTACCCGCCCCGCCGGAAGTGCTCGCCGCGTACGCCCGCCCCGGCGTCATCGGCTACCTATTGCAGGAGGCCGCCGTCACTGCGGCTCACACCCTCGGCGGTTTCGCCATCGCGGCGGTGATCGGACTCACCGTCGCGATGGCGATGACCGCGTTCCGGGTCGTCCGAGAGTCGGTGATGCCGCTGGTCACCGCCGCTCAGGCAGTTCCCAAGGTCGCGCTCGCGCCGCTGGTCATCATGTGGTTCGGCTGGGGGAGCGGGTCGAAGATCGCCCTCGCGGTCCTGCTGAGCTTCTTCCCGATCCTGGTCTCGGCGATGGCCGGCTTCGCCGCGACCCCGGCTGATCTCGGCGAGCTGGCCCGGTCGCTGTCGGCCTCCCGATGGCAGACGTACCGCCATTTCCGGCTACCGTGGGCGTTGCCGCAGATCTTCGTCGGGCTCCGCCTCGGTGCGGTGTTCGCGCTCATCGGTGCGGTGGTGGCACAGATCACCACGCCCAACGCTGGCCTTGGGGCAGTGGTCGTCCTGTCCCGACAGTACGGTGACACCGCCTTGGCCTTCGCCGCGATCGGTCTGCTGGCCGCCACCGGGATCGGCCTCTACTACCTGATCAGCATGACTGAGCGACTATTGCTGCCATGGTCGTCACCGATCACCACACCTCCGACCTGACCCCCGCACCTCGATCGGCCCCAGGAGAGTGACCATGACCGTCATCGGTACCGCACCATCCGACCATCACTACATCTTGGATAACGACCACGACACCGCTGACCTGTTCCACAGTGCGTTGGCGGCTATGCTCGACCCGGCCTCCCAGGAGCGGATTCAGAACCTGCCGGTCGTGCTGGCGGGTGCCGCTTGTCTGGAGCTAGGGGCGGGTGAGGGCAGCGTCGCCCGGTGGCTCGCCGACCGGGTCGGACCGACTGGCGGGGTGGTGGCCAGCGACGTCAAACCCATGCGAGACCCGGACCATCCCAGGCTCGCAATCGTCGCGTTCGACCTCGCCAGTGGCGAGCCGTTGGCCGATGCGTTCGGCACCGGCTACGACCTCATCCACGCGCGCCTCACCCTGTCGCACGTGCCCGAGCGGGACGCCCTGCTCCCCGAGTTGGCGGATCTGCTCGCCCCCGGCGGGTGGCTGCTGATCGAAGATTGGGCGCCCTACCGGACCGACCCCGTGGTGAGCGCGCCCCACCCGACCGCCGCAGAGCTGGTCAACACCTATGTACGAATGGTGGGTGGGGTGTTCGACCGCGCGGGCACCGACCCGGTGTGGGGCAGGCGCATCCACGCCGCCATGCTGGCGGCCGGCTTGACGGAGGTGGACACACGCATCACCGGTCGCTACTGGCGAGGCGGTGATCCTGAGTCCCGCCACACGTTGGCGGTGATGACACAGTTGCGGTCGGAGCTACTCGCAGCCGGCATGACCGCGGAGCAACTCGAGCGGCTCGCCGAGCTCCTGGCTGATCCTCGGCTGGTCGTCCACGGTCACCCGCTCTACTCCACCGCCGGGCAGCGGCCGGCGACACAGTGAGCCGCCGAGCGTCACGCCCCCGCCGGGCTCGCACCCGGAGTCGCCTGAGGTGGGCGCCGCGGTGAGAACTCGCGGGTGTGGCGGGGCGGCATGCCGTGGTTGAGTTCGGTCACGGTCGGGTGTGGATGCCGTACGGTGGCGCGGAGTTGACCTGTCGGGCTCATCACCCGGGCGATCGCCGCGCAGTCCTCGTCGCCGAGGCCGAGGGTCAGGGCGGTGTCGTGGGCGCGTTGAGCCGCCTCGGCCAGCGGCAGCTCGACACCGGCCTGCCGGGCGGTGGCCACGGCGAGGTTGAGCTCTTTGGCCATCAGGCGGAGGCGGAAGTCCGCCGCGCTGTAGTCCTCTGCCGACAGACGTAGGGCGGTGAGGCCGAGCAGAGGGTGGTGGAGGCCATTCCGAGTGATCACGTCCAGGAGGAGCCGCCGGTCCAGGTCGACTCCGTCAGCCAGGGCAACCGCTTCGGCCAGCACCTGCACGTGGACGCCGACCAGGAAGTTCATGATCAGCTTGAGTCGCACTCCGCCGCCGAGGTCGCCGACGTGCTGCACGGGCCGACCCAGCAAGTTCAACCACGGCTGGACGCGCGCCACCACGTCTGCGCGGCCGCCCACGTAGAGCTGGAGCCGGCCCGCTGCGGCGTGCCGATGGCCACCCAGCACTCCGACGTCGAGGATCGCGGTGGTCCGTTCGGCGAGTACGGCCAGGTCCTCGGGCGCTGCGGTACTGGTGGCGATCAGCACACCGGTGAGTGGACCGGCGGTGAGGGCGCCGTCGGGGCCGAGCAGCACAGCGCGGGTGGCTGACCAATCCTCCACCGTGACCAACACGACATCGGCCGACCGTGCCGCCGCCGCGGGAGTGGGCGCGGTGCTGGCGCCGTACGCCGCCAACCTCCTCATCGGTCCAGGGCTACGGTTCCACACCGTTACTGGGACTTTCTGCTCCAAGAGGCGTCGCGCGATCGCGGTGCCCATCCGGCCCAACCCCAACACGCAGGCGCTGCCGTCCACAGTGGCCATCGTCGCGCCCCCTCCTGCCGGCGCGGCGGCCATCTGCCGGGTCGCCGGCGCCCGGTCTCGTCCCGGTAAGCGTCCCGCCTATGCGCACCGTATCATTTTGATGACTATGTGTGGTCGAGATTGTGTGGTCAGGCGGCCACGTCCCCCGGTTCCGGGCGCGGCACCGGATGCTCCACCAGTGCGAGCACCCGACTCGCCATGAACCTGGCCGTCCTCACCACCCGGCCGCTGCGGGTCACCTCGGCCACTTCGAC
This sequence comes from uncultured Micromonosporaceae bacterium, assembly GCA_964438855.1. GTDB lineage: Bacteria > Actinomycetota > Actinomycetes > Mycobacteriales > Micromonosporaceae > Natronosporangium. The sequence goes on from CAYTMR010000017.1 coordinate 11,058, forward strand.
GACGCCCCGTCCGATCGACGTCTCCACCCGCCGCCCGGCCCGGGTCGCGGTCACCTCGTACTTGAGTGGGGTGCCGCCCCCGTCCACCACGATCTCCACCCGATCGCCCTTCACGGTCGCACCTCCGTCGATCGGCTCTCCTCCAGCATGACCGATCGGGAGGACACCCCGGTAGTCGATCGGTGACGAGCGTGACGATATGGGGCGCGCCGTCCCTACTCCACCAGGCCGTACTCGTCCCGTACGGCCGCCGCCTCGGTGTCGCGACCCAGCCGGGTCAACGCTTCGGCCAGCAGCCAGGCGCCGTGGCGGGCAGGGCCGGCACTGCGGGGCAGCTCATGCAACGCTGCCCGCAGCCGCACCTCGGCCGTCGCCGCGTCACCGCAGCGCAACAGCAGCTCACCATGCAGCAGGTCGGCCATCGCGGCGTCGGTGAGAGCTTCGAGGCGGCGCAGGGTGGCGGCGACACCGTCGATCCGCTCCATCGCCTCGCTTTCACGCCCGATGGCCCCAAGCAGCCCAGCGCCCTCATACGTCAACTTGGCCTGCTGGTACTCCGCGCCCGCAGTGTCGGCCGGAAGCTTCGCCGCCACGTCCTCGGCGGTCGACAGCGCCTCCAGCGCTTCCTCCACCCGACCCGACCAGCGCAGCGCCGCGACATGCTTGCGTGCCGCTCGGACCTGGTCGAGGACCTCGCCGGCGGCCTGGTAGCCCGCTACGGCGGCCTGGTACCGCTGTGCCGCCTCGGCGTCACGGTCCGACTGGAACAGCAGGTCCCCGGCCTCTTCGTGCATGCTCGAACGAGCACGGAGATTGTCGAAGCCATCCAGGTTGGTGACCAAGGTGTCCAACATCGCCAACGCCGGTTCCCACTGGCCCATCGCTCGGTAGACGGTGACCAGCAGATAGCGGCAGCGGTCGGCGGCGTCCTGAGCACCGAGACGAATCAGTCCGGCCAGTGCCTCCTCACCGGCCTCGGCGGCGTCCAGCAGGCGGTCCGCTTCGTGGTACGCCTGTGCCAGCTCGAACCGCGCGAACGCCATGTCGGCCACGGTCCCGTGCTCGGTGGCCTCGGCGACGGCCTCGACGAGATCGGGCAGTGCCTCGGCCGCCTGTCCCATGGCGCAGCGGACCTGCCCCCGTCCGAGCAGCGCGTCGAACCGACCCCGGAAATCCGTGGCCACGCTCAGCGCCTCGTCGAAGGCATCGAGGGCCGCCTCCAGCTGTCCTCCTTCGGCCAGAGCTATTCCATGCTGGATCGTGACCCCACACAACAGGGGCGATCCGACGGCGCGGCACTGTTCCCGGACCTGCGCCACCACCTCGTACCGGTCCGGGTGCCCCAGCGCGAACAGGCACGTCACCCGCCGCGCCGCGACATCGGCAGACAGCAGCGGGTCGCCACTGTCGGCGGCGTAACCGGCGGCCTCGTCCAAGGCGGTGAGCGCCGCGTCCGGCCGCGACTGAGCCAGACGCAGGGAAGCCAGCAAGTTGAGTGCAGCCAGCTTCTGCTCCGTGTCGCCGTGCGCCAGCAAGTAGGATGTGGCCCCCTCCACCAGCTCGGCGCCGTCCTCGGAATCATCGATCATGCAGCGGACGAGCCCGACCCGGGCGAGCACCAGCTGCCGATGGACTTCGTCGCCGGTCGCCGCGAAGATCGCCTCGGCTCGCCGCCATGCGGCTTCGGCTCCTTCGAGATCTCGCTGGTGGGAGAGCAGCAGCCCGTGGACCTCTTCCCAGCGGCCGCGTTCGGCGGGGCTCAGCTCCTCATCGACCTGGCGGTCTCGGGTCAGCCGGTGCCAAAGCGCCTCCGCAGCCGACAGATTGCCCCGCCGGAGCTGGCGCTCCGCCACCGCGAGCACGTCCGCCACCGGCGCGTCGGGCGCAAGGTCCACAGCCTCGGGGGTCGGTGTGGGCGCCAGCGTGAGGCGGGCGTGCAGCCGTGCCGCCGTGGGCGACAGCGGCAGGTACTCCACCAACGGTTCGGCGGTGAGCAGCTGCTCGACGAGTGAGCTCTGGTGTGTGGTGCCGTTGCGGTGGTCGAACCGCGCGGCCAGCTCGGTCGCTCGCTCGGCCAACCGGTCGGCCAGCACCGCGACCGTCGCGTCGGCCCCCTTCACCTCGTGGTCGCCGTGACCCTCGTCGACCAACCTGCGCAGAACGAGCGCGGCCGCGGCGGCGAACCGCATCGCCGCGAACGGGGACGGCGGGCGCTCCAACCAGCGTAGGTGCCGCTCCATCAGTTCGAGCCCACGTACCTGGTTGCCGGTGACGGCGCAGAAGTGGAGGTGCTCGGCGATTCCTGTCAGGTTGACGCGATGGTCACGTTGCGCACGGTACGCCGCCCGGTGGGCGTGGACCGCCTGCTCCAGCCGCCCGGTGCGCAGATAGGGCACGAGCAGCTCGGTCAGGATCGACTGGGGCTGCTCGGTGCAGGTGAACGTGCGGTCGAGCACCGGCTGGGCCAGCGCCACCGCCTCTTCGTCACGGCCCCGCGCCACCAGATGCGCCACCTTGCTCGTGGGGTCACAGCCGATGCAGTCGGAGTGCTCGTCCCGGGGCGCGGTGAACCATTTCTGGTACCAGTCGTCAGCGGCTTGCCGGTCTCCGATGTGCTCGGCGACCAGCCAGCGGTACTGGTAGACCGCGTGCAGGCTGTGGCCGCCGGCCTGGTAGCGCCGCTGCATGTCGTCGAGGACCGCGTAGGTGCGGTCCAAGGGAACCTCCGGGAACGTGGTCAGCGCGGAGACGACGTACTTGAAGTGCCACAGCAGGAGGCTGTACCAGTTCTGGTAACGATCAGGATGCCGGTCGTACTCGGCTAGGCACCAGGCGAAGGTGACGAACGTCCGTGCCTGCTCACCGCTGCGCTGGTAGGCCTCGGTGGCGGTCATGCGCGCGTCGAAGGACAACTCTGGGTCGTCGAGCGCGTCGGCGTGCTGAATCGCCTGCTCAGCCAGTGCGACCTTGGCAGCTCCGGGCGGCGACGACCAGCACTGCTGGAGCAACCAGCGCACGGCCTTGGCGTCGGTCATGAGAATTCCCCTCCTGGCGCGTGAGACCCTGGCTCCCCGGTTCCGACGGCGTGGTTCAGCAGGCCAAGGAGCGACTGGTTGACCAGCGCCGTGTCGGCCGGCCGCAGCGGATGGTGCCCGAACAGCAGCGCCTGCCCGTAGAGGACCTGGACCGCGAGCGTCACCAGGTCACGGCTGGCGATGCCGGTGACTCGGCGTACCAAGGGGTTGCGGTAGTTGAGAACGAGCTGGGGGCGACTCTCGGCCTCGGCGGCTTCGAACGAGGCGAGCACCTCGGCCCATACCTCGTCGACCTGCTGCCGGGTCTCGCGCAGCTGCTGCTGGAAGATCGCTGAGCGATCCACCAGATAGAGCGCGGGCAAGCTGGCCGGCTCATAGGAGCGGATCACCACCTCACAACCCTGCGCGTCCAGCGCACCCTGGGCGATCGCCAAGAAGGGACGCAACCGCAGTTCGCTGTCCGGGTCGAGGGTGTCGAAGCGGGTGGCGATGTCACTGGGATCGAGCCGGTCGACCAGGATGCTGCGGTCGAGCGACGGCAGCCGCTCGATGATCTCCGTGTCGTAGGTGTAGCCACCGTTGACCACGGCGATGCCTTGGGCAGCGGCGACTGCGGCGAACTGACGAAACTCGTCGATGGTGGCGCAGTAGCGGACGGTCCCGTGTCGTTCCCGCAGTTCAGCGCAGGTAAGTCGGCCGATGTTGGTCTCCATCGGCCACCACTGGTCCACCAGGCGCAGCATCTCGTCGTCGTGCAACGCCAGTGACTTGACGCCGAGATGGTGGATGTCGAGGAAGGCGCGCAGGCGTTCGGGGTTGGTGTCGGCGAGCCGGACCAGCCAACCACGAAGCTGATCACCGAGCGCCTCCCGAGTGGACTCCAACAGCGCGTCCTCGTAGAGCGCCTCCCGGCTCGCCGTGGGCCGCAGCTCCTGGGTGTCGACCACGCAGCGGGCGAAGAACGCCCATTGTGGTAGCAGGCCATGGGCGTTCTCAGTCAGCAGCATCCGTTTGAGGTAGACCCGGTGGCCGGGCTTGGCCGCCGGGTTGGCGGGGGTCGGCAGCACGAAGGCCGCCCCGGTCAGCCCGGCCTCGGGCACGTGCAGGTCGATGATGTCGAACGGCGTGAAGCCGAGCACGTCGCGGGCGTACGCCTCGAGGCGCGCACGGCGGGTGCTGTGGGTGTCATCGGGGCGTGACAGCCACGGCGGCGGTTCACCGGTGACGAGTGCGCCGCCGACACGGACCTCGACCGGCAGCAGGGAGCCGTACTGGTCGGTGAGTTCGGCGACGGTGGCGGCGGTGAGCCACTGCTCGGTGCCCCGGCGGGGAATGAGGGTGACGGTGGTGCCGATCTCTGGCCGAGGGCGGGGTGCCCGCTCCACCGTGTACCGGCCGTCGGAGTAGCCGGTCCACCACACGGTGGGTGCGTTCGCTGCCCGAGTCTCCACGCGGATCTCGTCAGCGATCAGGAAAGCGGAGAGTAGTCCGATGCCGAACTGGCCGAGGAATTCGTGGCGGGCAAACCCCAGCTCGTCACGTTTGGAGCTGCGGCCGATCGTCGCTAGGAGTTCGTGTACCTGTGCCTCGGTCAGCCCGATGCCGGTGTCGTGCACCCTCAGGGTGCCGTCCCCGGTCCGTTCGGAGGGCTCGATGTGGATGCGGGCTGGTGCTGCCGGGTCGACCGCCCGCCGCGCGGTGATGGCGTCGACCCCGTTCTGCAGCAGCTCCCGCAGATAGACCCGCGGGCTTGCGTACAGGTGGTGGCTGAGCAGGTCGACGATGCCGCGCAGGTCGACCTGGAACGAGGAGTGTGTCATCGCGCGCTCACCGTACCTGCCCACCAGCCCATGGCAAGGCGCGGTCCACCGTGACGCGCGGACACGTGGCTGTGGACTTACCCCGGCACGGTCCGTTCGATGGCGGCCGGCCCGTAGCGCTCCAGCTCACGGCGGGCGCGCTCCAGGTTCTCCGCTGTCGGATCGCGTCCCTGCGCTATCGCGAGGTCCTCGGGGTCCCACGGCTGCTCGGCCCCGCTGCGGATGCCACGGTGGCGCAGCGACTGGGGGGACCGGGCCTGTGCCGGGTCCCGTGCCCGGGCGCCCACGGTGAGGCGCTGCGGGTCCACCTCCCGTTTGGGGAAGCGGCGGAGATACTCCGTCTCGAGTTCGGCGGTGCGCTGGTTGTGGTGTGCCAGGGCCTGCTGCGAGCCGTGGCGGAGCGTGTCGTGCCTGGTGCGGTGCACGCTGGCGAGTTCCCGCAGCAGATCGTCGGAGAGCCGACTCGCCGGCACACCCTCGATCGCTGTCTGGTCCTCCATGTGCAGTTTCCTACCCAGCCTCGGGGAGGCTAACCACGCCGAGCAGGGCGTGGGACTTTGCCACTGTATAAAGCATTTTCCGGAATTGTCGACGGCGCTATTACTCTGCGTTATCAAGCCTTTGCTAATTGTAACTTTCGCCCCTCGTTCAACTGGATGAGAAGAAGTTACTCACGATGTACGTCGACGTGGCCCCGGCGCGTTTCTTAGCGTTTACGCGGAAATGACAGAGGCACGGAGGAGGCGCTATTCGGGGCTACACGATTGTCGTCTTCGGCAGTCATCCCGAGCTGACAGGTGCGCTTGCCGACCTGGTTGCCGAGGAGCCGGGCCTCACGTTGGTTGGGACAGCCCGCACGGGTTCGGACCTCATCCATGTGGTCCGTGACCAGCGGCCGGACATCATCCTCGTCGACCTGGAAGCGACCGATGTAAGCGCGGAATGGATCGTCCGTGAGACGAAACCGTACGTACCTGACAGCCGGTTCGTGGCCCTCTCAATTCATTCAGATTCGACCAGCGTCCGTCGGACGTTGGCGGCGGGCTTTCACCGCCATGTGAACAAGGGCTTCGAACTGGGTTATTTGTTGTCCATCCTATTGGAGGATCATGTCCTTCTCGATTAGAGAGCGATTTCTTCGACTTCCCATTATCGGACGGGTAGCGGTCATCGCCGTACCCTTGATCGTGGTGGCGGCGGTGCTGGTGTCGACGGTGCAGGTCTCCGGCCCGAGTGCGGCTGGCCGCCAGGGGCGTGCCCTGAGCGGGCCGCTCACCACCGACGGCGCGAAGATCGTCAACCGGGACGGCGAAGAGGTCATCCTGACCGGCGTGAACTGGTTCGGATTCGAGACCGAAACCTTCGCTCCGCACGGGCTGTGGGCGCGCAACTGGGAAGACATGCTCGACCAGATCGCGGCCGCCGGCTTCAACACCCTCCGCCTGCCGTACTCGAACGAGCTGTTCGAGCCGGGCAACGAGCCAGGTGAGGCGATCGACTACCAGCTCAACCCGGACCTGAAGGGTCTCGCCGGCGTGGAGCTGATGGACCGCATCGTCCAGGGCGCCACCGACCGCGGGATCATGGTGCTGCTCGACCGGCACCGTCCGACCGCCGAGAGCCAGAGCCCGCTCTGGTACACCGAGGAGGTCCCTGAGGAGCGGTGGATCTCGGACTGGGTCATGCTGGCTCAGCGCTACCGGGACAACCCGCTGGTGATCGGTGCTGACCTGCACAACGAGCCGCGCGGTGAGGCGACCTGGGGCGACGGCAACGAGCGGACCGACTGGCGTCTGGCCGCCGAGCGAGCCGGCAACGCCATCCTGGAGGTCAACCCTGACTGGCTGATCGTGGTCGAGGGTGTCGAGACCTACGACAACGACTACTACTGGTGGGGCGGTAACCTCGCCGGCGCCAAGACGGCTCCGGTGCGGCTGTCCAACCCGGCACAGCTGGTCTACTCCCCGCACGACTACGGCCCGGGTGTCTGGCAGCAGAGCTGGTTCGACGCACCGGACTTCCCGGAGAACCTGCGGCCGATGTGGGAGGAGCGCTGGGGCTACCTCAAGACCAGCGGAACCGCGCCAGTGCTGCTCGGTGAGTTCGGTGGCCGGTCGGTCGACCCCGCCGACGCCGAGGGGATCTGGCACCGGGAGCTGTTCGCCTACCTCAAGGAGCACGGGTTCAGCTACACCTACTGGTCCTGGAACCCGAACTCCGGCGACACCGGCGGTGTGCTGACCGACGACTGGGCGACGGTGGACCAGGCCAAGCTGGATCTGATCCGCACGCACCAGGCACCGCTGATGGAGCCGACCTCCTCCGACCCCCGGTAAGTCAATACCCCCATCCCCACTGGAGCGCCCCGCCACCGAATCGGTGGCGGGGCGCTCGCGTATGGGTCAGGGCCAGCGCGGCGCGCGAACCTTGATCCGGGTGCCGTGGCCGGGAGCGCTGGCCAGGTCGAGCACCCCGCCGATGTCGGCGATCCGTTTACGCATCGACGCGAGGCCGAGGTGACCCGGGAAGGGCTGCGCCGGATCGAATCCGACACCGTCGTCGGTGATCTCCAGCAGCAGTTCGTCCGGGCTTTGCGCGAGGCGGACCGTGACGTTACGGGCCCGGGCATGCCGGGCGATGTTCTGCAGCGCCTCCTGTGAGACTCGGTAGAGCGCCACCTTCACTTCCATGGCGGCCGCAGGCTCCGCGCACAGATGGTGGTGCGTGATCACGTCGTGTCCGGTTCGAAGGGCAGCGGTCTGCTTGGACAGGGCGGCGACCAGCCCTTCCTCGACCAGCGCGTCCGGGCGCAGTTCGAAGATCACCGCCCGCATCTCGGCCAGTCCGGTCTCGGTGAGCTGAAGGATGTAGTCGATGGGTTCGTACGCCTCCTGGGGGGACCGCTCCAGCAACTGTCGGGCGGTGCGCGCTCCCAGCCCTACGCTGTAGAGCACCTGCGAGATGGAGTCGTGGAGTTCGCGGGCGAGTCGACGCCGTTCCTCCGAGTCGACGTTGTCCCGTGCCGTGGCCCACAGGTTGGTCCTGGACGGTTTCCGTTTGCTGTCGCGGTCACCGCTGACTGCGGTCAGGTCGTGGATCACCACGCTGAACCCGTCACGGGCGGAGCCGGCGCCAGGCCGCGCGACGATCACCCAGCCCGCCCAGAACCACGACCCGTCCTTGCGGACGTGCCATCCCTCCACCCGCTCGGCGCCGTGTAACGCGGCTCGTGCTAGCCCACGCTCCAACTCCGGCCCGCCCGGATCGCCACGCAACCGCGAGATGTGCCGGCCGCGTAGTTCACCTGGGTGATAGCCGGTCAATGTGGATAGTGCGGCGTTGCCGCCGGTGATGCGGCCGCTCGGATCGGTTTCCAGCAGCGCGCAGGTTGGCGCGGTCGTTATCGTCGGTGATGCGCTCATTGGGCCAGCTCGTACTTGGAGACCAAACCGGTTTGGAGTGCGTAGAGCGCGGCCTGAGTGCGGCTTTGGACGTTGAGCTTGCTGAAGATGTTGCTCATGTAGGTCTTGACCGTCTGTTGCCCGATGAGTAGCTCTCGGGCGATCTCCTTGTTCGAACGTCCGCGCGCCACCAGGATGAGGACCTCGATCTCCCGACGAGTGAGTCGCTCGGTCTCGTTGCTCGGCAGGTGGACTTCGCGTACCAGCCGAGCCGCAGCGGTGGGGGAGAGGAACACCTGACCGGCCGCAGCGGCCCACACCGCGCGGCGCAGACTGTCGGCGTCGGTGTCCTTCAGCAGGTATCCGATCGCACCCGCCCGCAAGGCTTCGGTCACCAGGTGGTCTTCCAGGAAACTGGTCAGCGCCACCACCTCGATGTCCGGCAGTTCGTTGCGGATCGCCGCGGTGGCGCTGATCCCGTCCATCCCCGGCATCAACAGGTCCATCAGGATCACGTCTGGTCGCAGGCGGTGCGCAGCCTCCACCGCTGCCCGGCCGTCCACCGCCTCGCCGACGATTTCGATGCCGTCGTCGGAGCGGAGAAACATCCGCAGGCCCTCTCGGACCACCGCGTGGTCTTCTGCGATCACCAGCCGGACTGTCATCGCGCACCCCTCCCCCGTGTACGCGCTGCCGGGCGGATCGAGACGACCCGTCACAGTGATCGTACGCCCGTGACGGCTGCTTTCTCCGAAAGTTGGTCGACTTGGCGTCCCCCGGTCGGGGGCGGCGGCACCTCCCACCAATGGGGGGTCGAATCACCCCGGCGACGGTGGAAGTGGCGGGCACCGTGACGGCGCCACGATTGCCTTGGAGGGGAACCAACGGCCCGTGAGGGAGCCGAGATGAACGGCCATGTCCGAGCGAGGGCCGAGGGGGCGCGCCGATGGTGGTTGGAGAAGTTAGCGTACGCGCTGCGCAGCCGGCGGGTACGTCGGTTCGCCATTGTCGGGGGATCCGGTGTATTGGTGAACGCCGGCTTCCTCTTCCTTCTGCACGGTGTCTTGCGCTTGCCGTTGATGCCAGCGGTGATGCTCGCAGTAGAGCTGACGATCGTGTACAACTACCTGCTGCACGAGTGGTGGACGTTCGCTCGCCGCCGGCCGTCGGTGCGCAGGTTCGCACAGTTCAATCTCACCGCTCTCGGGGCGTTGGCGGTCAACTCGCTTTTCGTCTGGGTGCTGGCCGGCATGGGCATGTACTACCTCACTGCGAACGTGGTGGGGATCGCGGCCGCGCTGACCATCAACTTCACGTTAAGCACGACATGGATATGGGGCGAACGAACCAATGGAAAAGCTCGTCCTCGGCATCTTGATCACGGTGTCCCTGGTGTTGACCGTTCAGGCCATCTACACGCTATACATGATGCTCTATACCTGGGACCAAGCGCAGGTCGACCGCCTGACAGGCGCGCCCAAGCGTTTCATCCCACCCTCGTTGTCGTTCACCGCGATCGTGCCGGCCCGGCACGAACAGGAGGTGATCGCGACCACGATCGAACGGATCGCACGCAGCGACTATCCGCGCGAGTTGCTGCAGGTGCTCGTGGTCTGCTCGGCCGACGACCAGGAAACCATCGCCGCGGCCAACAATAAGATCGAGGAACTGGCCGATGACGGTATCAAGAACGTCGAGTTGGTGGTCTTCGACGATGAGCCGGTGAACAAGCCACACGGCCTCAACTGCGCTCTGCGTCGGGCCACCAATGACGTCGTCACCGTCTTCGACGCCGAGGACGAGACGCATCCGGACATCTTCACGCTGATCAACACGATCATGGTGACGGAACGAGTCCGGGTGGTACAGGCCGGTGTCCAGCTCATGAACTACCACTCCAACTGGTACTCGACCTTCAACGTGCTCGAGTACTTCTTCTGGTTCAAGAGCCGGCTGCACTACCAGGCGCGGCGTGGCTCGATCCCGCTGGGCGGTAACACGGTGTTCCTCTCGCGGGAACTGTTGGAGGAGATCGGCGGTTGGGATGAGACCAACCTGACCGAGGACGCCGAGCTCGGCCTGCGGCTGTCTGCCATGGGGGAACGGATCAGGGTGATGTACGACGACCGTTACGTCACCAAGGAGGAGACCCCTCCCACCCTGTCGTCGTTCATCCGCCAACGTACTCGTTGGAGTCAGGGCTTCATGCAGACCCTCCGCAAGGGCACCTGGAAGCAGATGCCCACGCGGCAGCAACGGTTCCTCGCCTTCTACACCCTGGCATTCCCTCACGTTCAGGTGGGACTGGCGATCTACGTACCGATCGCGTTGTTGACCATGCTGTTCCTCAAGGCGCCTGTGCTGTTGGTGCTGTTGTCGTTCCTGCCAGTGTTGGCGATGGTCGCGCACTACCTCACCACGGTGGTGGGTCTCTACGAGTTCGCTGACGCCCACGGGCTCAAGCCACGCATCGGAACGGTAGTCAATATGGCCATCTTTTGGTTCCCCTACCAGTTCGTACTCGGCTACGCGGCGGTGCGGGCGCTACGGCGGTACCTCACCGGTGCCGGCGACTGGGAAAAGACACAACACATCGGTGCACACAGGTCAGTGGCGGAGGAGGCGGCGGAGCATGTTGCTTAGGAGCGAGCTAGAACTGCCACGCACCCAAGCACAGGGCGATTACTCCGCGCTGGGGCGTAACGGCCGACTGGCGCTCGCCTTCACACTGGTCAGCGGCTTCGTCACCCACGGGTTCAACCTCTTCCAGTACCCGCTGTTCCAAACCGACGAGGGCATCTACGTCCAACAGGCGTGGTCGGTGATCCGCCAGGGAACGCTCTCGCCCTACACCTACTTCTACGACCACGCCCCCGGTGGCTGGTTGCTGATGGCGGCGTGGGCGAAGGTGCTACCGGCACAGTTCCAGACCTTCGGCAATGAAATCAACACGGTCCGGGTGCTCATGCTCTTGGTGCATGTCGTCGCCGCCGGGCTAATGTTCGGGTTGGTGCGCCGGATCTCTGGCAGCGTGACCGGAGCGACCGTGGCCGGCTTCGTCTTCAACTTTTCACCGCTGGCCATCTACTACCAGCGGATGGCGTTGCTGGACAACCTGATGGTGCTGTGGGTACTACTCGCGGCCTACCTGCTGATCCGCCGGGAACATCGCGTCCTGACCGCCGTCATAGCCGGATTCGCGGCCGGCCTGGCCGTCATCACCAAGGAGAACGCGATCTTCTTCGCCCCGGCGTTGGCATGGCTGGCCTACCGGCGGTCGCGTGGCACTCGCAACCGACGCTTCCTGAACTCATTCTGGTGGTTCACGCTGTCCGTCCCGGCCATGGCGTACATGCTCTACGCGCAGCTGAAGAGTGAGCTGGTGCCGGCAGGCCTGAGCTTCAACCTGGAGACGCCACCGGAAGGGCGGGTGTCACTGCTCTACACGATCTGGTGGCAACTCAACCGGACCAGCGAGTCGGGATGGTTCATGGGGCTGCTCAACGACAGTTGGCTGTTCAAGGACCGACACTCGCTGATCGTCGGCAGCATCGCGGTGTTACTCGTACTGTGGCTGTGGTCACGCGACCGTGAGCATCGCAGTGCCTATCTCGCGGTTGCTCTGCTCGCCATCGGGTACGCGTTCTACCTGGTACGCGGCAGCGTGCTCTTGGACTTCTACGTGGCGCCACTGCTGCCCATGCTGGCCATGAACATCGGGATCGTCTTCGCTCACCTCACCCGCGGCATGACGGAGCACATGCGGACCGGCTTAACCGCGGTGGCGATGGCGGTCGTGCTGGCGGTTCCCGGTGGCTACCTGCTCACCTACAACACCGAGGGAGAACTGGTGGCCCAAGACCTCTACCACTTGGAGCTGACCAAGTTGCAGGAGCAGCAGGTGACGTTCGTGCGAGAGAACATCCCGCCGGACGCCCGGATGGTCATCGATGATGATCTGTGGATGGCGCTACACGACCGAGAGCCGGAGTACCGGTATGCGCACTCGCACTGGAAGGCTTCTTCTGACCCGGACATCCGCGACGACATCTTCGGCGCCGACCCGGCGAACATCGACTACGTCGTGATGTCCAACCAGATGCGAGAGGCGATGGAACGCAACAACGGTGACGGACGGGAGGACTGGATTCTAGAGGCGATCGACCAACGTGGCGAGTTGGTGTGGGAAGCCCGCTACGGCGACATCGACCTCGAGATTTACCGGATCGGACAGTGACGGGACCATGCAACGAAGCGCAAGGGGGGCGTTGCGATGAAGATCCCGAGGCGGAAGCCGCGCGACGAGCGGGCGCAGAGCCCGGAGCGCCGGCGCTGGCAGATGCCGTCCAACTGGTCCTGGCGCAAGGTAGCGCTGGTCGTGGCAGGCGTCCTCGTGGTCGTCTGGCTGGGTCGCGGCCTGCTACCGGAGTTCGGGAGCATTGGTGCGAGCGAGAGTGACACGGAAGCGGGTCCAGCCCGGCCCAAGCCACCGGAGGTCGTCGACCTGGATGGCAAGAAGGTGCCGGCGATCGGGGGACCGGTCGCGGTGCTCAACCCGGGCCTGGCTCGGCCAGGCGCTACGGTCGGCGTCAGTGGGTCCGGCTTCGACCCTGGCGCGACGGTACAGGTACTCCTCACCACCGGTAACGGCAAACCAACTCCAGTGGCGTCCGGCAAGGCCGACCGGCACGGCTCGGTGAGTACCGAGTTCGAGTTCCCGGCTGCGGCTGCGAGCGCCGGTAACGAGCACGTGGTCACCCTGCAACAAGCCAACAGCGACAAGGTCGCTGAGGCGGAGCTCGTGGCCCAGGCCGGCGTGGCGACGGCGAGCGTCAGCGATCAGGCCGCTGCGCCTGGATCGACGCTCACCGTCAACGCGAACGGCTTCATGCCAGGCGAGAACATCAAGGTCTACTGGGGGCGGGTCGCGGGTGAGCCGACCGCCACGTTCAAGGCCGACCAGACCGGCTCGGTGTCCAAGCAGACCCTCACCGTCGGAGTCGGCCCGACAGGGCCTAGCAGTCTCATCCTGGTCGGTGAGAAGAGCCAGAGCGCGGCGGTGGCGCCGTTCACCATGCTCGCGCTCTACCCGAGCGCCGCGGCGAAGCCGTACGCGGCCCGCGCCGGTGACACCGTCGCGGTGTCCGGTAAGGGATTCGCTCCAGGTGAACGGGTTCTGGTCTACTTCAACCAGGCCACTGGCTCGCCCGTGTTCACTCAAAAGGCCGACGCCCGCGGGGCGGTCTCGGGGATGACCTTCAAGGTGCCGTTCGGGCTCAAGGACAAGCAATCGCTCATCCTCATCGGTGAGCAGAGCCGCGCCTCGGCCAACACCGGGTTCTCGGTGATGCCGTACAGCCCGAGCGCGCGAGCGAACACCTACGGCGGTCTGCCGGGGACGACCCTCACGTTCTACGTGAAGGACTTCGCCCCGAACGAGGCGGTGCACGTCTACGTCAACCGGGGGCCGAACAGCCAGGGTGAGCTGGTGTCGGCGTTCCGGGTGGACGAACGTGGATCGGCGGCTGCGGCCGGAAGTTACGTGATCCCCGGGAACGCTTCGGGGAAGCTGACGTTGACGCTGGTCGGCGCCAAGAGTGAAGGTACCGCTACCGCCACGGTGACTGTGGATAAGGTGGACGGCCCTGTCAACGTGCCGCCGCAGCCCAAGTACAGCCTGCCTCCGGACCTGGAGGAGTGAGTGGGGAGGCGTGGCGATGCGCACCGTCCTGGGGCCTAACACCCGTGGCGTCCTGCATCTGATCTCGCATCTGCGACGGTTGGATGCGCAGCAGGTCGACGCCGTGGCGGAGAACTGGAAGCGGCAGCCGGCCCGGGTCCGTGCCCGGGCCCGGGCGGCTGCCGTCCAGGCCGCTACCGGAAAGCAGCGGGTCGGCGTCCTCGCCGCGGCGGAGCTCGCTCGGGACGTGGCGATGAGCGTGGCGTCCCGCTACGACCGCACCGACTGGGCGTTCTGGGCCGCTGCGTGGGATGCGACAGCGGGAGTAGCGGTCGGTGGCCTGATCGACGACCAGGCGTACCAGCAACTGGTCGGGCCGCTGGCCAGCGTGATCCCGTGGCTTGCGGTGGGACGGCAGGATCGGCTCGACGTGGCCGGACTTCAGGCAGCCCTCGGCCAATGGAGAGGGGCACCGACATGACCGGGCTACCTACGAGGATCGTGATCGCCGACGACGACCGGATGGTGCGGGACGCGCTGAGCGATCTGATCGCTAGCCAGCCAGAGCTGGAGCTGGTCGGCTCGGCCGTCGACCACCCGGACGCGATTCGGCTGGCGGTCTCCCAGCAACCAGACACGCTGGTGCTGGATGTACGGATGCCGCGCGGCACTGCGGTCAACACGGTGCAGGCGATCCGCGGACGCGCACCACGGGTGGGTGTGCTCGCCCTCTCCGGGTACCGCGATCCGGCCAGCGCGGTCGCGGTGCTGTCCGCCGGCGCGCGCGGTTATCTGGTCAAGGACGTGGCCGACCACGAACTGCTGGAGGCGATCGGCCGGACCGCACGTGGCCAGCTGAGCATGTCCGCGGAGTTCGCGCAGCAGTGCATCGATTTCCTCCGGCGTCAGGGCGCCCGCGCCGCCGATGGCGGTGACGTGTCCGAGGGACAGCCGGCGTACCACCTGTTGTTCGCGTATGCGCCCGAGGCGACGGTCGTGCTGGATCCGACCGGGCACATCACGCTGGTCAACGCCGCGACCGAGAGGCTGTTCGGGTACTCGGGTGACGAGCTGCGTGGACGCCCAGTGGACGTGCTGTTGCCGGAGCACCCGGTGGAGATCTACCGGGTGGACAGCGATGACCTGACCCGGGAGCCGGCCGGCCTGGAGTTGGTGGGGCGACGCCGGGACGGCACCGAGTTCCCCATCGAGGTGAGAATCGGCCGGGTATCGACCGAATCCGGGGCCTGGGCGATCGTCTCGATCCGGGACCTGACCGAGATCGCGGGTGCCCGGGACGTCTTGGAGCACAGTCTCGAGGTGCTGCGTGAGGCCGGGCTCGAGCACCGGGGTGTGGTCGAGGACTTGGTCCGGGCGCAGGAACGCGAGCGAGCCCGGATCGCTGCTGGTATCCATGACGACAGCCTGCAGGTGATCACGGCGGCGTCGCTGCGCCTGCAGCAGCTGCGTCGTCGCCTCACCGAGCCGGACGACCTGAAGGTCGTGTCCAAGGTAGAGGAGACTCTCAAGCTTGCCGGTGATCGGCTGCGAAAGATGATCTTCGACTTCCGTCCGCCCGCGCTGGAGGACGAAGGACTGGTCGCGGCCTTGCAGATCTACCTGGACCAGTTGCAGGAGGACACCGGCATCTCGTACCGCCTCGACAGTCAGTTGGACGAGGAGCCACCGCTGGAGACCCGGGTCGTGGTCTACCGGATCGCCCAAGAAGCGTTGATGAATGTCCGCAAACACGCTCGCGCCAGTCGGGTCACCGTGCGGTTGAGCGCGGCGGACGGCGGCTGTCTCGTGGAGATCACCGATGACGGAGTGGGCTACTACCCGCAGCGGCCCGAGTCACGCTCCGGACACCTCGGGCTCATCCTGATGCGGGACCGGGCCGAGATCGCTGGCGGCTGGTGTCGGGTGGAGAGTGCGCCAGGAGCAGGTACGTCAGTGGAGTACTGGGTGCCGTTCGATCTCGGAGCGGAAGGAAGCAACCGATGACCACACCCCCGCCCGTGACCCGGGTGCTCGTGGTCGAGGACCATCCGGTGGTGGCCGAAGGGCTGGTGGCGCTGCTGGCGGACGATCCCCGGCTTCAGGTGGTGCGCCGGGCAGAGACGGTGGCCGAGGCGGTGGCGGCGGCCCAGGAGGAGCGCGTCGACGTGGCCCTGATCGACTTCCGGCTGCCGGACGGTACGGGAGCGGAGGCGGCAACCGCCATCCGCCAGTACCACCCGGACGTAGCGGTGGTGATCCTCAGTGCTGACGACAGCGAACCGGCGATGATCGCCGCGGTCGAAGCGGGAGCAGCTGGGTACCTCGTCAAGACCGCCGATGGTCCGGAGATCGTGGACGCGGTACGGCGGGTTGCCGAGGGGGAGATGCTCATTCCTGCGCCGCGGCTGGCCGCGCTGTTGGCGCGTCGGCGGGAGTTGGCTGCCGCACAGGACGAGCGGGCTCGCCAGTTGAGTCGGTTGACGCCGCGGGAGCACGAGATCCTCACGCTGATGACCGAAGGGTTGGACAACCGGGAGATCGCGGCCCGATTGCACGTCGCGTACCCGACAGTGCGTAGCCACGTCCGCAGCATCCTGCAGAAGCTGGGGGCGAGGTCGCGGTTGGAGGCAGTCGTCAAGGCAGGGCTTGACACGAAGGAAGGGTAGGCTACCCTAACTTCGTGCTCGGCAGCGATTCCTGCAGCGCCGGTTTCAGCGGCGTCGACCTGTGCCTCGGCTACGACGGTAGGCCGGTCGTGTCCGGCGCCTCCATCGTGCTGCACCAGGGCAAGGTCACCGCTTTGGTCGGTCCCAACGGCAGTGGCAAGTCGACGGTGCTGCGAGCGCTGGCACGACTGCACCGCATCGACCGAGGCGACGTACGCCTGGCCGACGGGAGCTCGGCGCTAGCGTTGTCGACACGGGAATTCGCTCGCACCGTGACGTTGCTCACGCAGAGTCGCCCGACGCCGCAAGGGGTCAGCGTGCGCGACGTGGTCGGCTACGGCCGCCACCCCTACCGGGGCCGGTGGCGGGGTCAGGATCCCGACGGTGCCGAGGCGATCGCTTGGGCGATGGCGGTGACCGGGGTCGAGGCGATGGCCGGCCGGGCGATCGACGAACTCTCCGGCGGTGAGGCGCAGCGGGTCTGGCTCGCGACCTGTCTCGCCCAGGACACCCAGGTCCTGCTGCTCGATGAGCCGACCACCTACCTCGACCTGCGCTATCAGGTCGAGATCCTCGACCTGATGCGGGACCTCGCCGACACCCACCGGGTGGCGGTCGGCGTGGTGCTGCACGACCTCAACCAGGCCGCCGCGGTCGCCGACCATGTGGTGCTGCTGCACCAGGGCCAGATCCGCGCCAGTGGGTCACCGGCCGAGGTGCTGACCGAGGACGTCCTCAGCGACACCTACGGCATCCGGATCGAGGTCAGCACCGACCCCCGCACCGGACAGGTGCACACCCGGCCGGTCGGCCGTCACACCGACCGCCTGCTCACCGTCTGAACCCATCAGCAGAACAAAAAGGAAATCGATGATTAGACCGCGCGTGCTCGCGCTGGCCGCGCTCAGCGGAGCCCTGCTCATCACCGCCGGCTGCGGCACCACCGAACAGCCAGGCTCCTCGACGCCCGACGGTGAAGGTGGACCGGTCACCGTCACCGACGGCCGGGGCAAGACCATCAACCTGGACGCCCCCGCCCAGCGAGTGGTGGGCCTGGAGTGGGGTGACGTGGAGATGCTCGTCACCCTGGGCGTCATGCCGGTCGGCGTCGCCGACGTCGAGGGCTACTCCACCTGGGTCACCGCCGCGCCACTGGACGACAGCGTCACCGACGTCGGCACCCGGGTCGAGCCCAGCATCGACGCGATCGTGGCGCTGGAGCCAGACTTGGTGATCACCGAACTGGCGCGCGACAACTCGTTCCTGGAGCAGTTGGAGCAGTACGTGCCGGTGCTGGTCACCGTCGGCAGTGACGCCTCCCGCAACCTCGACCGGATGCGCGACGACTTTCAGATGATCGCCGCCGCGGTCGGCAAGGTGGACGAAGCCGAGCGGGTGCTCGAGGAGTTCGATGCCGCCCTGGCCGAGGGGCGGCAGGCGATCGCCGACGCCGGCGCGGCCGGCGCGCCGTTCGCCATCGCCGACGGCTGGCGGCAGGGCAGCTCCATCTCCATCCGGATGTTCGGCGAAGGCGCCCTCGTCTCACAGGTGGGGATCGCGCTCGGGCTGCGCAACGCCTGGCCCGGAGCGGGCGACGAGGCGTGGGGTCTCGACGTCACCGACGTCGAGGGCCTCACCGTGCTCGACGACGAGGAGATCCACTTCCTTTACAACGCCTCCGACGCCGACGACGTCTTCGCCGACGGGCTGGCCGGGCACCCGATCTGGGACTCGCTGCCGTTTGTGGAGCGTGGCCAGGTCCACCGGGTCACCGACGGCATCTGGACCTTCGGCGGGCCCGCCTCTTGCCGCCAGTACATCGACGAACTCGTAGGAACTTTCGCGCCGTGACCACTCTGGCGCCGGCCGAGCCGGCCGCCGCGCCGGCTCGGCCGGCCGGCGGTCGGCTTCGCCTCGCCGTCACCTTCCTGGGCGGACTCACCATCCTGGCGGTCGCCGCCGCCGTCCATCTGGCCCAGGGCACCTCCTCAGTCGGCGCGGTCGACCTGTTGCGCCTGCTCCTGGGCACCGACGACCCGCACACCGCCAGCGTGCTGACCGCTTCCCGGCTGCCCCGGCTCGCCGCCGCCCTCACCGTCGGGGCCGCGCTCGGCGCCGCCGGCGCCCTGCTGCAGTCGGTCGCCCGCAACCCGCTGGCCTCTCCCGACACCCTCGCCATCAACGCCGGCGCGCACCTGGCCGTGGTAGCCGTCGCCGCGTTCGGGGTCGCGCTGCCGGCCCTGCCCGCCGGCGGGCTCGCCTTCCTCGGCGGCCTGGGCGCGGCCGGGCTGGTGATGGTGCTCGCCGCCGGTGGCCGCTCGGGCCCCACCCGGCTCATCCTCGCCGGCTCAGCCAGCGCGCTCGCCCTCAGCTCCCTCACCACCGTCCTGCTGCTGCTGTTCGAACAGCAGACGATCGGGTTGTTCGCCTGGGGCAACGGTTCTCTGGTCCAGACCGACCTCACAGCGGTCAGCCACCTCGCCCCGGTGGTCGCGCTCGCCATCGGCGGGGCCCTGCTCGCCGCCCGTCGCCTGGACATCCTCGCCCTCGGCGACGACACCGCCTCGGTGCTCGGCGTCCCGGTCCGCCGCACCCGGTTCGTGGTGATCGTCCTGGCGGTGCTGCTCGCCGCGGCGGCGGTGACGCTCACCGGGCCGATCGGATTCGTGGGCCTGTGCGCCCCGGTGATCGTCCGGCTGCTCGGCCGCGCCGTCCCCCGGCTGCACCAGCACCTGGTCCTCGTGCCGCTGGCCGCCCTCGCCGGCGCCCTCATCGTGATCGGCTCTGACGTGCTGCTGCGCGCTCTGCTCGGGGCACAGGCCGGGGTGGAGGTACCGACCGGGGTGGTCACCACCCTGCTCGGCGCGGCGGTGTTGGTCTGGCTGGCCCGCCGCCACCGGGACTCCGGGCCCACCCGCCGACCACCCGCGGCGAGGATGGCGGCGCTGCGCTCCCGCGCCTTCTTCCTCACCGTGGTGGCGGTCTGCGTCCTGGCCGTCGTCGGGGCGCTGGTCGCCGGGATGCTGCTCGGCGACACCATCGTGCTCACCGGTGACCTACTGAACTGGCTGCGCGGACACACTGGACCGGGCCTCACCTTCGTGCTCGACCAGCGCTACCCGCGGGTGGCCGCCGCCCTGCTGGCCGGGGCCGCGCTCGCGATGGCCGGCACCACCGTGCAAGCGGTGTGCCGCAACCCGTTGGCCGAGCCGGGCATCCTCGGCATCACCGGTGGGGCCGGGGTCGGCGCGGTGGCGCTCATCACCGTGGCGCCCGCCGCCGGAGTGTGGGCGATGACCGGGGTCGCTGGGCTGGGTGCGCTGGTCGCCTTCGTGATCGTCTACGGGCTGTCCTGGCGCGGCGGTCTCCACTCCGACCGACTGGTGCTGATCGGGGTCGGGGTGTCAGCCGGCGCGACCGCCGTCATCACCTTCTGCATCGTCGCCTTCGACCCGTGGAACACCGGCAAGGCGCTGACCTGGCTGTCCGGCTCCACCTACGGTCGCACCGTCGGCCAGGTGGTGCCGGTGGCGCTCGCCCTATTACTGGTGACCCCACTGATCGTCGCCGCCCGGCGAGAGCTGGATCTGCTCTCGCTCGACGATGACACCCCTCGGGTGCTTGGCGTGCGCCTGGAGCCGATCCGCCTCGCCGCGCTCGGCGGTGCGGCCCTGCTCGCCGCGACCGCGGTCAGCGCGGTCGGGGTGATCGGGTTCGTGGGGCTGGTCGCCCCGCACGCCGCCCGGGCTCTGGTGGGCGGCCGCCACTTCCGGGTGCTGCCGGTGGCTGTCCTGCTCGGCGCGTTGGTGGTGAGCCTCGCCGACACTCTCGGGCGCACGGTGATCGCGCCCGCTCAGATCCCGGCCGGTCTGGTCACCGCACTGATCGGCACGCCCTACTTCGTCTGGCTGTTGTGGAGGAGTACGCGATGACCACGACTGTCGTCACGCCCTACCGTCACTTCACGGTGGCGGTGCGCCGGGTCCGTCGGCTCGGCCCGTCCTTCGTGCGGGTCACCTTCGGCGGTGAAGACCTCGCCGGGTTCGCCGACAACGGGTACGACCAGCGGATCAAGCTGATCTTCCCATTGCCGGGGGTGGGGCTGGCGCCGCTGCCCACCGGCCCGGACTGGTATGCCCGGTGGCGGGAGCTGCCCGCCGAGCTGCGCAACCCGATCCGCACCTACACGGTGCGGGCGCTGCGCCGGGCCCAGCGGGAACTTGATGTGGATCTGGTGCGCCACGGCGACGCCGGCCCGGCCTCCCGCTGGGCGGGCACGGTGGCGCCAGGCGACCCGCTGGTGCTCATCGGCCCGGACGCGGCGCACCCGGGCCCGCACGGTGGGGTGGAGTTCCGCCCGCCGGCCGGCACGGGCACGGTGCTGCTGGCTGGCGACGAGACGGCCGTACCGGCGATCGGCGCGATCCTGGAGCGGCTGGCGCCGGACGTCCGGGGGGCGGCGGTGCTGGAGGTGCCGCACCCCGACGACGCGCAGCCGCTGTCGACCCCGCCCGGGGTACGGGTGACCTGGCTGGCGCGCGGCGAGGCCCCCCACGGTGCCCAGTTGAAGCCGGCGGTGGCAGCGGCGGCTGACTGGCTACTCGGTGAGCGCCCGATCCAGGGGGCCGCCACCTTCGATGAAGTGGACGTGGACCGGCAGGTCCTGTGGGAGGTGCCGGAGGCGACCGGCGCCTCGGAGTCCGGCTTCTACGCCTGGCTCGCCGGGGAGGCGGGCGTCATCCGGCAGCTGCGGCGTCATCTGGTCGCCGAGCGGGGCGTCGACCGTCGGGCGGTCGCCTTCATGGGCTACTGGCGCCGCGGCCGCTCCGAAGACGGCGCCTGACAGGGACGAGGGCACTCTTCCTCCGAGGCCGTCGCGGTGCCGACGGGAGTCCACACCTGTCCGCGCGCCCACTGTTCGGTCCACCGCGGACAGTTGCGGTACAACACGCGGCAAGTCCGAGATGTCCTCGGCCTGGCCTTCCCGGAGTACGCTCGGGTGCATGACGGTCCCGCCACCTCCGGTGTCCGCTGCGGCTCCGCCTGGTCGGTCGAGCCGGCGACCGGGTCTCGTGGTCGTCATAGGGGTTGTGATCCTGGCGTTGCTGATCGCCGGGACGGTCGCGGCGGCGCTCTGGCTGGTCGGCCGCGCCGGCGGGGAGATCCCTCCGGATTGGCCACAGGCCGAGTTCCGGATCGAGCCGGTGTCGCCTGGGCAGGAAGTGTCTCCGAGAGTGCGGGATGACGTCGGGCTGATGCTGGTGGGGCGGCTCCATCAGCGCGGCGCAGCCAAGGCCAGGTATGAGGTGCACCCGGACGGGGTCGACGTGGGCGTGCCGCCGGGGCAGGAGAGCGCCCTGGCGGACCTGCGCCGGATGGCGGTCACGACCACGGTGGAGCTGCGGCCGGTGACCGGCGAGGAGCGCACACCTGACGGTTGCGTTCCGGATGCCGACCTCGCCTGCGCGCTCGACGGGCTCACCGGTTACCGGCTCGGGCCGGTCGAGATCGACGGCACGCACCTCGCCGACGCGCAGGCAGAGCTGGACGATCAGACCGGAACTTGGAGCATCGAGCTCACCTGGACCGGCGAGGGGCAGTCGGCGGTGGAGCGGACCACCACGGCGTACGTCCAGGAGCAACTTGCGATCACCGCCAACGGCATCGTGGTCTACGCGCCCCGAATTCAGGAGCCGGTCACCGGCGACACGCTGCTGATCAGCGGCTTCTTCGATCAGGGGCAGGCCGAGCACCTCGCCGCCGAGCTCCGGCTGGGCCGCCTCCCCGTGTCGATCATCGGTGATCAAGCCACCTGACCAGTAACGGGCGGCAGCCCGCTGGTAGCCGCCTGCCGGCCCGACAAGGGGCGGGCGATGGCGCGGACCCGAACCGATGGTTTCCCGAACCGGGAGTTCGGGTCGCGCGGCGGCGACTGGCTACTGTGGGCTTAGGCAGCCTTCGGGCTGCCGGGGATCGTCACCGTGTGGCTGTGATCGGGCGTGGTTGGAGATGGCCGAGGCGCCGATTGGCCAGTTGATCCGGCTGTACCGGGTCCATCGAAGTATGGCCACCGACTATGTGGCGACCCATGCCGGACTGCCAGCGCGGTACCTGGAGATGATCGAGGCGGGCACCAGGACACCGTCGGTCCCCACCCTGCGTCGCATCGCCCGGGTGCTGCGCATCCGCACGTCGGCGCTGCTCAACGACGCGCCGAGCGAGGACCACAGCGGACCGGTGGGCTCCCGGCTCACGGCGGTGGAGCGGGCGCTGTACCACTACGGCTCGCCGCCGGGGACCAGCGCCGAGCCGCCCGACCTCGCCGACCTGGCGACGCGGATCGACGCCGCCTGGTCGTCGTGGTTCGGGTCTGCGCACAAGTACAGCGAAGTCCTCGACGCGCTGCCCGGACTGGTGGGAGAGGTCGAGTACGCGGTGCGGGCGCACCACCGCTCGCCCGAGGCGTGCCGGCTGGCCTGCTCGGTGTACCGGCTCGCGCGCCCGGTGCTCAAGCACGCCGGCCGGGCCGACCTTAGCGGCCTGCTGGCCGACCGCGCCCTGCGCTACGCGGAGCGGACCGGCGACCCGACCCTGATCGGCGCCGCGAGCTGGAGCATGGGCCAGGCCATGCTCACCGGCGACATGCCCGAGGGCGCGCTCGACGTCGTGACCCGCGCGGCCGAACGGCTGGAGCCGCTGCTCGCCGACGGCACACCGGAGCAGTTCTCCGTCTACGGCGGGCTGCTGCTGTGCGCCGCCATCGCGTGCGTGCGCACCGGCGACCCGTGGCGGGGCAGGCAGTTGCTGCACGGACCGGCGCGGGAGGCCGCCAAGCGGGTCGGTGACGGCAGGAACTACCACGGCATGGTCTTCGGGCCGGCCAACGTCGCGATCCACACCGTGAGCCTGGAGGCCGAGGCCGGCGAGACCGGCGACGCGCTCCGCCTCGCTGACGAGGTGGACCTCGCCGCCGTGCCCTCGCTGGAGCGGCGGACGACGTTCCTGTACCAGGTCGCGCACTGCCACGAGCAGCGGGACAACGACGCCGCGGTGCTCGTCCACCTGCAGATGGTGTACCGGCAGTGTCCGGAGGAGTTCCAGTACCGTCGGCCGGCGCGGCACTTGGTCGAGACGCTGGTGCGCCGGGCGCGGCCCACGTTCGCCGCGGAGGTACGCGAGTTCGCCGCCCGGGTCGGGGTGCTCGGGTAGCAGCGGTCTTCCCCGGAGTGCCGCGCGTCCGGCCGCCGAGTCCGCCGTACCGCGCGTCCGCCACAACTGGCTCGGCACCGCCTGCGTTTCCTGTGCGCCGTCGCCGGTACCGCTTCGCGGAAAGTCGCCGAGAAGACCTGCGGCAGCGCAGACCGGGTCAGACGGGACTCTGGTTGTACGAGTGCGTGCTGCTCACATGAGGTGGAGTTGCTGGATCGCGGGGGGTGGGGTGGGGTCAGCCAGGTCGGGGTGGCGGATGAGGCAGGCAGCTTGCCGTAGGCGAACCAGCGCACGTACAGCTGGGGGCCGGTCTGCTGGTACAGCTCGACGCCGTTGACGCCGGGCGGGCGTACCCACTGGCCGGGGATGAGGGGGATGTCGTCGATGAGCTTGGCGCGCTGGCGGTGGGTGGTCATCACTCCTCCTCCTTCGTCTTGTGTGGGGTGTGGGGTTTCCAGGCGGGTGGTCCGGTGGGGTGGCGGCGGCCGTGTTCGGCTTCCCAGCGGGCGAGTCGGGCGGCGGCCCATTGGTGCAGGCGGCATCCGTCGGGGGTGCACTGGGCGCAGTGGCCGTCGGGGGCGTGCATGGCGATGATCCGGGTGGCGGCCCACAGTTCGGCGTCTTCGCGGCTCAGCGGCATGGCCGGTCGCCTTCCTCGCGGAGCAGGTCGGCCCATCGCTGGTAGCCGGTGATGGGTACCTGGTCGCCGTCGGGTATGCGGTTGGGGGTTGTCCAGGTTGGTCTGCGCCGCCTACGCCACGGCCAACGCATGATCACCACCTCCGTGAACAGCTCGGGCTTGGCGCGGCGATCTTCCGCCGCGGAGAGACGGAGGCGTGCCTCGTGGGCCACCTCGACGCCTCGTTGTCGAGTGGGCGGTGTTTCACCTCGCCCATGCGCAAGGTAGTGGAGCAACTGCGCTGTGACACGAACTGGCGCTGATCCGAACCCTCAGTTCGGAAAGGGGCACGGATGGCAACGTGTGGGTACGCTGGACAGACATGTAGCGGGGCTACTACGTGGAGCGATCATCGTCAGCTCAGGATCGGGTGGTTGACGTGAACGAGATGCCGATCGGTCAGTTGATCCGGCTGTACCGGATCAACCGGAAGATGACCATGGCCCAGGTGGCGACCCACGCGGGCATCTCGGCGCGGTACCTGGAGATGATCGAATCGGGTACGAAGACCCCGTCGGTGCCGACCTTGCGTCGGATCGCTGGGGTGTTGGGTGTGCGCACATCGGCTCTCATCAGTGACGTGCCGAGCGAGGACCATGCCGCCCCGGCGAACTCCCGGCTCAGCTCTGTGGAGCGGGCGCTGTACGGCTACGGTTCCCCGCTGGACGCCAGTGCCGAGCCGCCGGACCTGGCCGACCTGGCTGCGCGGGTCGACGCGGCGCGCACGGCTTGGTTCCTGTCGCCGAACAAGTTCAGCGACATCCTCGCTGAGCTCCCCGATCTGATTGTGGACGCGGAGCACGCAGTACGGGCTTATGACCGGTCGCGTGAGGCGTGTCGGCTGGCCGCGGAGGTCTACCGGCTCGCGCCGGGGGTGTGCAAGCAAGCAGGCCGCGTCGAGCTTTGCGGTCTGCTCGCGGACCGTGCCATGCGTTATGCGGAGGAGACCGCCGACCCGGTGTTGATCGCAGCCGCTGGCTGGACCGTAGGACATGCGATGCTGGCCGGGGACATGCCCGAGGGCGGGCTGGAGGTCGCGATGCGGGCGGCCGAGCGGTTCAAGCCGTTGTTGCCTGACGGCACTCCTGAGATGTTCTCCGTCTATGGCGGCTTGCTGCTGTGCGCCGGGCTTGCCTACGTGCGTGCCGGTGAGGCGTCCCGTGGTCGGAAGATGCTTCGTGGTCCGGCGCGGGAAGTGGCGAAGCGGGTCGGTGAGGGCAGGAACCACTACGGGACGGTGTTCGGGCCGACCAACGTCGCCATCCACGAGGTCATGTTCGCGACCGACACCGGGGAGATCAGTGATGCGCTCCGGTTCGCCGACGAGGTCCACATCGCCGCGATCCCCTCGCTTGAGCGGCGAACCACTTATCTCTACAAGGTGGCTCGCTGTCACGAGCAGCGTGGCAACGATGCCGCGGTGCTGGTGCACCTGCAGATGGCGTACCG
>CAYTMR010000018.1:0-36981 GCA_964438855.1 uncultured Micromonosporaceae bacterium
CCGTGCCGTTGGTGCGCCCCGCCCCTCGGGTACCCGACGTCGGGGCGCGACCATAGATTAGCACACTCGTTCGAAAGAATCGAACAACCGTGCCAACGTGACCGAAGGCTATCCCGCCCCTACGACACTTTCGTCGTCACGCACACCCCGCCCAGGGGTTGCCATCTCCCTACCCCTCTTTCATCATCAAATCCGAACATCTCTCTGAGTGGCCGGGAAAGGACAGTAGGTGACTCCAGCGACGCTGGTCCCCCTCAGCGAGCTTCGGTCGACCCGTGCCGCCCTCGCCCGGGTCCGCTCCCAGGCTCCCGACCTCGCCGGTCTCGACACCCGCACCAGCAAGCGTGTGTCCACTGTGGTAGCGGCGATCGCTCCCCGCCTGGCCACAGAACAGCTCGCCCTGCTCACCCGGTACGCCCTCTGGTCCATCACGCTCGACGACCGGATCGATCCCTCCCCCGGCACGACCGCACCGCCTGATGAGTTCGCCGAAGCGGTGACGGTTGCGGCCGCTGGTCGCCCCTCTGCCTCCGACCCGCTGCTGACCGAGCTGGCCGACATCGTCGGCCGGCTCTCCCAGCACGACCCCACCGGCGCGGCGACGACCCGATGCACCGAAGCGCTACGAGACGCGGTGGTCACCGGCATCGCACACCACCGGCTGGGGCGGGCCGTCACCGCCGGCCACCGACCGCCACCGACCGCCGAGGAGTACCTCGCGGTGGCGGCGCGCACCGTCAACTACCTGAGCTTCGCCTACGCCCTGCTGGCGGTCACCGGGTTCACCCTGGCCCCATCCCACGTGGACCGACTGGCACCAGCGCTACGACACGCCGCGTACGCGATCCGACTCGCCAACGACCTACGCAGCGTGGAGCGGGACCGGGCCACCGGCGCGCTCAACGTGCTCGCGTTGTACACCGCAGACCACACCGCGGTGACCCCCCGATGGGTGCGGCAGGAGATCACCCGCCACTGCCGAGCCCACGATCACGCCCTGACGCGGCGGCACACCCAGCCGCCCGTGGCACGGGCGTTGCGACGCAGCCTGCGGACGTCGCTGGCCCTCTATCAGCTTGCCGACCTGCGGTGAGCCACGTCGAGGACCGGGGCGATGCCCTGGTCCGGGAGGTGAGACACATGTCAACGGTCACCACCATTCCCATGCGCGCCACGCTGAAGATCGCCGGTAAGGCGGGGCTCGAGGCGTTCGAACAGATCGGCCAGCGGTGCGCCGACCGTCCCGCTCGACTGAACCTGGGGCTGTTTCGGCCATACCTGGTCACCCATCCCGACCAGGTCCGTCAGGTCCTGCGGGGAGGGGAAACCTACGTACGGGAGGGCATGATCTGGCAACCGCTGCGGCGGTTGGAAGGTCACGGCATCGCCGGTGAAGGCCCTCGTTGGCGGACCAGCCGGCGTATCCTGCAACCACAGTTCACCGCCCGCCACGTCGCCTCGCTGTCCTCACTGATGGCGGAAGCGGCCTGCGAGTCGTTCGACCTTCTCGCCACGGAAGCCCCAGGGCCAGTCGACCTTCCCCTTGCCATGACCCGGTTCACGCATCGTGTCCTCACCCGGGTGTTCTTCAACGACCGCATCACTTTGGCCGAATGCGACCGACTCGGTGAGGCGATCGGCACCGCCTTTCGCTCCATCGGTCTCCGCATCGTGATGCCCTTCCTCAGCAACGCCGTGCCGGTGCCTGGGGACCGGACGTTTCGTCGTGCCGTCCGCACGGTGGACGAGATCATCCAGCCGTTGATCGCGCAGAGCCGCGCCGCCGGTGGCGACGACCTGATCACCTTGCTGCTGCACGCCACCGACGACAACGGCCAACGGTTGTCGGATCGCGCGGTCCGCGACGACGTGGTCGCCATGTACATCGCCGGGACCGAGACGACCGCGTTGACCCTCACCTGGCTCTGGCTCCTCGTCGACGCCCACCCTGAGGTCGGCGAGCGTCTCACCGCCGAAGTGCACCAGGTCGTGGGCGACGGGCCACCGCGCGCGGAGCATCTGTCCGAGCTGACCTACACCCGGATGGTGATTCACGAGGTGCTCCGCCTCTACCCGATCGGGTGGATGGTGCCGCGGACCGTCGCCCGTCCGGACACCCTGGGCGGCGTGGAGCTTCGCCCGGGCGACACCGTGCTGCTCAGCCCGTACCTCACTCACCGGCTGCCCGAATACTGGCCCGATCCGCGCACCTTTCGACCGGAACGGTTCGCGCCCGGGCGGGAAGCGGGCCGCCACCGTTTCGCCTACGTCCCCTTCGGCGGCGGCCCGCACCAGTGTCTCGGCAACCACTTC
The DNA here is from genome assembly GCA_964438855.1 of uncultured Micromonosporaceae bacterium. Lineage (GTDB taxonomy): Bacteria > Actinomycetota > Actinomycetes > Mycobacteriales > Micromonosporaceae > Natronosporangium. The sequence continues at coordinate 2,314 of CAYTMR010000018.1, forward strand.
GCGTTGCGTGAGTCCGAACTGGCGGTGGCGGGAATGCTGAGCCGGTTCCGACCCGAGGTGGTGCATCCGCAGTCGTTGGAAGCCAAAGTCTCCCTAGTGCTGGAGCCACGCCAGCGTCCACGGCTGCGCCTGCACCCTCGCGGATCACTGCTCGGGTAGCGCCACCACGATCGCGCTTCGGTCCTCGCAAACCACGGTGGCGTAACCCCCGTAGGCCTCGGGCCAGAGGCTGGCCCTCCAGCAGGAGTCGTCGGACGGCAGCGGATACGCCTCGACCTGGCGGGCACCGTCGCTCGCGTCTCTCACCACCATCACCAATGTGTCGTGTCCACGGAACTCCACGAGCAGCGGCCACACGACCGCCAGCTCCGACGCCCAGAAGATCCCTGGCACCGGCAGTCGCTCCTGCTCTCCGGTCAGGTCGAGCGCCACGCGCTTGTGCTCGTCGGCGAGGGCGACCAGGGGACCAGCGCGGCCAGGCACCTCGAGCAGATGGGCGCGCCGGACTTCGCGGACCGTCGGCACGGTCACCAGCAGCTGCCCGCTCCCGTCGAAGAGCAACAGCTCATGACCGTGGTCGTCTTCCCAGTGGACGTTCCGGTCGACATTGATGGTGAAGAGATCCGGGCCGATCACGTCGATAGTGAAGTCGCGGCAGACGCAGCTCCGTATCACCGCGTCCGCGGGCGCCAGCGAGACACTCCACCGTGCGCCTTCCGGGCCGAACCGGGTGACCTGATCCAAGGTGCGACAGGAGCCGGAACCGCCGAAACTCACCAGCACGTCGGCGCCGATCGGCTGCGTGGCTGACTGCGGAACGACGGCAGCGTGCACCTCACAGTGGGCAGGAACCTGTGCCTGCCACCGAATAGCTCCGGTGGCTACCTCGACGCCTATCACGAGCTCAGGCCAGATCAGTGAGTCCCGGCTTCCTTGCAGCGGAACGATGCGTGCCAACCCTGGGCTGTCGACGAAGACGTCGGTAAGGAGTCTGCCGCGCCGGTCTCTCGTGGGTTTCCTCACCACTTCCCACACGTACTCGTCGCTCAGGGGCACGACATTCGTCACGTGACCGGTGAAGTCCAACACCATCATCGTGGGCCCCATCAGCACCAGCACCGCACGCTCGACCGGGTCGACCACCACGTCGGTCACGCCCCTGCGTATATGCCACCGCCACAGCTGCGCCCCGTCCTCGGGCCGCATCCCCAGGACGGTGCTCCACAACGTGTCGTCCTCGACCTTCCGTGTCACCCCGATGACCACGTCACCGGCGGGGATGGCGCGTACGAGACCCGGTTTACGCCACGATCGTCCGTCCAGCCCCACGGTCAGGTCCCGGCGGGTCGAACAGCTCGGTATACGACACATGGGCCCTGGTCTGTGCAGCGGCCTGGGTCGCGAGGCCGCCACCCACCGGCCATCCGGCCAGCCCAAGCGCCAACGCGGTCACGAGCCCGACGACCACACCCGACCTCCAACGAGGTGGACGCAAGGGTCGCCACTGTAGGGGCTGCCAAGGTTCCTCCACCCACTCGCGGGGGATCCGCCGTGCCCGGCACGACGCCCAGACGACCGCTGCAAGGCCGCCGACAGCAGCCAAGATCGCCGCGGTGAGCAGCGACTGGGACGGCACCCCGATGTGGTGGAAGAGCTCCATGGTCCGGTTCTCCGGGCCGGGCAGGAACATCAACGGCCAGAAGGCGATCGTGGCCGCGATGGCGGCGAGGACCGGCACGACAAAACCGACCGATCGGCGCGGGTAGTACTCCGGTGGCTCGTTCGCCCGCTCTCGTCGAAGGTCTTGGAGAAAGAATCCCACCATGATGGCCGCGGCAGCGGCGGTGAAGGCGGCGACGAAGAAGCGGCGGGAGAATTCGCGGGACACCGGGTCGACGATTCTCAGCACGTCGGTCAGGAGTGTCCCGACGGCGAGGAGGGTAGCGGCACTCAGCAGTGCCCCTACGCCGATTCCGCACGTCAGGTACTCAACTGGGAGCCGCAACCGCGCAGCTGTCGTCTTGACGACATGCGACAGCACGGATTGCTTATGGGTATTGGCCATGTCCTCCCCTACATGGTCTGTCGTGCACAGCGAGTCACTGGCATGCGGCCGTTATGGTACAGGCCATGGTCAAGCGCGAATATTGGCGTACGTCGCTATCTCGGTGGCGCCGGCGCCTCCTCGGCTGGGCCGCAGTCCTGGTTGTTCTGTCGATGGCCAACGCCATTCAAAACTGGTGGATGTCGCCGATCCACAGCACCACCGACGCACCGCCTCCCACCCCATTGGCGGCGACGCCGCCGGCGGTGCCGAGTGAACTGATCTGGAGCGTTCGCACCATCGGGGAAGTGGCGGTGGCTGGTGGCCGCTACGCGGTCGTCGTGGACAACGAGAAAGTGGTGGTGAGGGATCTGTTCACCGGCTCTGTTCGGTGGCTGTACAAGAACCCTCGAGAGTACGCACCCCGGATCAACCTGATCGACGACGAACGCATGGTGGTGGAGTTTCGGCGGCAACGCATTAACCAAACCGTCTCTCGCGCCTTCGCTCTGGCCTCGGGACGCCTGCTCGATGTCTCGGAGGCCACTGACGCCATCCTTGCCAACCAGCGCAAGCGACCATCGTCCTTCAATGACTGCGACCCCATGCCGGGGATCTTCGATGCCGACCTCCAGCAGTGGGTGGTCTTGTCCTGCAAGGACGGCACCGTGCTCAAAGGTCTGGACGCCGCGACTCACGACACGCTCTGGTCGGTCGACCTCCCGGTGGTGGCGGCGGAGTTCGACCGTGTCTCCCTCATCGACATCAGGTACGGCGTCGCCCTGGTGTACGCGGGCACGTCGGAGCGTCCCACCGGGCCGGAGCTTGTCGTCGGAGTGGACATCGCCACCGGTGAGGTGTGGGGACCGTTCTCGTTCCAGGCCGATCAGGACCTACACGGCCGGCTCGGTTGGATCCGCGCGTTCCGGGAGGCTTCTGCGCGTGGCGGGTTCACGCGCACGAGGTGAGCTGCTTCGATCTTCCCTCGGGCCAGCCGCGCTGGAGCCGTGACGAGGACCCAATATTGCCCTTCAAGACCGTGTTGTCGCGCGTCCTGTCGGACGAGATCCTGTTGATCGTTGTCGACGAGTTCCCACGCCGCGGGATCGGCTACCGGCTCACCGACGGTCGACCGGTGTTCGACGTCGACCTCAAGGTCCCGTACCAGGCGAGGATCGCCCACTACGGCGATGGCGTCCTGGTGCTGACGACCGGGGGGAACGAACGAAGAGCGCAACAGATCGTGGTCTACGCCGATGCCCGCCATCGGTGAGCCGGGCCGAGCGCCGTCGATCAGCCGGTGACTGTCTGCCGGCCCGCTGCGAGGGCCGCCAGGCGCGCGGCCCGCACCACCGCGACCGGGGTGTAGAGGTCCTTCGCGTGCCACAGGGGCGGATCGGTCGTCTCCTCGGCGGCTGCTTCGGCAGCGGCTAGCGCCGCGCATCCACGCCTGATCTGTTCGGCCGCCTCGTGCGGCGCCGCGACTACCAACGCCTGCACCGCGTAGGCCGTCTCCTCGGGCGTGCCCTGCCAGCGACCCCACGATCCGTCCGACCGCTGGGTGGCGCGTAGCCAGGCCACCGCCCGTTCGATCGCCGGGCCGACCCGTGCGACCTGGCCGTAGATGACCAGCGCCACCACGCAGCACGCGGTGGCGTAGTACGGGGACGCGTGCCACTTGTCCCACCACGCGCCGTCGTCTTGCTGCTGGGCCAGCAGCCACTCGGCGGCGGTGGTGGCCGGGCCGGCGAAGCGGCCGCCGTCCTCTGGATGCGCCGCCAACCACAACGCCAGCGTCTCCAGTACGTGCGCGTTGGTGCTGACCGAGGGGTTCCGTTCGTCGAGGAAGCAGGCGAAGTGGCCGTCGGTGCGGTACCGCAGCAGGCTGTCGGGGCGGCGTGGGCGTCCGTAACGTTGCAGCGCGGCGAGCACCGCGGCGGTGTCGTCCGCGTCGGCGGGCAGCCCGGGGGCTGCGGGTGCGCCCTCGTGGCTAAGGCCCGCCTCCAGTCGGTCGAGCAGCGTGTCGGGTACGGTCACCTCCACCCCGCCCAGGGCCAGGCTGTTAAGCACCCAGGCTGGCTCGAAGTAGGTGATCGGGGTGACCGCCGGCACCGGTCCACCGCCTCGTTCCTGGAGTCGGTGGAGGAAGTCGACCGCCCCGTGGTCGCCGAGTGGTCCCCCTGCCCAGGCGGCTGTGGCGGCCGCGGAGCATCCGACGGCCCCCATCGCCGGGCGGACCCATCTCACGCCGGCTGCCTGTTCTCCCAGTACCTCCAGGCACGCCCAGGCTCGAGGTGACAACGAGCCGTTGGCGGCGCGAGCCCGAGCGATGTCGAGAGGGCGCGTGTCGACCGGGACCATCGGCAACGGGGGCAGCGTCGCCGCGGCGGGGCTGGCGGCCAGCCGGGTCTGCAATTCTTCGAGGAGAGCCGGCAGGATGACCTCCACCCCAATGGTGTCGGGTAGCTCGACGAGGCGAGCGGGGTCCAACCAGTGGCGAGCCGCCGACAGCCCGGCGCGTACCGCGGGCAGGAGCCGGTCGCCACCGGCGCGACGGGTTTCGGCCAGCAGTGCAGCCGTAGCGCTCAGGGTTGGTACCAGCGCATACCCGTCGGGGCCGCCCCAGGAGCCGTCGGGGCGCTGGGTCGTGACCAGGTGTTCGACCCGTTCGGCATGCCCGTCGAGCCAGGGGGCGAGTACGATCAGCCGGGCAGTGTCGTAGTAGGACGTCGCTACCTGCCCCCAGTCGTCCGCGGCCATGTCGGCGATGAGCGCCGCCGCCGTCGCTTTTGTCTTCTGCACTGGACACTCCCTGGACACATGGACGTCTACGGCGTGCGCCGATAATCGCACACGCTGTCCGTCATCGGCGAAGGTCGACTGATACAGTCCGCTCGTTCGAGGCCACCAGCCTCCACCCTTCCGGACCGGATCACCCCAATCTTCCTCTGACCACAAGGGACGCGGTGCGTTTGACGATGACGAACGGCAGGCACGGCACGCTGCGTTCCCGCAGCTCACACCTACGCATCAAAATCTTTGCCCTCCTCACCGCGTTGGCGGCATTGTGGATCTTTGCGGCCGTGGTGACCGTGCGGGAGGGTCTCAACGTACTGTTCGTCGATGCCAGCTACAACCAGGTGGGTCTGCCCACTGAAGAGCTGGTCGACGCGCTGCAGCAAGAGCGCCGCCTGTCCAGCGCGGTGACCAGCGGGCGGGCGAGCCAGCACCTGCAGGAGTCGCTGGCGGCCAGCCGGCAGCACACCGACGAGGCGATCAGGGAGTGGCGTGACAAGGCCGTGTCCGCGCGGCTGCCGAGCATGGCCGCGGAGGGCCTCAAGGATCGGATCGACACCGCGGATCAGCTGTTGGGAAGCCTGGTCGAGCTGCGCACCGAGGTGGACCAGGCCCGCTTGGACCACCACGCCGTGGTCGATGGGTTCACCAGCATCATCGATGCCTGTTTTGAGGTGTATGCCTCGTTGTCCGCGTTGGACGACGTGGATATCGCCCGGCAGTCGGATCTCCTCATCGAGCTCAGCCTCGCCCGCGAACTCATATCGCAGCAGGACGCGCTGCTGGTCGGCGCACTCCAACAGCCACGACTCAGTGCCCAGGATGTCCAGGAGGTCAACCGGCTCGTCGTCTCTCGCCGTTTCCTCTACGAGCACGCCGCGACAGAGTTGCTTCCGAAGACCGCGACGCTCTACCGGAGCACGATGGACGAGCCAGCGGTGCTCGAACTGCACCGACTGGAGGATCTGCTGCTCAGCGACGGCCGTGCCGGTGCGCCGGCGCCTCTGTCGGCAGCAGAGTGGGAGGCGGTCGTCGTCCCGGCCCTGTCGGCGTTGCGGGAGTTGGAGCTGACCGCCAGTGACAACCTGGTGGAGCACTCCGCGCCGGTGGCGGCCGGTGTCATCGTCCGACTGGTGCTCGCCGGTGGTCTGGGACTCGTCGCCGTGATCGCCGCGGTGGTGATGTCCATCACCACCGCGCGATCGCTTCTGCAGCAGCTGGAGAGGTTGCGCGACGCCGCCCGCGACCTGGCCGAACGGCGGCTGCCCCGGGTGGTGGCGCGACTGTCGGCCGGTGAACAGGTCGACGTGGCCAGCGAGGCGCCGCCGTTGCGCTTCGGCGACGACGTGATCGGCCAGGTCGGCCAGGCCTTCAACTCGGTGCAGCAGACCGCGGTACGCGCGGCGGTGCAGCAGGCCGAACTGCGTCACGGCGTGCGGGATGTCTTCTTGAGCCTGGCACGGCGCACGCAGAACCTGGTCCACCGGCAACTGCGGGTGCTCGACTCGATGGAGCGCCGCCAGACCGATCCCGACGAGATGGAAGACCTGTTCCGGGTGGACCACCTCGCCACGCGGATGCGACGCAACGCCGAGAACCTCATCGTGCTCTCCGGCTCCTCTCACGGACGGGCGTGGCGCCACCCGGTCCAGATGATCGACGTCATCCGCGGGGCACTGGCCGAGGTCGAGGACTACACCCGAGTCACCCTGCTGCCGGTGGAGTCGTGCGCGATCGAAGGACGCGCGGTCGGCGACATCATCCACCTGCTGGCGGAGCTGATCGAGAACGCGGTGTCGTACTCCCCGCCGTACGCCGCGGTCACCGTCGCCGGCCAGCGTGTGGCGCACGGTTTCGTGGTTGAGATCGAAGACCGCGGTCTCGGCATGAACGAGGACGATTTGGTCGCGGCGAACCGGGTGCTGGCCGATCCGCCGGACTTCAGCGTCGTCGACCCGACCCGACTGGGTCACTACGTGGTGGCGAAGCTGGCGCAGCGCCACGACGTCAACGTCCACCTGCGGCGTTCACCGTACGGCGGCATCATCGCGATCGTCCTGGTGCCCAACTCGCTCATCAGCGAGGCTGATCCGGGACCGCAGCTGCCGGCGCCGGCCGCGATCGGTGCTGGCACGGCGGAGGCGAGTGGGCAGTCGGACCGTCCGGCGTCGCCGGCGCTGCCAGCACCGTCCGAGCCGGACGTGCCACCCCCACCCCTACCTGTCCGGTCTCCTTCGACGCCGACTCCCAAAGCCGTCGGGTCGGCGGGCGTGGCAGCGTCCGGATCGAATGCGACGGAACACCCCCGTACCCCTTCGGGCCTGCCTTGGCGAGTACGACAGGCGAGCCTGCCCCCACAGTTGCGCGACGACTCCGACGGCTTCGGCGAGGAGGAACAGCCGCACCGTGATCCGGAGTTGGTGCGTCGCATGATGAGCGCCTACCAGCGGGGTACCGAGCGAGGCCGTTCGGAGGCTACCCGCGAGGACGGCCCAACTGGGTTGGAGGACCCGCGCCGCACCAGCTCCACGCCCATCGAGCCCACCATGCGTCAGGAGGGATGAGACGTGGTGCAGAAGACGAGCACGTCCAGGGATTTGGCCTGGCTGCTGGACGACCTGGTCGAGCGGGTCGCCCACGCGGAGCGAGGCATCGTCCTGTCCACGGACGGGTTGCTGATCGCCTCTTCGAAGGGCTTGACCCGGGAGGAGGCCGAGCACCTCGCCGCCGCGGCGTCCGGGTTCCAGAGCCTCGCTCGCGGCACCGGCCGGGCATTGGGGGTCGGCGCGGTCCGACAGACCATCGTGGAGTTCGGCGAGGCGTTCCTTTTCGTCACGGCCGCGGGCAAGGGGGCCTGCCTGGCGGTGCAGGCGTCTTCCGAAGCGGACGTGGGATTGATCGCCTACGAGATGGCGCGGCTCGTCACCGCTGTGGGCAAGTTCCTCTCCACCCCGCTGCGCACCGGTCCGGGCGAGGCTGACCGTTAGGGGGCACCATGCCGTTCCCGCAACCTCCCAGCCACGCCGACTGGGCTGACAACGATCCCGGCCCGGTGGTCCGCCCCTACGCGGTGACCTCCGGTCGGACCCGCCCTTCCCGCGGGACCTTCGATCTGGTCACCAACATCGTGGCGACCTGCGCGCCGAGTTCACTCGGCGCGGGCCACAGCCCGGAACAGGTGGCGATCGTCCGGCTCAGCCAGCGCCCGATCGCGGTCGCGGAGATCTCGGCGCATCTGGACCTGCCGTTGAGCGTGGTCCGGGTCATCCTCGGCGACCTGCTGCACTCCGGGCACATCGCGGTGCGCTCCTCCCAACCCGCCGACCTGCAGATCAGTGTCGACACACTAGAGGCGATGCTCGATGGACTACGGTCACTCTGAAGCGGACTCCCCCACCCCGGTCTCGGTCAAGATCCTCATCGCCGGCGGATTCGGCGTCGGGAAGACGACCCTGGTCGGATCGGTCAGCGAAATCATGCCGTTGCGCACCGAGGAGTACCTCACCAACGAAGGCTTCGGCATCGACGACCTGTCCGGAGTGGATCTCAAGCAGACCACGACGGTGGCCATGGACTTCGGCCGCATCACGGTCAACGAGAACCTGGTCTTCTACCTGTTCGGCGCACCTGGGCAGGACCGGTTCTGGTTCGTGTGGGACGAACTCGCCCTCGGGGCACTCGGGGCGGTGGTGCTCGCCGACACCCGCCGCCTCGAGGGCTGCTTCGCGTCGGTCGACTACTTCGAGCGACGCCGACTGCCGTTCCTGGTCGCGGTCAACTGTTTCGACGACGCTCCCCGCTACGAGGTCTCCGACGTGCAGATGGCGCTCAATCTGGACCCCGAGGTGCCGGTGATGCTCTGCGACGCGCGCAGCCGACAGTCCGGCAAGGAGGTGTTGATCGCACTGCTGGAGTACGTGATCCGGCTGCGGCGCGGCGAGCCGGCCGGAGCCGGCCACCACTGACCGGGTCAGTCGGCGACCGGTTCGATGATCACCACGGGGATCTCACGACCCGCCTTGGCCTGGTAGTCGTCGTATGGCGGCCAGATCGCGGCCATCATGGGCCACAGCCTCGCCCGCTCCTCCGCAGAGGCGGTCCGCGCGCGACCGGCGATCCGCTGGTCGCGGACCTGGATGCGTACGCGCGGGTCGGCGGTGAGATTGAGGTACCACGCCGGGTGGGTCGGTTGCCCGCCCGCCGAGGCGACCACCACGTATCGGTCACCGTCCCGGCCGTAGATGAGCGGGGTGCGCCGCGTCTTGCCACTGCGCCGGCCGATGGTGGTCAGCAGCAGGGTGGGAGCGTCGGGGAGCCCGTCGGGATCGGCCCAGGGAAGGTTCCACATGTGCCCATCAGCGCCGTTGGTAGCGACGTAGCGCCGCAGGTGCTCCCGCTGCCACTCACCAGGTGGATCCTCCGGATGCTCCCAGTCGACCATTGATAATCCTCCAGATATTCCGACGGCGCGGCTCTCCGTACCGCACTGCACGCACGTGCTGTCGTAGTATCGACACCAGACGTGACCCGTCGCAACCTGCCCCTACTCGGCGAGGCGTAGAAGGCATGGATAATCTGCCAGCGGTCGATGACACTGTCGCCACGACCGACACGGTGAAACCCCTGCGGGCCGGCATCGGTGCCAGCACCGCCGATGATCCGACGGCCGCTGCGGAGGCGGCGACGCAGGCGGCACTCGCCCAGTTGGACGGGTCCCCTCCGGCTCTGGTCATGGTGCTGTCGTCGGTGCGATACGACTTGCCCCGTCTGCTCGCCGGGGTGCGCGGCACCGCCGGCGACGTGCCGGTGGTCGGGGCGACCACCAGTGGCCACCTCTACCAGGGCCAGCTCGCCGCGCCGGGCACCGGCGTGGCGGTGCTCGCCCTGGCCGGCGACCGCTACCGGTTCGGGGTCGCTTCGGTCACCGGGGTGCGCGCCGATGCGTTCACGGTGGGTCGGCAGCTCGCCCGTGCCGCGCGGGACGCCGCAGGAGCGGAGGACTGCCCGCACAGCGCCATAATGCTCCTCGTCGACGGGCTCGCCGGTGCACAGCAGACCCTGCTCAGCGGGGTGTACCGGGTGGGGGGTGCGGCGGTGCCGGTGATCGGCGGCGCCGCCGGTGACGACCGGCGCCTGGAGCAGACGTTCGTGTTCGACGGTGACCGCGTGCTCAGCGACGGCGCGGTGGCGGTGTGGATCGGGTCGCAGCGCCCGGTACGGGTGGTCTGCCAGCACGGATGGCAGCCGTTGGGTCTCCCGCAGCTCGTGACCCGCGTGGACGGTCCAGTCGTGCACGAGATCGGTGGCCGGCCGGCCCGGCAGGTGTTCGAGGAGCACTTCCGCCACCACGGACCACCCCATGACCTGGTGTGGGAGATGCCCGGCGGTCACTACTCGGCCGGCGCGTTCGGGTTGATCGAACCTGACGGATCGCTCCTGATCCGGGGCGCGTTCATCGACGGCGATGGAGTGATCCGCACCTTTGCGCCGTTACCGGCGTACTCCGCCGTGCACCTGGTCTCCTGCGGTCAGGACGACCTCCTCGAGGTGGCCGACGTCATCGCCGAACAGGCACTACAGGATGTGGTGGACCCGGCCGTGCTGCTGACCTTCAGTTGCGTCGCCCGGTTGGACATCTTGCGCGACCGCGGTGCGGAGGAGCCGACGCGTCTCCAGGCCGCGGCGGGGAACGTGCCGACGTTTGGCTTCTACACCTATGGCGAGTATGCGCGGACCCGCGGCGTAGCCGGCTACCACAACGCCACCATCGCCGCGGTGGCGCTGTGAGGCGAGATACCTCGGCGCCGGCGGTCTCCACCGCAGCGTGCACGCCGGTTTCGTGGCCGTCGATCAACTCCACGGATCGGGCGTCGGAGACCGCGGCGCTGCGCCGGCAACTGGGGGAGGCGGTCCGCGCTGCCCGCGACGCCTACCGCCACACCACGGGCCTGATCCGCCTGCTCGCGGTGATCGGACAGCCAGGCTCACCGGAGCGGCTGATCGACGACACGCTCACCGTCCTGTCCGAAGTGTTCTCCGCCGACATGACGCTGGTGGCTCGCCTGCTCGACCGTCGGATGCTGGTGTTGGCCTGCTGCGGCCTGCCCGAGGACGACCCGGCGTTCCGCGAGGGCTGGACGTTGGACCCGGCACAGCGCAGCCGGCTCGTCCGCCCCGGCCGGGCCGCCTCCCCCGCGGTGCCGGGCACCGAAGGGCCGGTGCCCGAGCTGTTCGCCGCGCTGGGGACGCAGGCCGCGCTCTGGCAGCCGTTTGGGCCCGACAGTGGTGACGATCTGCTGGTGTTGCTGCGCCACGCGCACGAACCCTTCACCCCGGTCGATCTCGAGGTGGTCGGTTCGGTGGCGGGCCGGCTCCAGCTGGCGGTGGCCGAGCGGGAGCGGATGGCGGCGGTGGAGCAGCTCGTCCAGTCGGGGCACCTGCTCGCCCGCCATCTCGACCTGGACCCGCTCCTGGCCGAGGCGGTCACCCTGTTTCGCGGACTCCTCGCCGCGGACGACACGTGGGTGACCATCGTGGAGGCGCGAGCCGAGGGGTTGACCGCGTCGGTGCGCGCGGCGGCCGGCCACAGCGCACCTGTGGTCACCGCCTCCACCGCGGAGTCGCTTCCCGGATGGACGGTGTTGCAGCACGGTCGCCCTTACGTGGACAACGACGGTGTCGCGACCGGGCGTGGGCGCGCGTTGCTCGGCGTCCCCGCGATGGGCGAAACCTGTCCCCAGGCGGTGCTGTACGCCGCACGCAACCGCTACCACCCGTTCCGTCCGGACGCCGCGGACCTGGCGGTCGTCTTCGCCAACTATCTGGCGGTGGCGATGACGAACGCCGCCTTGCACAGGGCGTTACGCCGCAGCGAGGCGAGTCTGCGCGAACAAGCCACCCACGATCCGCTCACCGGACTGGCCAACCGGGTCCTCGCCGGCCAGCGGCTGGAGGAGGCGCTGACCAATCACGGCAACGACTACGTGGGGCTGCTCTTCTGCGACCTGGATGGCTTCAAGTTGGTCAACGACCGGTACGGTCACGAGGCCGGCGACCATCTCCTCCAACAGGTCGCTTCCCGGTTACGCGCCAGCACCCGGGACGGCGACCTGCCAGCCCGGTTCGGGGGAGACGAGTTCCTCGTGGTGCTCGACGGTGTGTCGGGGGTGGATGAGGTCGCGGCTTTGGCCGAGACGGTGCTGCGCAGTCTGGACTCCCCCTTCGCCGTGGCTGGCCGGTCGGTGCGCGTTTCGGCGAGTATCGGCGGAGCGGTCGGTGCCCGCGGGGAGGCCTCGGCCTCAGCCATGCTGCGGGACGCCGACGCCGCGATGTTCATCGCCAAGGACCGCGGGCCCGGCCAGATCGAGGTCGTACCGACCCGGTGACATTGATCATGCCCATCGGGGGAGGATGTCTGCATGCAGGCGCATCCCAACGTGCAGAGGGTGTCCCAGGCGCTGGCCACGGCGGATGCGCGCGACAGCGCCGGTCGCCCGTGTCAGGTCCGCATCCTGCCCGACGCTGTGCACACCGCCGCCGCGGCGGCCGAGGCGCTCGGTGTGGCGGTGGGCCAGATCGCCAACTCGCTCATCTTCGACGCCGACGGTGAGCCGGTGCTGGTGCTCACCTCGGGCGCTCACCGGGTGGACACTGACAAGGTGGCGGCGGTGATCGGGGCTCGTCGGGTGCGCCGGGCCAGTCCCGACTTCGTCCGGGAACACACCGGGCAGCCGATCGGTGGGGTGGCCCCGGTGGGGCATCCCAAACCGATCCGGACCCTGGTCGATCAGGCGCTGGCTGAGTACGACGAGATCTGGGCCGCCGGCGGGGTGCCCCGTGCGGTCTTCCCCACCACCTACGCCGAACTGGTGCGGGTGACCTCTGGCATCCCGGCGGAGGTGGCGTGACCGGCTCGTCGGGCTACTTCGAACTGCCGCCCCTGCGCGCCGGCACGGGTATGCGGCTCGTGCCGTGGACCCCGGACGACCTGCTGCGCCGGCTCAACGACGTGGTCGCCGTGTACGGCGACGCGATGGGCTACGGCCCCGAGGTGATGATCACCCGCCGGGACTACATCACCACCCACGTACGCCGGCCCGGTTTCCGAGCAGTCGCCACCATCAGCACCGACGGCCAGCTCGCGGGCTTCGGCTACGGCTACCACTCCGCCCCCGGGCAGTGGTGGCACGACCAGGTCGGCAACGCCATGTCTCCAGCGGACCGGGAGTATTGGCTGACCGACTGCTTCGAGGTGGTCGAGCTGCACGTCCGGACCGCTGCCCAGGGGCACGGTTTGGGGGAACGCCAGCTGCGGGCGCTGCTCACCATGGCCACCGGCAGCACCACGCTGCTGTCCACGCCCGAGGGCGACGAGCAGACGTCCCGGGCCTGGCGGCTGTACCGCCGCTTCGGCTTCGTCGACGTGCTGCGGCATCTGCGTTTCCCCGGTGACGCCCGCACCTTCGCGGTACTCGGCCGTCGCCTGCCGCTGGAGCGTTGAGCCCGGGTCGGCTCAGACCCGGTCGGGCGAGCGCTGCAACGCGCCGATCAGCTGCCAAAAGCCGAGCAGGGTCAGCACCAGCCACAGGCCGGTCATCACGGTGAGGACCCCGGCGGCCAGTCGTGGGTTCAACCAGCCCGCGACCGCTGCCGCCAGGAGGGCCGCCACCACCATGGGCAGCCGCGCCGGCCGGTCGGCGGCGGAGTGCACCCCGACTCGGCTGGCGCCGGAGGCGAGTGCCTGCGCCCGCACGTACTCGTGGAACCCGATCACCAGGCCACAGCCGATGACCAGCGCGGCGGGCACCCCGGCTAGCCAGAAGCCGAACAACCAGCACACCTCACCGAGCCGGGCCAGGGCCGACTCCCAGACCAGCCCGCTGCGGGCTCCTCCGACGCTGAGCACACCGAGGGCCGAGCCGACCGCTGCGACGAAGCCGGAGGCGAGCACTACCAGCGCGGCGCTGGCCAGCGCGTGCTGGTACGCCAGGATCGGCACCGCCAAGGCGATGATCAACGCGAGTGTGGTGATCGCGGCCGGGCGTACCCGTATCTTGAACAGCTGCACTCCGACGCGGTACGCCATTCGGTGCCAGATCCGGCCTAGGCCTTGGCTGCGCCGTGGGTCGTAGCCGCCGTACCGCTCCGACCACTCGGTGGCGTACGCCTCCCAACCTTGCACCCGCTTGGACCCCACCTTGCCCTCAACGAGGGAGCCCGTGTCGAGGAGACGGGGTGGTCAGCTGGCGGTCCGGGCGGGAGTGGTCGCGCCTTTGAGGTTGTTCCACACTTCCCGGGTGGCGGTGGAGCGGTTGAGGGTGATGAAGTGGATGCCCGGTACGCCCTCGTCCAATAGCCGCTGGCACATGTGACTGGCCTGTTCGATGCCCAATTCGCGGACCGCTTTCGGGTCGTGGGCGATGCGGGCGAACTGCTCGGCCAGCGCAGGCGGGAACGGTGCCCCGGAGAGCACCTCGGCCCGCTCGATGGTGCGCATCGATGTCACGGGCATCACGCCGGCCAGGATCGGGGTGTCGCACCCGGCCGCGGTCACCCGGTCACGCAGCCGCAGGTAATCGTCGGCGTCGAAGAACATCTGGGTGATGGCGAAGTCGGCCCCGGCGCGGCACTTACGCACGAAGTAGGCGGTGTCGCTTTCGAGGTCGGGCGAGCGCGGGTGCTTGTACGGGAAGGCCGCCACCCCGATGCTGAAGTCCCCCACTTCTTTGGCCAGCCGCACGAGTTCTTCGGCGTACCGCAGCCCGCGCGGGTGTGGGATCCATTCGCCGTTGGGGTTGCCGGGTGGGTCGCCCCGGACGACGAGCAGGTTGCGGATGCCGGCGGCGGCGAATCGACCGATGACGTGGCGTAGCTCGGCGACCGAGTGGTTGACCGCGGTGAGGTGGGCCATCGGCAGCAACGTCGTCTCGTTGGCGACCCGCTCGGTCACCGCCACGGTGGTGTCGCGTGTGGACCCGCCAGCGCCGTAGGTGATGGAGACGAAGGAGGGACGCAGGCGCTCCAACTCCCGGATGGTGCGCCAGAGCTGAACCTCCATCTCCGGGCTCTTCGGCGGGAAGAACTCGAACGAGAAGGTCGGCCCTTGTTGGCGGATCAAGTCCCCGATCGAGGGATGTCTGCCGGGCCAGCCGAGCCGGTTACTACCTGCCATGGCTTGAACCCTAACCGGTGCCGACGGGGTCGGCACCTGTCCGGTTCCGCCTCGGCCGCGAGACCTGTCGCACGGGGCACGGATCGAGGATTTTTCCACGGGTGCGCGGTCGCTGCCACGCAGCGGTGAGGCCGCCGTGCGCGATCATGTGATCACCGATAGCGTATGGGCGTGAACGTCTCTCCGCTCGAGCGTGCCGGCCTGCGGGGCCGGGTGGACAAGGCGCTGTCGCAGTTCCTCGAACGGCAGCGCGCCCGGCTCACATCGATCGATGACGCGCTGTCACCGGTCGCCGACACTCTGGAAGAGTTCGTGCTCGGTGGTGGCAAGCGGCTTCGGCCCGCTTTCGCCTACTGGGGCTACCGCGGCGCGGGCGGCCTGGACTGCGACGAGGTGGTCGCCACCGTGGCGGCGTTGGAGTTGGTGCAGGCCAGCGCGCTGGTGCACGACGACGTCATGGACCGTTCCGACACGCGTCGGGGCCGGCCGGCGGTGCATCGGCGCTTCGCCGACGACCACGTCGCCCAGGGGTGGTACGGCGACGCGGAGGGGTTCGGTACCGCCACCGCGATTCTCGTCGGTGACTTGTGTCTGGTCTGGTCAGACGAGCTCCTGCACTCCAGCGGCATGCCCGCGGCGGCGATTTCCCGCGCTCGGCCGGTGTTCGACCGGATGCGCACCGAGGTCACCGCTGGGCAGTACCTCGACGTGTTCACGCAGGCCACCCGGGACGCCACCGTGGCTCGGGCGGTGACCGTGGCCCGCTACAAGTCGGCCAAGTACACAGTGGAGCGTCCGCTGTTGTTCGGTGCGGCGTTGGCGGACGCGCCCGCGGAGGTCGCCGCCGCCTACTCCGACTTCGGTCTGCCTCTGGGCGAGGCGTTCCAGCTGCGCGACGACGTGCTCGGCGTCTTCGGTGACCCGGCCCACACCGGCAAGCCCGCCGGCGACGACCTGCGCGATGGCAAGCGCACCTTCCTCGTCGCCGCCGCTTTCGAGTCGGCCAGCCCGGCCGCCCGTGCGGCGCTCGAGGCCGGCCTGGGTAACCGCGATCTCGACGAGGCGGGGTTGGCGCGGCTGCGCGACATCATCACCGAGTCGGGTGCGTTGCGGCGCACGGAGCAGCGGATCGCCGATCTCACCGCGACGGCGCTCGACGCGCTGCGCTCGGTGTCGCTGGACCCGGAGGCGGCCGAGGTGCTCACGAGCCTGGCCGCCGCGGCGACGGCGCGCACCCGGTGAACGCGGGCGAGGTCTAGAAGCCGAGTGCCTGCGCGCGGCGCTTGACCTCGGTGGCCGACCGGCCCGCTAGTGCCTGTAGCGGGGTGCCGGGGAGGCTGTCGTCGGCTTGGTACAGCCACCGCAGGGCCTCGTCGTCGTTGTAGCCGGCGTCCCGGAGCAGGGTCACGACCCCGGGCAGGTGCTTGAGCACGCTCGCGTTGTCCACCAGCTCGACCGGCACCATCCGGGCGCCGTCCCGCCACACGGCGATCAATCCGCCGTCGCGGATCATCTGGTGCACCTTGCTCTCGCGGACTCCCAGCCGGGCGGCCACCTCGGGCAGAGTCAGCCAACCTGCGGGGCCGCCGCTAGACGCGGTTTCACTCACCTGCCCACAGTGCCACGACCCGCGACCGCCCGGCTACCCGGCCCGCCGGTCATCGCCACCACCGGGCGACGACCCCCGGCGCGAAGCGTCGCTCGCCGCGGGTGACGTGGTGACGACCGGGGCGTGACACGCGAGGTCGGTGAGGCTGTCGTGCCGGCGACGCGCGGGGGACGACCGGCCATGACCTGGGAGTTGATTCACCACTGGCCGCGGGCCCGTACACTTCTGTGCCAGACATGGACAGAGAAGGCGCCGACCCGCTGGTCGGCACGCTGATCGACGGTCGCTACCGCGTCCGGAGCTGGATCGCGCGCGGAGGCACAGCCACCGTCTACGCCGCCACTGATGAACGGCTCGACCGCCCGGTGGCACTGAAGATCGTCCACCCTCACCGCGCGGGTGACCCGGCGTTCACCGACCGGTTCAGCGAGGAGGCGCAGGCGATAGCCCGCCTGGCCCACCCCAACGTGGTGGCGGTCTACGACCAGGGCAGCCACGACGGGCTCCCCTACCTCGTCATCGAGCACGTTCACGGCCGCACGCTGCGGCAGGTGCTCGCCGCGCGTCGCCGGTTGAGCCCCGTCGAAGCACTGAGCGTGGCTGAGCAGATGCTGGCCGCGATCGCCGCAGCGCACCGCGCCGGGCTCGTGCACCGGGACGTCAAGCCGGAGAACGTGCTGGTGGCGTCCCCGCCGAGCGCGGGCTCCCTGGTCGACAGCGTGGTGAAGGTCGCCGACTTCGGGTTGACCCAGCCGGGCCAGCACCCGATCGGCGCCGACGGGGCGTCGGCGTACCTGGCGCCTGAGGTCCTCGCCGAGCAGCGCGCCGACCCGCGCAGCGACGTGTACGCCACCGGGGTCGTGCTGTTCGAGATGCTGACGGGTCGGCTGCCGTACGACGACGCCGCAGCCTCGGCCCTCCACCAGGATGTGCCCCCTCCGTCGCACTACGTAACTGGCCTGCCGGCGGCCGTCGACGAGCTGGTGTCGTGGGCCACGCGCCGCGACCCGGCCCACCGACCCTCGGACGCCAACGAGCTGCTCAGCCGGGTCCAGGAGGTCCGTGAAGGGCTCGCCGTCCACCGAGCGCCGACCCCACCACCGGTGTCGGCCTCTGACGCGACCATGGTGATGCCGACGCTGCCGGCGGCGTCTGCGGTGCCGACTGTCCCGGTCGACGAGGAACGGCCAGCGTGGGCGAGGCTGCCGTCGCGTGGTTCGGGGCGCACGCACCGGGCGTCGTCGACGACCTACTCTCGCGGCCGTGCCCAGGTGGCTGAGGACGAGGGCCGCGCCACCGTCACCGAGCAGCTCACCGGCTTCATCACCGGCCGCGGCGGCTGGCGCGTGCCGATGATCGCCGCGGGCGTGGTGCTGGCCTTGTTGGTGGCGGTCGGCGGCTGGTGGTTCATGCTGGGCCGGTACGCCACGGCCCCGCAGCTGGTGGGGCTTTCCCAGGCGGAGGCGGTGGCGAAGGCGAGGGATAGCGGTTTCGCTGTCACGTTCGCCAATCCCCGGTACGACACGAACGTGCCGGTCGACCACGTCATCGCTCAGGATCCCACCGGCCGGGCGGTGCGTGGCAGCACCATCACGCTCACGCTCTCCCTGGGCCCCGAGGTGTTCACGGTGCCCGACGTCGTCGGCGTCGACGTGGAGGCCGCCACCCACCAGCTGACCGGGCTGGGGCTGGTGGTGGAGCGGGCCGAGGAGGACGTCTACAGCGACACCATCCCCGAAGGTCGCGTGGCGGCGATCTCCCCGGATGTCGGCGAAGAGGTCAAGGCCGGCAGCACGGTGACGGTGACGCTCAGCAAGGGCCGCTCACCGCTGCGGGTGCCGCAGTTGATCGGCAAGCCTGCCGAGCAGGCGATCAACGAGCTGCAACAGGTCAACCTCCAGGCCCGGGTGGAGGAGGTGGACAGCGACCGCCCCAAGGGTGAGGTGATCGGCCAGGACCCGGCGTACGACACCGGGGTCGAGCCGGGCGCGGTGGTCACCCTACAGGTGAGCAAGGGCCCGCCGACGATTCCGGTGCCGGACGTCTCCGGCCAGCGGTGCCGCGACGCGATCCGCACCCTCACCGGCGCCGGCTTCGAGGTGGAGACGCCGCTGGGTAACCGGGGCCGGGTGTTCACGCAGAGCCCGACCGGCGGCACCGGGATTCCACCGGGCTCGGCGGTGACCGTCTGGTGCGTGCCGTCGCCGTGACCGCGCCACGCCCTTCTTCTGGTGCCACGGCGTCGGCCGGGCACGGGCTGCGGCCGATCGGGGCGCATGCCCCCACCGCCGGTGGCCTGGCCCGGTCGGCGTTGGCGTACGTGGACGCGGCCGGCGCGCAGGCGGTGCAGGTCTTTGTCAGCAATCCGCGGGGCTGGCGGCTGTCGCGCGGCGACCCGGAGCAGGACGCCCAGTTCGTGGCCGGCTGCGCGCAGCGCGGGATCCCCGCCTTCGTCCACGCCACGCTGCTGGTCAACCTGGGCTCTCCCACGCCGGAGACGGTGCGCAACTCGGCCCGCAGCTTGGACCACGCGCTGACGCGGGCGGCGGCCATCGGCGCCGAGGCGGTGGTGTTCCACGCCGGCAGCGCGGTCGACGAGGCGTACGCGGACACGGCTATGCGCCAGGTCCGGGAGGCGTTGCTGCCGCTGTTGGACTGGTCCGCCGCCAGTGGTGGACCGCGGCTTTTGGTGGAGCCGTCGGCGGGAGGCGGACGTTCGCTGGTGGCCCGGGTGGAGCAGTTGGCGGCCTACCTGGAGGCGGTGGACTGGCATCCCTGGCTGGGGGTGTGTTTCGACACCTGCCACGCGTTCGCCGCCGGCCACGACGTGGCCGCGCCCGGCGGGATGACCGCCACTTTGGACGCGCTGGTGGCGACGTGCGGGGCGGGCCGGCTCAAGCTGGTGCACGCCAACGACTCGAAGGATCCGTGCGGATCGCTGCGCGACCGGCACGAGAACATCGGTCGCGGCATGATCGGTGAGGCGGCGTTCGCCGAGTTGTTGGCGCATCCGGCCACCGCCGGGGTGCCGTTGATCGTGGAGACCCCGACCAAGGCCCACCATGGGCACGCCGCCGACATCGCCACCCTGCTGCGCTTGGGTGGATACGCGTCGGCGGGTACGTCGATCTGACATAGTGGCGTCCGTGGTGGTCTTGGACGTCCGGGGGGGGTGACTCGCCGGTTCGGGGAATTGGTCGTGCTCGACGGGGTGACGTTTACCGTGGAGGCGGGCCAAGCGGTGGCGGTGGTGGGCCCCAACGGCTCGGGCAAGACCACCCTGCTGCGCTGCGTGGTGGGCGCTGACCGCCCCGACGAGGGTGACGTCTTCATCGACGGTCGACGGGCCTACGAGACCGATCCCCGGATTCGGGCGATCATGGCCGCTGCGCTCGACGACATCGACTTCTTCCCCGACCTGTCGGTCGGGGAGCATCTGGAGCTGCTGGCGTACGCCCACGGTGGTGCGCCGGAGGCGGCGCGCCAGGCCCTGGCCGAGTGGGGCCTGGAGGGAATCCGTGACCAGCTTCCGTCCACCCTGTCCAGCGGTCAGCGTCGCCGCCTCGCGCTGGCGTCCTGCTTCGTACGCCCTCGGCGGCTGCTGGTGCTCGACGAGCCGGAGCAGCGGTTGGATCGGGACGGCCGGCGGTGGCTGGCCGACCGACTGTTGCAGGAGAAGGCGACGGGCACGGCGGTGCTCATGGCTTCTCACCATCCCGAGTTGACCGAGGCGGTCGCCGACCAGGTCATCACGTTCGATGACTGACACTGTCACTGCCCGTGCGCAGCCGGCCGTTCCGTCCGCACGGCAGGTGCGGGTTCGGCTGCGACGGTTGCGCCGCAACCACCGTTCCGGGTCGCTCGGGGACGTGCTCGCCGATCTCTACCTGGTCCTCCTGCTCGCCGTGGTCTATGGAGGTGGCGGCGTCTACGTCCTGCGGGACTACTTCACCTCCCCGGAGGTGGTGTCGACGGCGACCGGGGCGCGCTGGTGGATCGGTGTGGCCGCCGTGGTGGCCGGTGCCGGGCTCACCTGGCAGGGAGTGCGGATGGTGGGCCCGCTGCTGGCGAGTCCGGCGACGATGACGTGGATAGCAAGCTCCCCTGTGGACCGTCGAGCGTGGCTGGTGCCCCGCTTCATGTGGTCGCTGGCCGGCGCGGCGGCCGGCAGCGCGTTGCTGGGAGTGGCCGCCGTGGTGGCGGTGCGTCGGGAGGCGCCGGCGGTGACGCTCACCGCGGTGACCGTGGCGGTCGTCGGCGGCGCGGTGGCTGGCGTGGCGTTGGGCGTCGTCGCCCAGGCCGAGGCGCGCCCGCCGGTGTGGTCCCGCCACCTAGGCCCGACGCTGGTCGCGGTGGGCAGCGTGGCCGCTTTGGTGGCGGTGGTGGCGGAGCTGGCGGGTCGGTCGCTGCCCACGCCGACGGTGCGGTGGGAGGTGGCGGCGGTCGCCACGGTGCCGGTCGCGGTGGCGGCGACGGTCGCGGCTGTTCGGGCACTGTCGCGCATCGACCGGGCGTCGCTGGCCACCGGGGCGCAGCTGGCCAGCGCTGCCATGGTCGCGGCGCTGTCGGTGGACCCCACTTGGTTGACCTCGGTCGTAGAGGCCCGCCGGTGGCGGGCGGTGGGTCGGGTGCGCAGCCGGCGGCAACGCCCTGGCAGTCGGTGGTGGGTGCTGTTGCGGGCAGACCTGCGTCGACCGCTGCGCCGCCCCGGGGTGCTGCTGTGGTGGGTGCTGCTGGGCCTGGGCTGCTACGCGGTGACGGTGGCGCTGCCGCCGCTGGGCGGCGCCGCCCACCTGGCGTTGGCCTACCTGGCAGGCGGCGCCCTCGCCGGCGGACTGCGCATGGTGTGCCGGTCCGCCGGTCTGCGTCGCGCGCTCGGCGGGCGCGACGGTGCGCTCTACGCGGTCCACTTGGTGTTGCCGACCTTGGGTGTGCTGGTGTGGTACCTGCTCACCCTGCCCGTGGTCCGTCCTCAGCCGACGGTGGTCGACGCGGTCTTCGTGGCGGGGTTGGTCGTCGCGGTGTACCGGACCGCTTCCCGACCGCCGATGCGCTACGGAGGCGTCGTATGGGAGACCCCGTTCGGGTTGATCCCGGTCGACCTGGTGTCGCAGGTGGTGCGTGGACCGGACGTGGTCGTCACGATGATTTTGTTCCGGCTGATGTTCGTGTGACGACCGGGGCGCTGCTCAGCCGAACACCTCGGCCAGGAACGTCAGGTGCTCGCTGAGCTGGTAGCTCTGGCCGCCTTCGTGCTCGTTGTAGCGCCAGACCTGCATCCGCTTGGTGCCCCCGTAGTGGTGGTAGGCCGCGTACACGGTGGATGGCGGGCAGACCGGGTCCAGCAGGCCGACGCTGAACAGGGCAGGAGCGCTGGCCCGTGCGGCCAGGTTGACCCCGTCGAAGTAGGACAGGGTGGCCAGCACCCGGTCGACGTTGTGGCGCTGGACCGAGCAGTAGCGCACCAGTTCCAGGTAGGGGCCTTCGCTGGCGATGTCCATGGCACGCTGCCAGTGGCACAGGAACGGCACGTCGACCAGGGCCGCACCGACCCCGTCGGCGAGCCCGGCCGCCGCGAACGCCAACCCACCGCCTTGGCTACCTCCGCAGACCGCGATGCGTTCCGGGTCGACGCCGGGGGCCTTCCGCGCCGCTTCCACCGCCCGCACCGCATCGGTCATCAACCGACGGTAGTAGTAGGTCTCCGGGGAGAGGATGCCCCGGGTCATGACCCCGTAGTGCTGGGGGTCGAGCGGGTGTGGGCTGTAATCGGGGTGTCACCCCGGTTCCAGCTGCTGCCTTGGCCCCGGCTGTCCATGACGAGGTTGGCGTAGCCGGCGGTGGCGTAGACCAGCCACTCGTAGGGCAGGCCGCGCCCGCCGCCGTACCCGATGTAGCTGACCACGCACGGCAACGGGTCGGTGACCCCGGCGGGGCGCAGCAGCCACCCCTTGATCGGATCACCGCCGAAGCCGGGGAACGTCACATCGTGGACCTCCACCGCCCGCAGCTTGACGTCGGCCGGCGTGAACGTGGGCTCCATCGGGTGCTGGCGAGCCTCGGCGAGGGTGCGCTGCCAAAACTCGTCGAAGTCGGCCGGCTCTTCACGGGCCGGTGCGTAACGCTCCAGCTCGTGAAGGGGCATGTCGATCAGAGGCATCCGAGGTCCTTTCTTCCGAGACGCTGGCGCCAGGTTACCCAGCTGCCGGTGAGAGCCCGTGCCTTGTGAGTGCCCTCTTCATCGTCGCCGAGTAGCAGCGACCGACGACAGGTCGGGCGAATGCCCGACGATGTCGGCCGGTGGTGGCAGGATGGCCGGCATGGAGGGGGCGACGCTTCGCCGGAGCAGCGCAAACGAACAGACCAACCGCTGGTTGCTGCGGGCACGGGACACGATCGACCGTGACTACGCCAAGCCGCTGGACATCTCGGCGTTGGCTCAGGTGGCCCTCATGTCCGAAGCTCATTTCATCCGCTCGTTCCGCGCCGTGTTCGGTGAGACGCCCCACCGGTACCTACAGCGACGCCGCATCGAACGGGCGATGACGCTGCTGCGGTACACCACCCGCCCGGTCACCGACATCGCGTTCTCGGTCGGGTTTCAGAGCCTGGGCACGTTCAGCCGCACCTTCCAGGCGATCGTGGGCCGCTCCCCGTCGGCCTACCGCCACGATGTCAGGCCACTGCCCGCGCCCGTGCCTACGTGTTACCTCATGCGGTGGACACGGCCGAGCAGTTTTGGAGAAGCCCGCAGGACCCCCGCGTCCGTAGGGTGACAGCATGTTCAACGCGATTACGCACCACGGGATCTACGTACTGGACCAGAACGAGGCGCTCGACTTCTACGTCGGCAAGCTCGGATTGGAGGTCCGCGTCGACGCCGACCTCGGTTTCATGCGCTGGCTGACGGTCGGCGTGCCCGGCGACAGCGGCCGGGAGATCCTGTTGGAGGTGCCGGGACCGCCGGCGATGAGCGAGGAGAACGCCGCCCAGATCCGCGACGCGCTCACCAAGGGCACGTTGGGCCTGGCGCTGATCCTGCGCACCGACGATTGCCGCAAGACCTACGAGGAGCTGCGGGCCAAAGGGGTGGAGTTCATTCAGGAGCCGACCGAGCAGCCCTACGGCATCGACTGTGCTCTGCGTGACCCGTTCGGCAACCACATCCGGATCACCCAACCCACCGAGATGGGCGAGATCACCGAAGAGGTCCGCCGCCGGTGGCGGGAACAGTCGAGCTGCTGAACGCGGGCGGGACCACGGTGCCCCCTCCGACCGTGGTCCCGCCTACGCACGGCCGGCGTCGATGAGTCGTTGGAGGAACTGCCTCGTCCGGGGTTCGGTCGGCTCGCCGAGCACCTGCTGAGGCGGTCCCTGTTCGAGGATCCGCCCGCCGTGCAGGAAGCACACCCGGTCGGCGACCTGCCGGGCGAATCCCATCTCGTGGGTGGCGATCAGCATCGTCATGCCCTGGCTCTTGAGGTCGCGGATCAGGTCGAGCACCTCGCCCACCAGCTCCGGGTCGAGCGCCGAGGTCACCTCGTCGAGCAGGAGCAGTCGGGGCTGGTTGACCAACGCCCGCACGATCGCCACCCGCTGCTGCTGGCCTCCGGAGAGCCGATCGGGGTACTCGCGGATCTTGTCGGCGAGTCCGATGCGTGCCAGCAGTTCCCGGGCGCGTTCTTCGGCCTGCCGCCGCGGCACCCGGTGCACCCGACGCGGAGCGAGGGTGATGTTGTCCAGCACGCTCAAGTGGGGGAACAGGTTGAACGCCTGGAAGACCATGCCGATGCGGCGGCGTACATGATCAGGGTTGACCCGGGGGTCGGTGATGTGTTCGCCGTCGAGGTGGATGGTGCCGTCGTCGATCGGTTCGAGCAGGTTGATGCAGCGCAGCAGGGTCGACTTGCCGGAGCCGGAAGCGCCGATGAGCACCACGACTTCGTGCTCGGCGATGTCGAGGTCCAACCCGGCGAGCACGGCAGTGCCACGGAAGACCTTCCGCACCCCGCGACAGCTCAGAACGCTCACGTGGCTCCTTCCGCCATCTGCCGCCGGGCCGCGCGCAGCGTGACCCAGTCGGTGACCGCCACCAACGGAATGGCCATCAGCACGAACAACGCAGCCGCTACCACGTAGGGCGTGTAGTTGTAGGTTTCGGCGGTGGCGATCTGGGCGGCCCGGATCGCGTCGATCGGGCCGGCCAGGGAGATCAGCCCCACGTCCTTCTGCATCGCGACCAGGTCGTTGAGCAACGGTGGGGTGACGCGGCGGACCGCCTGGGGCAGCACCACGTGGCGCATGGTCTGCCCGTAGGTGAGGCCGAGCGAGCGCGCCGCCGCCCGCTGGCTGGGGTGCACCGATTCGATCCCGGCCCGGAACACCTCGGCGATGTAGGCGCCGTAGGTGACGACGAGGGCGATGCCACCGAGCACCAGCACCGACGGTGTTCCGGCCAGGCGCAGCCCTGGCACCCCGAAGGTGAACAGGTACAGCACGATGATGAGCGGCGCGCCTCGGAAGACGTAGGTGTAGGAGGTGGCGAGCGCGCGCAGCGGGAAGAAGACCGCGGGGCGCAGGGTGCGCAGCAGCGCGATGGTCAGGCCGAGGGTGAGTGCGCCGAGGGCGCAGAAGAACAGCAGTCGGACGTTGAGCCATAGTCCTTTGAGGACGTGTGGCAGGGCGTCGCGTCCGATGCGGAAGTCGAAGAACGAGGCCTTCACCCGTTCCCAACCTGGCGCCTGGGTGATGGCCAGGTACAGCAGGAAACCAAGCACGAGCGTGGAGGCGGCGGCGACGACCACCGACAGGATGGTCTGTCGCCGCCGGTACGCTTCCCGCTGCCGCTGCCACACGCTGGGTTGGTAGACGGCCTCAGGCGGTGGCTCGGCCCCGCCGCCCTGGTGGGCGGCGGGCCGTTGCGCCTCGTTCACCTCAGCTCAGCTCGGGTACGTCCGCCACTTGTGAGAGCCACCGCTCTTCCAGCTCGGCGAGGGTGCCGTCGGCCCGCAGCTGGTCGACTGCCTGGCTGACGCAGGCGGTCAGTGGCGAGTCCTTGTCCAGCACCAGGCCGAATTGCTCCTGGTCACCGCTGGTGCCGGACGGCAGCTGGCCGACGATCACACTGTCTTCGATCTCGGCCGCGGTCATGTAGAAGGCGGTCGGCAGGTCGACCACCAGACCGTCGATGGTGCCGTTCTCCAGGGCGGCCTTGGCGTCGTCGTTGCTGTTGAACACCGCCGGTTCGGCGTCGGGCTGGACCACCTCGGTGATGGTGAGGTAGCTGGTGGTGCCGACCTGGGCGCCGAGCTTCGCCGACTTCAGGTCGGCCAGGGAGGCCGCGTCGGCGATCGGCGAGTCGGCCAGCGCGATCACCGCCTGCCGCACGTCGTAGTACGGCGAGGAGAAGTCCACCGCCTGGGCCCGCTCCTCGGTGATCGAGAACTGGTTGATGTCGAAGTCGAAGTCCTTGGGGCCAGGTGCGATCGCCGCGTTGAAGGTGACCGAGGTCCAGACCACCTCGTCGCGGGAGAAGCCGAGCTGTTCGGCCACGGCGTACGCCACGGCGCTTTCGAAACCTTCACCGTTGGACGGGTCGTTGTCGACGAACCACGGCGGGTAGGCCGGGTTGTCGGTGGCGATGGTGAGTTTGCCCGACTCGAAGGTGGGCAGCTCGTCCTTGGTGCAGGCGTCACCAGAGGCCTGTGGCGCCGGGCTGGAGGTGGTGCTGACCTCATCCTCTGGCGCGCATGCGGGCAGCACGGTGAGCGCTGCCACGGCGCCGAGGGCAAGCATGGTTCGCGTCCTGGTCACGGGTGCCAAGCATAGGTCGCCGGCGGGAAACCCCATGGTCGGGGCGACATCACCCGATCGTCAACGTCGCGACACCGATCAGTGGCCAACACCGGAGGTGAGGCCACACCGGCTGGCCTAGGAGGCACGTAGGTGCAGGCCGCGCCCGGACGAATGGGTCAAGGTCAGTACATCTGCGGTGATCTGCACGGTGACCTCGCCGTCGAGGACCGCGAGCACCGCTGCTTCCAGCCGCATCGCGGCGTCGTCACACTGCATGTCGGTGTGGGAGACATCACCGAAGCGCAGTCGGCCCGGTGACGGGACGGCCGAGCCGAACACGTCGTTGCAGCCGGCTGAGCCTTCGAACCGCTCGCCGTCGAAGGTGAGGTAGGCCTCTTCGCCGACCGGCACCGTGGCGACCACGTCGCCGTCGATCAGTGACTCCACTCGCCAGCGGGTGCCGGTGAGCGGCCGGTCCGGATCGGCCACTCGTCGGTCCAGAAGGCGCATGTCGACAGTCTCGGTGCGCAGCACGAGTTCGTCGCCGGACAGTTCCCAGTGCGGCTGCTGCATCAACACGTCGCTGAGCCAGGCGTCCTGTTCGTGCAGCTGCTGGTCACACCCGATCTCAGTGCTCTGCATATCGGTGACGACGAGGCGCCCGGCGTCGTCCCTCACCGCACCGGTGTGGGTGTTGCAGCCCGCGTGGAAGCCGACTCGCCCGTCGTCGAAGGTGAGGGTGATGCGGGTCCCGTCGACCAGGTCACGGGGACGACCGTCGTCGGTGACCGCGACGGAGAGGAAGGTCCTGCCCCATGGCAGGGCACCTGGTGATCCTGCCGCGTGCGGATCTGCGCAGCCGACCAACCCGATCATCACCGCCATCGAAGCGAACCGTGCGAGTCTCACAGTGGTAGGACGCGCGCACGGCGGTGACGGTTCCCGTCTGCCACCGCCATCGGCGCGGGTCGTGGTTAACACATCACTCGACATCACGCAAGGCCGTACGTCGCTCACAGAGTCCTCGCAGGTTGCACCTTGCCGACATGGCGATCAATGCAATCGCGTCAATACTGTCGACCACAGAACCTGACTATCCACTAAGGAGGATTCATGAAGTCTTTTCTACGCTGGGCGACGGTCGTCACCACCGGGACGGTGCTGGTGCTCACCAGCGGCACGGTCGCGGCGGCAGGACCGCGCCTCGACCAGGCGACCGTCGAGTCGGCCGGTAACAAGGGAGTAGTCGCCAAGACCGTCGACGACCGGCCCGTCACCGACGCGGCGACCGCCGCGGAGGTGGCCGCGTTCTGGACTCCGGAGCGGATGGCGGCCGCGATCGACATGGACCTGGTCGTCGACAAGCCCGAATCCACCGCACCAGCGCGGGCACGACCAGCGCCGACCAAACCGGCCGGGAGCGTCGCCCCGGCCGCCCCCACGTTCCGTCTCCAGCGCCTCTCCCCCACCGCGCCGACCGACGTCAGCCCTCTACAGGTGTCCGCGTCGCAGACAGTCGGCAAGGTCTTCTTCGTCACCCCCAACGGCCAGTCGGGCACCTGCTCGGCGGCTTCCGTCAACAGCCCCAAGGGCCGGCTCGTCATGACCGCCGGCCACTGCGTCGTCAACCAGAACTTCGGCGGCTGGTTCGAAAACTGGGTATTCGTCCCCCGGTACCGCAACGGCAGTCGACCGTTCGGCACGTGGACCGCACGCCAGTTGACCGCGCCTACCTCGTGGGTCGATTACCGCGACCCCGACCAGGACATGGCAATCGCGATCATGAACAACAACGCGGGTCGGACCATCGTCAGCGTGGTCGGGGGTAACGGACTGCGGTGGAACTGGGGCTACGACGTCACCGTCACCATCATCGGCTACCCGGCGAAACCACCGTTTGATGGCGAGCGCCAATACTACTGTCTGAGCCCGACGTGGAACGGCCACTGGATGCAGGTGCGGGCCTGGTGCACCATGACCGCTGGTTCCAGCGGCGCCCCATGGTTGCAGGAGTACAACAACGCCACCGGTCTGGGATACATCAACAGTGTGGTCAGCCACCGACATGACGACCCGGGCCAGCTGGACGGGCCGTACTTCGACGACACCATCAAAGCCCTCTACGACTTCGCCGAAAGCCTGACACCGTAGTCAGCTGGCGGCACCGGGACGGACGGGTCGTCGGTGACCCGTCCGTCTGCCGTGGTCATCGGGACAGGAGGCCGCCGAGCACCCGCACTGCGTGGTCGACTCCGGCATCGTCCACGTCGAGGTGTGTGACCACGCGGGCGAGGCGAGGACCGAGCACGGAGATCACAACACCGTCTTGTCGGGCCGCCGCGGCCAGCGAGGGCGCGTCCAGCGGTGCTTTGGTCAGGTCGAGCATGACGATGTTGGTGCGCACCGTCGCCGGGTCGACCACCCCGTACTCCGACAGGGCGGCTGCCAGCCGGGCCGCGCGGGCGTGGTCGTCGGCGAGCCGGCCGACGTGGCGGCGCAGGGCGTGGAGACCGGCCGCGGCCAGCACCCCGGCTTGACGCATAGCGCCGCCGAGCCGGTGGCGGATCTGTCGGGCCCGGGCGATCCGCTCGGCCGAGGAGACAACCAGCGAACCGACCGGCGCGCCGAGCCCTTTGGACAGACACACCGACAGGGTGTCGAACAGGGCACCGTACTCGGCAAGGGGCACGTGGTCGGCGACGTGGGCGTGCCAGATGCGGGCGCCGTCGCAGTGCAGCGCCACCCCGGCGGCGTCGGCGACCCGACGCAGCTCGCGCAGGGTGTCCAGCGGGATCACCGCACCCCCGGCGAGGTTGTGGGTCTGCTCGACGGCGATGGCGGCGGTGGGCACGGCGTGGTAGCCGGACGGGCGGATCATCCTGGCGACCGCCTCCGGGTCGAGGTGGGCGCCGGCGGCCGGCCAGGTGCGCGTGCTGACACCGCCATAGGCCGCGGCGGCCCCGCTTTCGTGGTTGACCACGTGGGCGTCGGCGTCGCAGAGCAGCTCTTGCCCAGGGGCTGCCAACAGTTGGATCGCGATCTGGTTGGCCATGGTGCCGCTGGGTGTGAACAGCGCCGCCTCGTGCCCGAACGTCGCCGCGACCTCGGCTTCCAGCGTATTGATCGTCGGGTCTTCCCCGTAGACGTCGTCGCCCACCTCGGCGGCGGCGATCGCCTCACGCATCGCCGCGGTCGGCCGGGTCACCGTGTCACTGCGCAGGTCCACCCTCATCCGATCATGGTACGTACGGCCGCCGCACCCACCGGACGGGTCTACCCCCGCCCGCGCCCGCGCCCGCGCCCGCGCCCGCGCCCGCGCCCGCAAGATCATCGCAACTTCATGGAAACCGCGGTATCCCCGCCGCGGGAAGGCACACCTTCCATGTAAGCGAGTCGATCATCGACCGGCAGGGCGCAAGGCCGGCTTCATCGCGGCCGGCGGGCACCTGCCGCTCTACCCCGACCATTGGGTACGGCGTCCTAAGGTGAGGGTCATGTCGTTCGCGGAGTGGCTCGCCAAGCCGGTGATCAAAGCTGTCGTGGGGCCACTCCTGCTCGGCGGAGAAGCGAACAGGTCGAGCGCGCCGCTGCTGGTGGCGGGCGCGCAGCACGCGGTAACGATCGAGCACAAGTCGGGCGGGCTGTTCGCGCCGGAGCGGGTAACGGTGCTCCTCGACGGGCGGGAGATCTTCCAGAAGGCGCTGCACCCCCGCACTCCTAAGATCGACGTCCCCTTCGTCATCGGTGACGTCGCCGGCTTGGTCAAGATCCGCCAGGAGGGGCCCAGTCGCCTCGTTCGGCTCTTCTACGGCGGCCTCGAATGGACCCGCGGGCGATGGATCGCCGTACGGGAGGACGATAGCCACCTGCTCGACGCAGAGAGGGTGCAGGAGCTGAAGGCTTCGACCGACCGGATGAGCTTGCGGACGAGAGGGCCGGTCGTTATCTCTGTCGACGGTCGGATGGTCGCCGAACGGGTTGGCAAGGGCGAGCTCCGGGGTCCGCAAACCACCAGCTACATCGCCGTGTTGAAGGCCGAAGGATGGGTCGTCGAGCGCACCACTGCCCGCGACAAGGCCTTCGGGTGGGACACGGAGATCACCCTGGCGCGGACATACTTTCGGGCCTGGCAGGAGCTTTGGGCACCCGCAGGCGGGTCAGGGGCGCTGGACCAGCCGTCCGGCCGGAGTACCTGACCGATGCCAGCATCATAGGAGGGTAGCGGCGGGCTATCGGCCGGGTCTCCCGCTCGAAGACCCGACCATCCACCAGGGGGAGGCGCGTGGTGAGGGACGAGCACCTTGAGGATGCCCAGCTTCTCTGGGACTACCATCAGCTCGATCACGACCTGCATCCCTGCTCAGCGGCGATCGGGTTGGGGACTTACGACATCGGCGTGGCCCAGGTCGGCGCCGATCTCCACCGACGTGGCATGTTCCCCGTGATCGTCTTCAGCGGCCGCTACGGGTTGTTCAGTGAGACGCGCCTCGCCAGTAGCGAAGCGGAGTGGTTCCGCGACGAAGCACTCCGCTCGGGTATGCCGCCCGAGGCGATCCTCGTGGAGCCCGAGGCCACCAACACCGGGGATAACATCCGGCTCTCAAGGCGAGTACTGACCGAAGCTGGCGTCACAGTCACATCCATCATGCTGGTGTGCACGCCCTACATGCAGCGTCGCGCCTACGCCACCTGCCGGAAGCTGTGGCCCGAGGTGGACGTCGTCTGCGCGTCTGCCGCGATCTCCCTGGAGGATTACCTCAAGCTCCACGGCGATGAGTTCCCCGTGATCGACATGATCGTGGGCGACCTGCAACGAATCATCGAGTACCCCGCACGAGGGTTCGCCATCGCGCAAGACGTACCAGCCGAGGTCTTGGATGCCTACCACCGGCTCCTGGCCGCCGGACACAACCGGAGGCTCATCCCCGCCTGACGAGTCGCCTCACCTGGCGCGCTCAGCGACGGTCGCTGATCCTTCCTGCTGGCGTCGACGCATTACTATCCGTCAGGGACCGGATATGTCACCTGGGGAGGCACCACATGTCCGCACCGTTCGAGTACCACCCAGCCCACCCGATAGAGATCGAAAACCGGGCCCGACAACTACTACGACTCGCCGACGAAACAACCGACCACCAAGCAACGACCCACCAGGCCCACCAACCAGCCACCACCGCCTGGGACGGGATCGCCGCCACCGAACTACAAGCAGCCCCCGAACCAGTCCGCAAACAAGCCGAGCAGGTCGCCTCACAACTGAGCTGGGCCGCCCTACCGCTGCGCTACTGGGCCGACCAGATACGCCGGTTCAACAACCAGGTCGACACCCTCCTACTACGCCTGGCCCAGATCCCCACCGAAGTCGAACACCAACTCCGCCTCAGGTACACCGACCTCAGCCCCGAGTTCGAAGACCCACTACGAGACTACGAACGAGACCGCATCCGCCACGAACTGATCAACGACCTGCGCCGCCAATGGGAACACGCCTACGACACCCACATCCACGGCGGCGCCCGCACCGCGGCCGGGATGCTGGCCCAAGGCCCCACCTACGAATACCTGCAGCTCGCCCGCGAGCGGGCGTTGATGCCCACCGGCGCCCTGGTGGACCACCTCGCCGTCGGCTGGGACCGCACCGCCGCCGTGCAGGAGGCACACCGCATCGCCACCGCCCTACTCGACCCCACCGCGACCCTACCCACCAACGAAGAGATCGACCGCCTCGCCAACCTTCTCGACCAGTACCAAGACGACACCGAGTTCGCCTACCAGTTCCTCACCCAACTCGGACCCCAAGGACTCCTGGAGCTGACAGTCCAGGTCGCGACCTTGACAACCGCCGATGGGCAGGCCGACCCGCGCGTGCCGACCGAGACCATCGGCGCCATCCAAGCCGGCCTCGCCGCGACCTTGGCCACCGCCACCCGCCGACGCGGCACACAACAAGACGGTGGGCGATACCTGCCGAGCCAGTCCGAGCTGCCCGCGACATGGGTGGATGAACTTCTCGCTCTGGGCCCGCAGCGGTTGTCGGTGTGGCTCGGCACTACCGCCGGGGTGGAGTTCTACGGATACCAGGCGTTGGGGGTCTTGCTCGGCGCCGCCGATTACGACAGCCATTTCCTCGCCCTGGCCGGCGGCGCCTTGATCGCCTTCGAGATGCAGAACGGTGGTAGTAGTTTCTGGGCCGGCACCCAGCACACCGACGTCCGGCTGGCCTGGACCGACTATCCGATCTCATCGTCGGCGGGCTACGACCCGATGATCGGTCTGATGAAGGCCCTGGTGGGCAACCCGGAGGCGACCAGGGAGTTGCTGACCGATGTCCACGACCCCGCCGATCCCATGCGGCTGCCGCGGCTGGACTACTTGCTCACCGACCGGGACTGGCCGACCGACACCGTGCCCGGCCCCGGCCAGAGCATCCACACCAATCCGGGCATCGAGTTGTTCGGGGCCGCACTGGAGCACGCTGTGGCGATCGACGCCGACGAGCGCTCCTACCGCATCGTCGAAGCCATCATCTACGCGGTCGGGAACGAGGCGTCCCCCGAAAGCCTCGCCGGTGGAGGCGACCAGCAGGTGAGGAAACATGAGCCGTTCCCGGCTAGAGACCTCGTCCACGAAGAGCTACGCCGACACCTGGGCAGGATCGCCGCACACTACATCGAGGACCTGCACTGGCGCATCGATGGCGAGTGGGGCACTCCCGAGACCCTCAGGGCGGGTGACATGAGATTAAATAAAGTTGACCCAAGCCATCTCAAGTACTTCTTCGCTGAGCTGGGTAAGGACACCTCGGCCCGCGACGAGATCTTTGCAGCCAGTCTGGCGTACGCAGATCACTTGTCTCGCATGTACCTTGACGGATGGGACGGATCAGACTCCGTGCTGGCAGATGAGGTCAGTCTGAAAGTAGCGCGCCCGCTCGGCCTCATACTTGGTGCGGTTGACGTCGGGGCAGAAGAGGCGATACGCCGGGGCTACGCGGAGGCGGACGAGGAGCACAACGAGGCACTGTCCACAAGACTTTTCTGGGCGCGACTCGGCGCGACCGCGTTCTCCGACGCCGTTGGCGCGGTGACCGGTGGCAGACCTTCTCCGGTGGGCTCTACCGTGAGCTTTCTTGCCAACACCGCGCTTGACCACATAGAAGAGGCGTTCCGACACGACTCGACCGGCATCGCCAACTACTACGCCGGTGGCCTCAGAAATCTTGCGGCCAACGCAGTTGAGGACATGATGGTAGCCGTTGTCTATGATGAGATCACCGGTCAGGTGACAGCCGAGGAATTCCTCTCCCGAATACCCAGCAACCAGCTCGGCTTTGCCCAACATCTCCTCTATGCAGAAGATCATCCGTTGGCCGGCACTCTCATGCCACCAGTGGAGTGGGGTGAAGATCAGTGGGACGCCTGGGAAAAGTGTAAGCCGTATATGGGCGCACCGCTTATTAGCAAGCCCCAGAAAGACGCCAGGGAGGCGTACTTCGAGGGCTTTAAGGAAGCCGGTGACACTATGGGTGCTAGCTAGGAGGGCACTAATGGCACGCGAGGAAGATAGTATGGACTCCGCTCTTACATTCGTTTCCATGGCGATGTACCATCGGTTCCCGCTGCTGCTTGGGCTAGCTATGTCTTTGGTACTCACGGCCTGCACCAACAGTGGCGTTGAGCCGGAGGGAGCGGAGACACCTCAACTATCATATGAGGAGGCCAGGGCCCAGGTACCGATCCACGGCGACGAGCGCAAACCGCTGACCTGGCGCGTGGACCCGTTCCCTAACCCGGACACTGCCGCGGCCGCCGAAGCCGCCCAACACTACTTCATCGTCTTCGACGTGCTCGGCTCCGCCCAACGCCCAGTCGACACCAGCTACTTCGAGCTGCTGTCACACTTCACCACCGACGAATGGCTCGGCGAGGTAAGGCGCTGGTTCCCGACCGCCGGCTGGTCGCCCTCACAACCCCGTGTCGAGTTCACCGGCCCACGCTGGGTTTGGATCATGGATGTGAGCGAACTATCCGACGACGACCTCATGGTCTCCTTCTGCATTGACATCGGCTGGTATGGACGGAGCCCGGACGGCAGTTTCGAGAAAGTGGAAGACGCTATACACCCGGGCTGGGTGATAGATAGTTATCGGTTACGCGAAGTTTCCGATGCCGACGTGCTGCGCTGGAAGGTTCATGATATCGCCTCAATCTACGGCGAGTTGCCGGACGACGAAGTCGCGGACCTCGAAGAATC
>CAYTMR010000019.1:0-36871 GCA_964438855.1 uncultured Micromonosporaceae bacterium
TGAACGCTGGCGTGCCGGCTCCACAGGGTGCTCCCCGCGCAGGCGGGGGTGATCCCCTGGCTGAACGCTGGCGTGCCGGCTCCACAGGGTGCTCCCCGCGCAGGCGGGGGTGATCCCCTGGCTGAACGCTGGCGTGCCGGCTCCACAGGGTGCTCCCCGCGCAGGCGGGGGTGATCCGCGTGCGTCCCGTAAAGTGCAAACAGCGCAGTCGTGCTCCCCGCGCAGGCGGGGGTGATCCTCCCGCACCGGCTGGGATCCACCTAAGACCGCTGTTCTCCCCGCGCACGCGCGGATGCGTTGTTGAGGCTCACTACACCCGCGTCCCGCCTCGTGCCTCAGCCTCGTGCCTCAGCCACTGCGAAGGCAATGACGTTGACAGGAGGTGCGGATATCGAGTACCAACGCCCCGTCACCGGGTTAAGTGGCTGCTACGCAGCGCTTTGACTATCCCGCCTAGGGCCACCGTCAACAACAGCACCGGCAACAGCGGCGCCCACCAACGCAGGTGGCGGAACACGAGCGTGGCGGCTGAGGCTCCAGCAACGAAGGCGGCGAGCTGCCGCAGCCCGCTCATGCGCCGCTCCGCTGCTCGTGCAACGAGGTCTTGCACCGCTGCGGTGAGCGCCCCGGTGAGGTAGGTCGTGTAGGCGCGCATGTGCATCGAGGCGACGCTTTGACCCCCCCATGGCGACGGCGATGACCATAAGCATCGCTGCCCCGCCGACCACGCTGGGCGTACCACGGGTAACGAGCCAGACCGTGGCGTAACCGATCAGAAGCGCGAGCTCGGTGGCGAGCATACCGACCAGTGCCTGCGGCCGGTCGCGCCACAACCCGTGCCAGATCGCGACGCCGACAATGAAACCCGTTACGGCGGTCGCTGGGGTCACTAAACCTCTGAAGTCCCCAGTTGCCGCCTCGGCGCCGACCAGGGCGACGTTGCCGGTCACCACGCTGGCGAAGGTGCCTTCGTGGGTGAGTAAGGCCAGCAGATCACTGGCACCTGCACAGGCTGCGAGGGCGAGCTCCGGCAGCCGGCTCCATGGCCGCTCGGTGGCGTCGCGACCGGGCACCCCCTCAGGGTTGCAGGTGGTAGCGGCGCTGGGGGTGTCTTTCGTCAAATTCGTCCCAGGAGCCGCCTCGCTGTGGTTGCCCGAGCGTGCAAGGCTACGAGAGTGCGTGGTGCTGGGCGCTGCCGGGTCGGCCTAGCAGGAGGGCTGGTCGGCGCGGTACTCACGGCGGTCACCGGTTGTGGTGTGCAGCCGGGTTCAGGTTTGTGTACGGAAACGCAGCTGGAGTTGGCCGATGTCTCCGCGACGACGGCGACGACACCACTGGAGTTGGCGGCGCGCCTCACCGTCGACGGTGGCCCGCTCGTGGGAGCAGAGGTGACCTTCTTCGTCACTAGGCGAAAGTCCCATGGCGAGGTGTTGGGAGTGCGGATTGGGAGCGCGGAGACCAACGCGGATGGCTGGGCGACGCTGTCGGTGTCGGGTGGTCCCCGTGATCTTCCTGCCTTCAGTGGCGAGCGTGTGGAAGGCTATTCGGCTCGGTTCCAGCCCATCTCCAAGATTGACGGAGTGCAGTACTGCCATACCAAAGCCGAGGCTGACCTCACCGTTCCGTGTGCGGGGTTTGGTTGTCGTGCCGTCTCTGATGCCGAGCCTTAACCGGCGCTGCTTGATGGTCAGTGAGGCATGGCCGCAACATCTCCTACCCGGTGCGGGCTATCAGGGCGATGACAACCAGCACCACGAGCAACACGGTGACGATCGCCACCGCGATCTTGAAGGCGCTGTACGGCCGCTCTCCGGTCACCTTGCCAGTGGCCCCGTTGACCAGTACCTGCCAGTTCTTGCCGGCGTAGACGTAGCAGGCGATCCATACCGGCAGTAGGAGCAGCTTGTAGGTGATGTTGGAGTACGTGGTGTTGACCGAGTGGAGCCGCTGACGGTCGCCTCCGATGTCGCGGCGGCAGTCTTCCCTGACCACCGCTTGCGTGTGCTTCTTGGCTATCGTCAACCCGGTCTCGGGCTCGGTGTCGTACCGATGGGCGTAGTGTCCGGCGAGGTAGTCCGAATGGTAGGGGACGGCACGCTCTAGTGGCCACGGCGCTAGTTTGTCCAACTGGTCCGGGCTGAGGTGAGTGGTCGCTGGGACGATGACGTCGTCGAAGAAGCGCTGCACCGTGCCGCTCGCCGGGTACCAGCGGGTCTTGCGCACTCTGCGCGTGCGTGTCTCGGTCCTTCCGTTGACTTGGACGGTGTACTGCTCGTCGACCCAGTAGTCTTCGCCCCGCTCACCGCGGTAGGTGGTGACGGTGTGCGCGTCGAAGGTCCAGTGGGGAATGTAGGTGCCTTTGAGGCTTTCGGTCTCCCGCACCCGCTTGAGGTTCGACGGGGCGAACCAGCGGCTGGAGACCCAGGCGCGCAGCGCGGTCCGTACGCCGTTGTGGTCGACATGGAACGGCAGGACCCCTTCGGGTGGGATGAGCCCGCCGGCGGACGGATCAGCGACTACAGGTCCGGCGCAGAACTGGCAACGGTCGGCCAGTGCATTGGTCTCGGTCTGAGCTCCGCAGCGCTGGCAGACGAAGACGTGCGCGCCGATGCTGGCTACGGGTTTGCGTGGCAGATGCGCCAGGTCGTCGAACGAATACTCTCGCAGCTCGCCCTGCGGTGCTACTACCTGCTGTTCGTAGCCGCAATAGGGGCAGCGCAGCGCTCCAGCGCCTGGGGCAAACTCCACCCGGGCACCACACGCGGGGCACGGGTAGGCACTGTGTGCTGGCGATCTGTCGCTGCTGAGATCAGTCATGACGTGCCAGCCCTCATGCCTGCGGAGGAGCAGGAGGCTGCGGCGGAAGCGGAGGCGGGATGCTTCCCAGGAGGGGCACCAGTTCCGGCACCTGGCCGGCTGGTGTCCACTGCGCCATTCCTTGTTTCCACACCAGCGTGGTCGCGGTCAACGTGCCGGCGCTCACCTGGGCCGCTAGCCCCGCGGTGTCGTAGGGTCCGAGCTGCTGTCCCCCGACCCCAAGGAACCACTGGTCCTGAACGGGAAGTGGTGGCGGGGTGACCGGGGCAGCGGCAGCCGGTGGCGCCGGTGGTGTCGAGGCCGCTGGTGGAGCGGTCGGCCCCAGACTGGCGGCCATCCGCTGGCCGGCCGCGATCCCCATGCCGAGGCCGAGTCCTTCACCGAGCCCACCGCCGGGGGTACCAGCGGCCTGCTCCATCGCGTTGGCCGCTTGGAATTGGGTGTACTGGTTGAGGTCGCCGACGATTCCCATCTGGGTACGTTTGTCGAGTGCCTGCTCCACCTCCGGTGGGAGCGAGATGTTCTCGATGATGAAGGTCGGAATCTGGATGCCGATGGACTCCAGGTCCTGGCTGAGGACCTGGGCCAATTGGGAACCGATCTCCGCCTGCCGAGTGGCGAGGTCGAGCAGCGGCACCCCAGCGTTGGCTAGCGCGCTGCCCAACCGGCTGACGATCATCTGCCGGAGGTAGTCCTGCACCTCCTCGGTGCGGAACTGTGGGTCGGTGCCGACCAGCTCGCGCAGGAGCGCGGCGGGGTCGACCACGCGGGCGGCGAAGGTGCCGAAGGCGCGCAGGCGGGCCATGCCAAATTCCGGGTCACGGACGATGACCGGGTTTTGGGTGCCCCATTTCATGTCCGTGAATTGCCGAGTGTTGACGAAGTACACCTCGGCTTTGAACGGCGAGTTGAAGCCGTACTTCCACCCTTTGAGGGTGGACAGGATGGGCATGTTCTGGGTTTCGAGGGTGTGGGTACCCGGTGGGAACAGGTCGGCGAGGGTGCCCTCGTTGACGAACACCGCTACCTGGGACTCTCGGACGACCAACTTGGCGCCCATCTTGATTTCGTTGTTGTAGCGGGGAAAGCGCCAGACGATGGTGTCGCGGCTGTCGTCAAGCCACTCAATGATGTCGACGAGCTCGCCTCGGAGCTTGTCCCACAGTCCCATCGCCGCCCCCTCTCAACGCGTGGTGAACGCAGCCGCGACGATAGCAGTGGCTTGCAAAGCAACGATATTCTCCACGCACCGTAGGACGCTGATCCCTCAGCGTCGCCACGGTCGGCGGTCGTTACCCGCTACAGCCACAATCACCGTAGCCGCAGCCGGCATCAGAGCCGGAACCAGGACGTTCGCTTGTCGGGTGGCTTCCGACCAGTTCGTGCATCCCGGCGAGCAGGTCGGCCAGTGAGACGTGCTCATCCTCCACTAGTCGGGGCACGATCAGGTCGTTCTCCTTGGCCAGGTGGCTGGTCAACACCGCCGACAACGCTCGTGCCGCGGCAGCGATCTGCACGGGTGAGGTCGCCATCGACAGCTCCTCGACCAGCTCGGCGATGACGTGGTGCTCGTCACGCATCCCGGTGACGAGCAGCGCACACTCCGGGATAGCCGCCGCCGCTGCGTAAAGGGTCGTCTCCTCGGCCTTCGCATGTGGCAGCAGTTCGCGGTGGAGCCAGGTGACCAATTCGTCCCGGTGGTGTTGGGGCTGGTCGTTGCGCTCAACGGCCTCCAGTACGCCCGCCACGTGGCGTGCGAGCGTGTTGGACAGCTCGGTGTGGTGGGCGACGACGGCGGCGGCGGCGCGTTGGTCGGCGGCGTGACGGGTGGACATGTGCCCTCCCTAGTTTTGAGGTGATTCGACGTTATAACCTTAACCACCGTGGAAACCCCTCGGACTGGACCCGCCGGTGAGACGGTCGACACCCCCCGCCACCGGGCGCTGGGATCCACCACTCGGGTCGAGATCTTGCGGTTGGTTCGCGCCAGCCCAGCTGGTGTGACCGCTGGCGAGGTCGCTATCGGCACCGGATTGCACCTGTCCACCGTCCGGGCTCACCTCGACCACCTCACCGAGGCGGGCCTGCTGGTCCGCGCCCGGGCACGCGGCGACGGACTCCCCGGGCGTCCGCCTTGGCGATATCGGCCGGCGCCTACCGAGACAGCGCCGGCTCCGGCCGGATATCGATGGCTGGCCGCGGCTCTCCTGGACGCTCTCGCCGAGGAGGGTGTCGACGCACAGGCCCGTGCGACCCAAGTCGGCCAACGATGGGGGCACCGGCTCGCCAGCGGTCAGACGAGCTCCGGCGACCACTCCTCCATCGACACACTCGTCGACGTCCTCGCGCAGCTAGGGTTCGCTCCAGCGCGGCAGCCCAACACGACGTCGGTCGAGATTCACTTGCAGGCCTGCCCGTTCCTGGAGTTGGTCGGCAGTCATCCGGAGACGATGTGCGCCCTGCACCTGGGCGTCATCAGAGGGGTCGTGGAGCACGGTGGCGCCGCCGGCCAGGCGTCGCTCGAACCGTTCGGAGCGCCGCACGCCTGCGTGGTGCGGGTCAGCGACAGTGGCAGTGGACCGTCTGCACCAGACACCAACACGGATACTGCTCAGGCGGGGCGACCGTGACACGCACCGAAACGGTCTTCGACGAACCAGGGCCATACTCGTTCGTCAGCTACGTCCTTGTCGACGCCGAACGCGGCGCTCGCGGTGTTGTCCAAGTGAGGTGAGTAGCATGCCCGAAGCCGCTTCCACCGCAGGGGCCGTCACCCCCGCCGCGACGCGACGCACTCGTTCACCGAGGCGTCGGGTGGTCCGGCGGTTCCTCCCCCCACAGCACGGGGCGTGGGCGATGCTCCTGGTCCCTTATCTTGCGGGTGTCGTCATGGTCGGACCGACCTGGCCGCACCTGCCGCTGCTCGGTGCGTGGCTCACGGGCTACCTGTTGTCGTACTACGTCTTTCAGTCACTCAAGAGCCGCCGCCCCAGCCGCTACCGTCCCCAGCTTCTTCTCTACGCCGCGGCGACGGCCGGGTTCGGCTTGCCGCTGCTGGTGTTACGCCCCGCAGTGCTGTGGTACGCCCCGCTCTACGCCCTGCTACTCGCCGTCAACGCCGGTTTCGCGTGGTGGCGGCGGGAACGAGCGCTGCTCAACGACCTGGCGTCTGTGGCACAGAGCTGTGTGATGGTGTTCGTGGTCGCCACCGTGGCCGGTCATCCGCCCGCAGCCGTAGCCGGGGTGTTCGCTGTGGTGGCGGCCTACTTCGTCGGCACTGTGTTCTACGTCAAGACGATGATCCGCGAACGTGACAACGTGACGTATCGGTGGGCATCGGTCGGCTACCACGTGGTAGCGCTGGGGCTTATGACGTGGCTGAATGTGGCGCTGGCGCCGGTGTTCGCGGCGATGCTGCTGCGGGCGTGGGCTTTGCCCGGGCGCGGTCTGACTCCGGCGCGGGTTGGTGTCATCGAGATCTTCCTATCGGCACTGCTCCTCGCGGTGACCGTCATCGTGTTGTCTTAGACCCGAGTTCGATTCTGGTGGCCTCACCGTTGCCGAATCTGAGCTAGCCCTCACACGGGCACCGGAGCCATCCGGTGTCGGCTCATCCGGTGAAAGCCTGAGCCGTGCGGGGGAGACCCAGATGGGTACCGGCAGAAGCGGCTTTCTGCTGCTATGGGACAACGGCGCGTTCCGCGCACCGTGGTTGACGCGCACAACGGCGTACTTCGGTGACTTCGTCGTTCTCGCAGCACTCGTTCTCTACCTCCACGACCTGAACGCCTCGCCAGCCCCACTCGGCGCCGCGCTGGCCTGTGATCTGGATCGATTCTGCACCCTCGAACTCATCGCGGTGTTCCTGCCACCGTTCCCCGTGCTGGTCCTCCTCACCTTCACCGCTGGCCTGTTCAGCGCCGGCTTCGCACCCGCCAGCAGGAGCGCCGTGCCGCAGCTCGTCGAACGTGCCCGGCTGGCTCACGCCAACTCGTTGCTCGGGGTGTTGCACAACGTGGCCTTGGCGCTCGGCCCGGTGGCCGGCGCGCTGTTGTTCGACCACGTGGGGGCGCAGGTCGCATTCGGGGTTAACGCTGTCTCCTATCTGCTGTCCACACTGTTCTTGACGCTCCTCCGGCCACACGTCGGGTCGGCCTCCCGACCGGTCGGTGCCAGCCTTCGGCAGGCTACGAGTGACGGTCGGCAGTGGCTTGCGGTACCTGGTCAGGCATCGGGTGGCCCGCGCGGTCGCGGTCGCGCTGTTCCTCGGTGTGCTCTTCGCCGCGCTGGACAATGTGGCGTTGGTGTTTCTCATCCAAGGTGACGTGGGCGGCACACCGGCAACGGTTGGCCTCGCCCATGGCCTCTACGGCGCGGCTATGGTGGTCGCACCGCTCGTCATCGCCGGCAGTGGTTGGCGGATCAGTGGACCGTTGCTGCTGCTAGCCGGGCTTGCGCTGTCGGCGACCAGGTTGCTGCTAGTGAAGTAGGCGGCGAACTGCTGGTCATCCTCGCTCGCTACGCGATCGCGGGTGCGGGCAACGGTCTGGAGAACACCGCATGCGAAGCGGTCGGCGAGAATGTGGACAACCGCATGTTAGGCCGAGTCTTCGGTGCCGTATACGGTCCCCTCTTCATCGCCGAGGCCGCCGCGCAGTTGGTGAGTGGCCCGCTGCTCGAGGCCACGTCCGCTTGGACCGTGTTCGTGGTCGCCGAGTGTGGCCTGTTCGGCCGTCGTCGTCCTGGCAGCGGCCATGCTGCGGGGATCTGATCCTCATGTCAACCCACGGAGGAACGACTGACACGGCGTGGGATGACCTAGGGCAACCATGGGGATGGAACTGTTGATACGTTGACGAGCATGACGACTACGATCAGTAACATCGCTCGGAGCCTCGACGCCTCCACTGTCATGAAAGTGCTGCCGAACCGGCCACACCTGCTCGCCCTCGGTGAGCCCACACACGGGGACGAGGTCCTACTCGAGGTACGCAACGCTCTCTTCCGACAACTCGTCGAGCAGGAGCACTATCGGATCATCGCGATCGAGAGCGACTGCTTGGCGGGCTTGATCGTGGATGACTACGTCACCGGAGGCCCAGGCACCCTCGACGACGTCATGGATCGAGGTTTCAGTCACGGTTTCGGCGCCTTCACGGGAAATCGCGAGCTCG
This sequence comes from uncultured Micromonosporaceae bacterium, assembly GCA_964438855.1. Taxonomy (GTDB): domain Bacteria; phylum Actinomycetota; class Actinomycetes; order Mycobacteriales; family Micromonosporaceae; genus Natronosporangium. The sequence continues at coordinate 7,992 of CAYTMR010000019.1, forward strand.
TTGCCTGGATGCGCTCCTACAACGAAGGACGGGATGCGTCGCAGCATCTGCGCTTCGCCGGCTTCGACGGTCCACTCGAGATCAGCGGCGCCGCGAGCCCGCGTCAGGCATTGATGTCACTCCACGACTACCTCGCCACCGGCGTCGACGCCGGCCGGCTACCCTGCACCGCGCAGACCCTCGATGCTCTCCTCGGCGATGACGACGCGTGGACCAATCCTGCCGCGATGCGGGATCCGTCGCAGTCGGTGGGACGCACACCCGAAGCAGAACGACTACGTCGGATCACCGAAGAGCTGGTGGCGCTCGTGGATGAGCAGACGCCGGACCTGACCTCGCCCTCCGCGCGGGAGGAGTGGCATCGGGTGCGCCTGTACGGGCGCACCGCCAGCAGCATGTTGCAGTACCACTGTGCGATGGCCGACCCGTCGCCGAGCCGACTAACGTCGATGGTGGAGCTACGGGAGTCGGTGATGGCGGCCAACCTACTCGCTCTCGCGGACCAAGGCCCGGTCTTGGTCAACGGCCACAACGGCCACCTGCAGCGAGTCCGAAGCACGATGCGGATGGGCAATCAGCTGCTGGAGTGGCCAAGCGCCGGGGAGACTCTCAGCGCCCACCTCGGCCGGGAGTACGCGTTGTTGGCGACGGCTGTCGGCACGATTCGCCGGCACGGGGTCGACGTACCACCGTCGAACACTCTCGAGGGAGTCCTGTACACGGTGCCTACGGAACGCTACGTGGTCGACACCCGCGACCTCTCCCCGATCATCAGCGAGGCACAGCTGACGCCGCGCGTGTCGCCGTGGTACGGCTACTCGCCGCTCGACCCTGCCCACCTGGTCAGCCACGACATGATCGTGTTTGTCCGGGATGGCGCGTCGAGCTAGGCCGGTGCGGCCACGACCTGGATCGTGACCGCCCATGAGGCCTCGGCGACGCGACCGCCGTGTGGACGCCCGGACGCCACGTCACCGTGTCAGTTCAGCGTGCAGACGTGCCCGTTGAGGGCGAACTGGTCCGGTGGCGGGTTGTTGCCGCTGTGGGAGCCGTTGAAGCCGACGGTGACGGAGGCGCCCGGCGCCACCACCCCGTTCCACGCGGCGTTGGTGGCGACAACGCGCGGGCCGGACTGCTCCCATGTCGCTGACCAACCGTGCACCACCTGCTGCCCGGCCGGGAAGTCGAACTCCAGTCTCCACGAGTCGATGGTGGCGGCAGCGGTGTTGGTGATGGTCACGTTGGCGGTGAAGCCGGTGTCCCAGTCGTTGGTGGTGTACTCCACCCGGCATCCGGTCGGGGACGCAGACGGTGACGGGGACACGGACGGTGATGGTGACGGCGGTGGAGACGACGGAGGCGGGGTCGGCAGCGTCTGATAGGTCAGGCCAAAGTCCAACGGGAACAGCGGGGCCTGACCGTCGCCGTGGTTGATGGGCTGCTGACTCGCCGAACGCATCCACGTCACCGGCAGCGTTCCGGTGGGCTCCACCACACCGAAGAGGATGTCGGCGACGCCTTGTCCCTCGGTGCCCGGTAGCCATGCGGCGACCAGCCCGTCCCACTGGGGAAGATGAGAGGCGATGTCCAGCGGCCGGCCAGAGACCAACACCACCACGACCGGCACCCCAGCGCTACGAAGCCGATCGATCGTCTCCAAGTCGGTCCGGCTCAAGCCCATGTCACCGGGCCGGTCACCGGCTCCCTCCGCGTAGGGTTCTTCGCCGACCACCGCGACGGCCACGTCGTACGAGGGGTCGATACCGCGCCCTTCAGGATGGAAGGTGACCGTGGAGTTCGACGCGACCGTCTGCCGGATCCCTTCCAGGATGGTGGTGCCAGGCGTGATGTTGCCGCTTCCGCCCTGCCACGTGATCGTCCAACCACCGCTCTGGTGACCGATGTCGTCCGCGTTGAGGCCCGCCACGAAGATCCGGGCTCGCTCGCGGGGCAGCGGCAAGATGTCGCCCTCGTTCTTGAGGACCACCTGTGACTTCTGCACCGCCTCGCGGGCAAGCGCACGATGGCGGGGACTACCGATGGTGGATTGATAGCTACGGTCGGCGTATGGGCGCTCGAACAACCCCATTTCGAACTTCTTGGTGAGGATCCGACGGACTGCGTCGTCCACGCGCGACATCGGCACCCGACCTTGCTGCACCTCTACCCGGAGCAGGTCGATGAACCGCTTCCAGTTGTACGGTGCCATCACCATGTCGATGCCGGCGTTGATTGCGGTCCGGACGTCGGTGGCCGACAGGGTCGGCTGGCCGGATGGAAGCTCGCCCCAGACACCGTCGATCTGGTCGACTCCATCCCAGTCGGACACGACGAACCCGTCGAAGCTGAGCTCACCCTTGAGCACATCCGTGATGAGGTACTGGTGTGCGTGGAGCTTCGTGCCGTTCCAGGAGCTGAAGGAAATCATCACCGAACCGACCCCACGGTCGACTGCTTCCCGGAACGGGGGTAGGTGGATGGCCCGCAACTCTGCCTCGGAGATCTGGGTGTCACCCTGGTCCACGCCACCGGTGGTGCCGCCATCGCCGAGGTAATGCTTCGCCGTCGCGAGGACCGAGGTGGGATCCGCCAGCGACGCCCCCTGCAGCCCGTCGATGATCGTCGTCATCTGGCCGGGCAGCTCGGGTATCTCGCCGAACGACTCGTAGGTGCGTCCCCAACGGTCGTTGCGGACCACACACAGGCACGGGGCGAAGTTCCACCGGACCCCGGTGCCGACCATCTCCAAGGCAGTCGCCTCGCCGATCCGGTGCACCAGGTCCGGGTCACCTGTGGCGCCCAGCCCGATGTTGTGCGGGAAGATCGTCGCTCCGTAGAGGTTGTTGTGTCCGTGCACCGCGTCGGTGCCGTAGAGCAGCGGGATGCCCAGCGGCGTGGCCAGCGCCGCGTCTTGGAATCTGTCGATCATGTCCGCCCAGGCGGCTGCCGTGTTGGGCACCGGCGCTGAGCCGCCGCCGGAGAGGACCGAGCCGAGGCGGTAGGTGGCAACGTCACCAGGGCTGACCGCCCCGCGCTCCGCCTGGGTCATCTGACCGAGCTTGTCGTCCAAGCTCATGCGGGACATCAGGTCAGCGACCCGAGTCGCCACCGGTAGTGTGGAGTCACGATACGGCACGCTCGCCGCGGCCGTGGGTGCGGCCGCACCGAGCCCCCACATCAGTGCTGCTACGACGCCTACCACTGTCAGCCGCTGTACAGCCATGCGGTACCTCACCCATGCTCGACCCTTACCCAGACTGCCACACGGATCGATGGATGTCGAGACAGGGTGATGGTGGAGCTATACCGTTGCGCGGTCGACAGGTTGGCCAGAGCCGCGACCACCTCATCGGCGCTCATGAGCTGGATCGCATCCCGGCTACCTCGGCCAGTGCCCGGTCGTCCACGCGCGAGATGGCATCAGTGACCGCCACCAAGCGGTAGTCGCGCTCACTGGCTTCGACCAGGGTGGCACGCGGACAGTTGGGGAAGTTGCCGCCGACGACCACCAACGTGTCGATCTCGTGCTCGGCGAGCACGTGCTCCAATGGAGTCGGGCGCGGTCGGCATTTCCGCCGCCCCGCTCGTACAGGCGAACGATATGAATCGTGAGAAGTCCCGCGGCGCGGAACGCGTCGGCTACCTGCACGGCTTTGGGAACGATCTCCGTGGTGCCCGGATGCCGTATGGACCAGGCCAGAGACTGGTAGCAATGGCGGCCCCAGCACCTCGCTGGCGCCAAGTTTGCGCGCAACGCCCACGAACAAGCCGTCCAGCAAGCTCACCAGTTCCGCCTCGACGGGGCCAAGCGCCACCAGTCCAGGTGCTGGTTCCACGCAGAGTAGGGAGGGCCGCGCTCATGCCAGCACTCCAATTCGCAGGTAGAAGCGGTAGGCACGGCCGGCGAATCGCTCGTGCGCCTCTCGCCACCCCGGGTCGGCCTACAGGCGCCGACGGAAGCCGGCAGGGTCGGGAATTCCCGCCTCCCGGTAGACGTCGACGCTGTACATGCCGTGCAGCGAGGCGGTGATGTACCGGTCGACGTAGCGACAGGCCGCTTGCACTTCCTCTGGAGTGCATACCTCCTTCATCCGCTCGAAGAGCACCCGCACCAACTGGCAACCGAAAGCGATGTGACGCGACTCGTCCTCGTGGTGGACCCGGTTGATGGCGCGGATGGTCTCTGACAGCGTCTCGTCCGCTGCCGTCTTGCTGTTGAAGTAGTCGACGATCAGCTCGAAGATGGGAATCCTGCTGAGGACGGTGAAGTGGTCGACGATGGGTTTGGACTTTTCCCGGTGAAGACCATGGAGCGGGTCCGGGTAGAGTTTGCTGAGCGCCAACCGCTGCTCCGGGTGAACTCGCCCATTGCGCTCGTGCCGTACGGCGTCATCAAGTGCTCGCTCATCCACGGCACGCTCTCGTCCAGCCGGTCTAGCCACTTGAACGTCTGGTAGGTGTTGTAGTAGTTCTCTTCGGAGATGTCGGCAAGTCGTACGATGGCCGGTCGAACCTCCTCGTCCCACACCACATCCATCAACGCTCTCGTCATCACTGCCTCCTACCAGATCCTTCGTTCTTGCGTGGGCACGTTTGCCAGGCGACAAGATCATCGGGTCGATCGGGGTGCGCCTCGCACAGGACGTACTTGTGTGGGGCGATCGCATCTGTACGCCCAGCCAGCTGCGCCATCACCTTCTCGTGCACGGCTTCGACGGTGACGTAGCCGGATCGCGGCACGAGGTACGCGGTGACTTCCTCACGACCTTCCGTACTTCCGAGGTCGATCACCACGTGCTCGGCACCGGTGGCGCTGCGCACCACCTCCGCCACCGCCGCCGGTGAGAACCAGTCAGGGCCGCGTCTGACCCATTCGGCCGGCCGGCTCACAGGGTCGAGACCACACACTTCCACCCGCTTGCCGAGATCGACATCACCGTCGATTGCGGCCCGTACGAGTAGTCGCTCGACCGCTAGCAACAGGTCGTAGCCGACCTGACGGGGAAGGTACGCGGTGTCAGCGGTGAGGTAGAGCTGACCGGTATCGGGGGCGACTCCCGTGGCGAAAAAGGCCTTGGCGTCGACGCTGGGCCAGGCACCAACGAAGGTGGTCGTCGTCTTCTTGGTGAGTACTTCGATCTCGGAGACGCTGCTCGTTGCCGGCAGTTCCGGCCAATTTCCAGACGGCCGGATGTCGTTGAAGTAGGCGGACAGGTCGAAGCACACTCCACGCTCGTCACCGAGTCGTCGACGAAGATCGACCAAGCGCATCGGGTCGTAGTGCCCATACCGGTACGTCGCCATCGCCCGCATGTGGCCCTGCTTCACCGTCTCTGTGAAGGAAGCGCCATCGTCGAACGCGAGCTCCAGCAGACCGTCCTGGGCTGTCGGACCGACCATTCCCCGGTACCGGGCATCGTGCCGGTTCGGCACGATGAGTTGCATGACGCACTCTGGGTGGCCGGTGTAGGACGACAGCACGGCAGCGACCGCCACGGTCAATACGGTCGCCGTCGTCACACCACACGCCGCCGCGACCCGGTCCGCCGCTACCGCTAACGAAGGCGACTCTATCCCTAACCGGATGTAGCGGGGTTCCTCCGGTTCGACCGTAGGAAAGTCGAACATCGAACGAGGAATGGCGCGCAGCTTCTCCTGCCAATAGGCGAGCGACTCCTCGCCGCGGCGACGGCCGAGGCCCTCCTGCTCGAACCGAGCACGGTCGAGAGGCTGCGGCGAGGCGTCCGGCAGTCGCTCCCCCCGTAGCAGCGTGGTCCACTCCTCGCGCAACACCCGCAGCGACCACGCATCTATGGAGAGATGGGACATGGCCAACGCCAGCCAGCGGGGCACTCCTTCGGAGCAGACGATCCCACAGCGGACGGGAAGCTCCTCGGCATACCGGAACGCAGTAGATGCCAGATCAGCTGCCAGGCGGTTGGCGTACTGCGCGGGATCTTCATCCTTGGCGTCGTGGACATCGACGGTGAGCTCGCCCGTCGCAGCGACCCGCTGGACCGGTCCGTCTGCGGTCTCCACACAAGTCGTACGAAGTGACTCGTGCCGCTCGAACAGGGCCTTGAGGGCGTGAGCGACCTCCTCCAGCGACAGCTCGGCGTCGACCGGCACCGTCATCGGAACGTTGAAGTACGGGTCGTCATCGTCCAACCAACGGATCGACCGCCAGATCGATTGCTGCCCCCAGCTCAGAGCCGCTTCACCGCCGCGCACTCCTTCGAAGCGAACATTGATCACCTGTGTCACTGTCAATTGGCTCCCCCTGTCACTGGGTCAGGTCGAGACCTGTGTTTGCATGGCGAACAACTCGGCGTAGAGTCCGTCGTTTTTCATCAACTCGTCGTGGCTTCCGCACTCCACCACGCGGCCTTCCCGCAGCACAACGATCCGGTCTGCCAATCTGACGGCGGAAAAGCGGTGGGAGACGAAGAGCGTCACTGCTCCACTCGCACGACCAGCTTGGTCCGCGGAGGCACGGTAACGATCGAAGATGGCGTGCTCGGCAGCGGCACCGGCGGACTCGTCGAAAACGAGGAGAAGGGGATCTGGCCGCATGAGCGTCCGAGCGTTGGACATCAATATCGCGGCGAGACCAGATGCGAACTCTTCAGTGGTGTAGTCACGTGCGGCCACGCTAATGCGGTCGGCCATCCCCCGCTCAGCGACAACCTGTTGCGCCTGCGGCACAACGTCACTTAGCTCCCAGATGTGGACGCGAAGCCCAGGGAAACGGCGGAACAGCGCCAGCGAATCCGCTCCGAACCCACCGCCGATGTCAACCATCACACCGTCTGGCAGGGATGTCACACCAGCCGCCAGTTCGTCGGCGAGGCGGGTGGCGTGCCGAAACAGCCCGAGCCCTTGATCGGCAATATCGTCAGCTCCGCTCGAGAAACGCAGGTCGACACCCCCGGCGGGTTTGCCGGTACGCACGACATCCGGAAGGTCGAAGAAGGCCCGACTCCAGACCTTCATCATCCGCACCCACTCGACAAGAGAATCATCGGAGCCGCCGATAAGGAGGTCACTGGCGGCTGTGGAGTTGCCGTAGCGGTTGTCGTCCTTATGAAACAACCGCATGGCCACACCCGCGTCGAGCAGCGAGGCTGTGGCGACCGGATCCAACCGCGTGTCCCCAGGCCCATCGTCCTTCCGCGAGTCCTATACCCGCGCGTCTCATCAAGCTTGGAAGCGCTCCCACCACACCGTAGCGCCCGCAATCAACTTATGCACTAGCTAGTTTCAATATCTGGGAATGTAACATGTCGACGTTTCAATTAGTCGTCTTTAAATTTTGAAGTGTAACGATGAATGTACAGTCCTGGCTGGTTTTTCCAGTCGACGACGAGTGCGCCACTCACACCCTCACTGCGGTGCCGGATCGGCCCGGCAGGTTTGGTAGTCGATGTGAGCGTTGTCCCCGATAGCGAATAGAGTCGAACCACGCGCGAACAGACGGAGGTGCAACCCGAGATGCAAGCGTTCGTCGTCCACGCTCCCGGGCACTACGGGTTCGTCGACCTACCGACACCTCGCCCGGGACCGGGCGAGGTGCTGGTGGCGCCAGCAGCAGTGGGAATCTGCGGATCCGACATGGAACTGCTGGACGGCCGTCGGCCCGCTGACTACGTGCGTTACCCGGTGGTCCCAGGCCACGAATGGTCGGGCCACGTGGTCGCGTGCGGACCGAAGGTATCGGGCCTGGATCTTGGCACCCCGGTGGGGGCCGAAGGTGTTCGCGGCTGTGGCAGCTGCGCCAGCTGCCGGGAAGGCCGGCCCAACCTGTGCGCCGGGCCGTACGCAGAGACGGGGTTCACCCACCCTGGCGCTCTCGCCGAGCGGTTGGTGGTCCCCGCTGCTCTGGTCCATCCGCTACCGGCGGAGCGCCCCATCGAGGCTGCCGCGTTGCTGGAGCCGGCCGGGTGCGTGGCCAGTGGATTGCTGGAACTGGGACTACCGCGACCCGGGTCGCGGGTGGCAGTGGTCGGGGATGGTTCCGTGGGTCTGCTGGCAGTCCTACTGGTCCGCCTCACCTCGCCTGGGGAACTGCTCCTCGTCGGCCGCCGGCCGGACCGGTTGCGCCTAGGCGACGTCTGCGGCGCCACTGGCACGGTGGTCGTCACCGAGTCGGCGCCCGACGACCTGGCTGGCGGATTCGACCTGGTGATCGAGGCGACCAACTCCCCATCGGGGGCAGTTTGTGCACTTCACCTGGCCCGCCGCGGTGGCAGCGTCCTCCTACTGGGCATCTCCGGCAGTGGGCGCGGAGCGATCGACCCCGACCTGGTGAGCCTGGGTCAACTGCGCGGGCAAGGAGCGTTCGCCGCCTCTCCTGCTGCCTGGCGGTGGATGGTCTCGCTCTACCGCAACGACGAGTTCGACCCCACCCCGCTGATCACTCACCGATACCCGCTGGCGGAGGTGACGAACGCCTTGGAGGTGCTCGCCACCTCCGCCTCGGGCGCGGTGAAGGTGTTGATTACTCCCTAACGTTGCAGCGTCAGCAGACCTGGCCGGTACGGCAGGAGACCGTAGTCACCGCCGGATTGGGGTGACCGTCCTTGGTAGAGCAGTTGCAGGTTGCACGGGTCGACGGTCATCGTCTGGTCTGGGCTGACGCGGATCAGCTCGCCGTGGCTGATGTCGTTGGTCCACGTAGCGCCACTGTTCGCCTTACCGGCGAAGGGGTTGCTTTCGGTGGCGGCCTGTGGGGTCCACGTGCCATCCAAGCTGGTGGCGGTGAATGAGCGGAAGTAGCGGCCCTGTGAGCCGATCGCCTCCACGAGCATGAGGTACCGGTTCTGGCCTTGGAGTTTGTAGACCTGCACGCCTTCGAACAGGTTGTTCGTCGTGTCGGTCATGATCGTCTCGTAGTGGGAGCCGAAGTTGCCCGGGAAGTTCTCGATCGGCATCCGGGCGCGGTAGATGCGGCCGTTGTCACCGGCGAAGAACAAGTACATGTGTGTGTCGTCGCCGATGAGCGCCTGATCGATGGGACCGGTGCTGGAGTTGGAGATGCTCCCGGTGAAGAGGGTCTGGTGCGCCGACCAGCTGTGGACGTTGGTGGGGTCCTTGGAGGTCCGGTACGAGAAGGCGGGACCTCCCCACTGGTAGGCAAGCACCCAAATGTCCTTGGGGGCGAAGTAGAACAGTGTCGGGGCCACCGCGGCGAATGGCATCGGATTCTGGCTGGCCGTGGCCATCTGAGACCAGTCCGAGAACAGGCCGAAGTTCATCGATCCCCATGTAGTCCCGGTGTCGTGGGTCGTCGCGTAGACCAGGTGCTGGCCGTTGTATGGCGCGTGGGTGAAGTCCTTGAGCGAGACCCACCCCGGACGCGGCTCAGCCAGCGGACCGGTCGACGTCCAACGGTAGGTGGACGGAAGCGAGCACGTGCCACCCGGAGGCGGGCTGGTAGGCGGTGGTGGCGGTGGGCTACCCCCACCATCCACCCGCACGAGCTGCCACTGCTGGTTGGGGCCGTTCCAGTCGTCGTACTGAACGATGTTGCCACCGTCGGCGGTGGAGAGGCCCTGGACCTCCAACACCTTGTTGCTGTGACGGTTGATCAACCGAATGTGACCACCATCAGAGTCGACCAGCCTGAACTGCTGGTTGCTCTGGTTGTAGTCGGTCCACTGCACGATGCTGGCGCCATTGGCAGTCGACCAGTTGTAGACGTCCAGCACCTTGCCGGACAGGCGAGACTTCAACCGGTAGTAGCCACCGCCTGAGTCGACGAACTGCCACTGCTGCTGATAGCCGTCGTTGCGGGTCCATTGGGTTATCCGTGCGCCGTCGTGGGTGGCGAGGTTGTACACATCCAACGCTTTGCCACTGTTGCGGTTGATGAGCACGTACCACGCGCTCGTGTCCACCGTGGCAGCCGCCGCTGGCGTCGCCGTAGCCACCACACCAGCACTACCGACCATCACCGCGGCCACGCCAGCGGCGACGAGCCGTCGCAGCCACCTACGATGCCGCACCGATACTGGTGCGGCTCCTCCTACGGAAGCCATCGTCGTTCTCCTGTTGCCCTGCCGCCGACGGCGGGCGCTACCGCCCACGACAGGCATGCGGAGCCATGTCAGCGCTAACATGACGACCGCATGGCGTACACCTGATAAGTACCGAGTTCAAAGGCTCGCCCGGTGAGCCAGATTGTCGCCCATAGCTATAGACTGTGAGCGATAACATAGGCATCCGTCAAGATCTCGACGGAGTCAGTCGATGTCCACGCGTCAGCTCACCGTGGTGGACGCGGGTGGGGCTGTGCTGTGCCGCAGCACAAGGCTGGGCGAAACAGTCTGCGGCGCCAAGGTCGCGTCGGCTCCGATATCGGTCTCTAGCAGGCCGAGCAACAGGGCCATGCTCCGGCGCCCCACTTCGTCGAAGTCCTGGCGGATGGTCGTCAGCGGTGGCAGCAGATACTCCGCCTCTGGGATGTCGTCGAACCCGACCACGCTGATGTCCTCCGGCACCCGCACACCCCGTTCGTGGAGCGCGCGCAGAAGGCCCAGCGCCATCTGGTCGTTGGCTGCGAAGACCGCCGTCACCCCGGTGATCTCGGACAGTGTCAGACCCGCGAGGTAACCGGACCGCGCGCTCCAGTCCCCCACCATCACCGGCGGCACCGGCGCGCCAGCCTCCTCCAGTGTTTGACGCCACCCCTCGACCCGGTCTCGGGCTTCCAGCCAATCGTTGGGGCCGGCGATGTGCCAGACCGTCTCGTGGCCTAGGTCGAGCAGGTGGCGGACAGCCAGCCGGGCGCCGGCGACCTGGTCCACCGCTACCGAAGGCAGTGCGCTGTCCTGGCCGGCCTGCACCGCCACGGCTGGCAGTCCGCACGGAAGGTGGTGAAGGGCAGCCGCCGCGGACGCCTGTGGAGCGATGATGATCACGCCGTCGACTCCTTGGTCGGCCAGGACGTTAGTCGCGTGCAAGACACCCGCGCGGTCGACCCGTTCCAAGGTCACGATGCTGACGCCGTAGTCAGCAGACCGGGCGGCTCGCTCAATGCCCAGCAGCGTCGACGCCGGCCCAAACAGGATCGTGTCGAAGCTGACCACTCCCAGCACCCGCGAGCGCCGACTGACGAGCCCGCGCGCCATCGCGTTGCGACGGTAGCCCAACTGCGTGACCGCCCGTAGGACGCGTTCGCGGGTATCTGGACGCACCCGCGGGCTTCCGTTGAGTACCCGAGAGACGGTCTGATGCGACACACCGGCCAGGCGAGCGACATCGGCCATCACCGCCGGTCGAGGGCGCTTGGCTGCGGCCGTCATACCGCCCTACGCGCTTGTACCCAGCGGATTACGACCCACTGGAGGCTGTGTGACGCACCCAGATGCGACATGGCATCAAGCGTATAACCACGCAGACCTTGGTCTCGACCACGCTGGTCCGCGTCGACCACACCGACAGCGACCAGGTCGCCTCACTGGCCAGGCGGATCCGCGAAGAACACGGTCGGTTGGATGTCCTCGTCAACAACGTGTGGGGAGCTGACAGACTCGTCCGTTTTTGGAACGCTTATTGGGGAGCGCCCGCTACAGACGGGCCTTCGCACGCTGGAGCTCGGCGTAACCACCCACTTGATTACCAGCTGGCACCTGGCACCGCTACTCGTCGAGCAAGGACGCGGCTTGCTGATCGAGGTCACCGACGCGGCTGAGGGCGGCGACGGATACCGCGAGGATCTCTACTACGACCTCGCCAAGTACGCAGTCCAACGATTGGCCATCGGGCAGGCCGTGGAGCTACGCCCATACGGCGTGGCCGTGGTCTGCGTCACCCCCGGTTTCCTTCGCTCCGAAGCAGTCCTCGAGCACCTCGGGGTCACCGAGGAGGACTGGCGTGAAAGGGCCCGTCACGACGCGACGTTCGTCTACTCGGAAACGCCCCGCTATCTCGGCCGGGGTGTGGCGGCCCTCGCCACCGACCCTGATGTCATGAAGAAGACTGGCCAGCTGTTCGCCAGCTGGGATCTCGCTGAGGAGTACGACTTCACCGACCTGACCGGTGACCGACCGAACTGGTTGCGGGGCACCCGTTAGGGAGCTGCGCAGAACCTAGGCCCGGCGGTCACGCTCACTCCCCTCACTCCCCTCGGGTAGTTGATGGCGGGACTCGTTCTGCAGGATCACCGTGCGTCCAACCCGATGGTCCGGCTGTCGCTTTTGCCGACCGGCCGCGAGCTCGACGGGTCGACCGGCGAAGACGACCTCTCCCCCGGCCCGACCGGCAGCGGGCCCCACGTCGATCACCCAGTCGGCCTGGGCCACCACGTCGGGATCGTGCTCCACGAGGAGCACGGGTGTTGCCCGCGTCCCGCAGCTCGACAAGAACGTCGCGCAACTGCTTCTTGTCTGCCGGGTGCAGACCCACACCCAACTCGTCAAGAACGAAGATCATGCCGGTCAGGGAGGTGCATAGCTGCGCGGTGGTTCGTGCCCGCTGCAACTCGCCGCCCGTGGGGGCCGTACGGCTCAATGTCAGGTGACCGAGGCCCAACCGTTCGAGCAGACACAGCCGACGCTCGATCTCCGGGATCAACGCCGCACCGTTCGGCGAGAATGGGCACCGCGACATGCTAGGCGAACGCAGTTTCGCAAACACGCAGAGGCGCCTTCCATCAACGGCAGATCGGGACGAGTGATGATCAGATCAGGGTCGGCTCGACGGTTGCCGCCCACACCATGGCAGGTGCCGCGGCGACCGCCCTGGCCACAGCCGGCAACCGGGAGTACAGCAACGCCAGGTAGGGGTCGATACCCGTGATGGTGGCGACTGTGGACCGGGAGTGGACGCCGACCTTGATCCAAGAGCTCCAAGGTCCGGGGCAGCAGTCCGAGCGCACGTGAATGCGGCGACGGCTCGGCTCGTTTGTCGATCACCCGACAGGTGACCCCGGCCATAGCCAGTTCTGCCGCGAGTGTCAGCCCGGTAGGCCCAGCTCCGACGACGAGAACGTGCCCCGGCGTGGTCACCGTGGCTCCCCACTACGACGGCGGTCATCGCCTGGCACAGCGTGACCGACGACGAAGCACCCGGGAGGCGTCTCCACCCGCTGCGGCACCAGAGCGCCTTCACGGAGCAGCTCCTCCATGGCACTGGCATCGTAGAGATTAGGGAGCCGTCCCCGGACCCTAAGCAGGAGTGACAGCAGAGCGCCGGGCGGAGCGTGCTCGGCGAGCAGCAGCGAGCCGACCGGCTGCAACACCCGCCGCACCTCTCGTAGCCCGGCCACAGGGTCGGACCAGTGTCCAAACGCGTTCGTACTCACAACGAGATCGACGCGCGAATCGGCGATGGGTAGCTCTTCGGTAACCCCAAGGGTCAAGATTGCTCGAGGTAGCCGGGCGCGGGCTACCTCGAGCATGCGCCCTCGGTGATAAAGGACTGGATTGGCAAGCGAGGCGTTCCGGGTGTTCCCGCAGGCGTCCCATGATGCGGTGAAGGCAATTGTGAAGCTACGAGTACCCCCGTGGGCTTCTAATAGGCCGGAAGGTTCAGGGTTCGGTTGGTGCGTTGCTTGGCTTGCGCCAGACGGACACATGGCTTTCGCTGTCCGAGGTGAACGGCGTCCCGCTCCAGTCCGCCACCCGCTGCTCGAGCTCCAAGCCGGCCAACCGTGCCATCAGGTCGCATTCGGCCGGCCAGATGTAGCGAAAGTTGGTACGGAAGTACTTCACACTGCCGTCCTCCACTCGCCGGTAATGATGCGACGTTCCCTGCTGGGTGACCATGTCATAGGTGTCGAAGCCGACGTACCCGTCACCCACTGCGAACGGCACCGCTACCTGCCCTGGCGGAAGCCGACGGATACCCGGCACCCAAAGCTCCACGACGAACCGTCCACCCGGCAACAAATGGCGGGCAGCGTTGCGGAAGCACTGTACCTGTTCCTCCTGGGTGCACAGGTTTCCGATGCTGTTCCAGACCACATACACCAGCGAGAACTTGCCCGGGACGGTCGTGGTGGCCATGTCCCCAACAACCACCGGCAAAGCTTGCTCAGGGACCTTACGTCGCAGCTGGTCGACCATCGGTTGCGACAACTCGATCCCGGTCACAGGGATGCCTCGGGCAGCTAGTGGGATCGCTACCCGACCCGTACCGACTGCGAACTCCAACACGGGCCCGTCGCCGGCCAGTCGCGCCAAAAAGTCCACAGCAGGATCGAGCACTTCGGGTGCGAACATGTGCGCCGAAGCGGCGTCGTACTCCTCCGCAGTGGCCTCGTCCCACAAATCGCTGCTTGTCATGGGCGTGAAGTCTGATCGCCTCCCTGAGCCCCCGCAACTCATTAGATCGCCGGCCCGGTGTACGTGATCGAATGCACCTCGGCAGTCCTGTGGCGTGCAGGCCGGCACGGGCATACCATCTGCCCCAACCGAGAACTCAAGTCGCAGCGCCCCAACGGGAGACCGGGCTGCCTTGAGCAGGTCGCTCTTCCGCTCACGACCATCCTGTGCGAGCTGCCGCGTGAAGCAGGCGTTGTCCACGCCCTACTCGGCGAGATGCGCCCTCGTCATCTCGACCAGGAGGTAAGTCTGTTGAGCCGCGGGCTCGCCCAACTCGCCGATGACATGGCATCGGCTGACTGGACGGTATGTACCGCTACCACCTCGGCACCGCGCTGCCAACACCAGCGCGCGGGCCAGCGCCGAGGAGGAACTCGGCCAGCTGCGGGCTATCGCCGCGACGGGGTCGACCCGTGTTCGTGACTACAAGCGCACCCGGTCCACCAGATTGACACGCATGTAGCCGACAACGAACCTCTCACCACGCACCGGACCAAGGCCCTAAGCCCGCTTGGACACGAGCTCCGCGAAGCATGGCATGTGCGCGTCTGACTTGTGTCCGGAGGGGGACTTGAACCCCCACGCCCTCAACGGGCACTAGCACCTCAAGCTAGCGCGTCTGCCATTCCGCCACCCGGACATGCACCACAACTTTAACCGAGAGGGCAACTGGCTAGGCCAGCCGCACCACCCGGTGGGGCACACAGCGCACTAGTTTACACACCTACCCACGATCATGTCCGCTGGGCCGCCTGTGACCGTCGATGCTGGTGAGGCAGCCGTGATCATCGACTGATTGCGTTAGTGGCGGACGCGATGAACAGTCAGCATGGAGATGTGAACGGAAGACTACCCATCGTAGTCGGCGTCGACGGGTCGGATGCGGCGCTCGCCGCCGTACGCTGGGCCGCCGATGAGGCACGGCTGCGCACTTGCCCCCTGCACTTGGTGCACTGCTACACGACCCCGACCTTCGCCACTCAGCCCGTTCTCGCTCCTTATGACTGGAAACAGGTCTTCGAACGCGAAGCCGAGGCGATCCTGTCGCACGCCGCTGAGACCGCGCGCGCAGATGTACCCGATCTGTCGGTGACGGTCCAGACAGCGGTGGGTGACCCGGTGAAGGTCCTGACCGGCCTGTCCGACCGAGCTGCGATGCTGGTGGTCGGGCACCGCGGCAAGGGCGGTTTTCCCGGGTTAGGACTGGGATCGGTCGCCTTGGCGGTCGCCGGCCACGCCAGCGGTCCAGCAGTCGTCGTCCGCACCGGTGAGCTGCCAGAGACCGCCGCCGCGGTGACGGTCGGCGTCGACGGGTCGCGCCCCAACCAGCCTGCCGTCGAGTTCGCGTTCCGGGAGGCCGATCTGCACGGCGCGCCGCTGCGGGCCGTCCATGCGCGTCAGCCCATGCCCATCCCCTACACCACCGACATCACCGGTGGCGCAGCGGCGCAGGAGGCGGCTACCGAGCAGCTGCACGAGTGGTTGTCACCGTGGTTGGAGCGGTACCCGCGGGTGTCGACCGAGCTCAAGGCCGAGGCCGGGTCCGCGGCTGGCTGCATCCTCGAGGCGGCACGCGACTCGGCGCTTCTCGTCGTGGGGTCTCGCGGCCTCGGCGGATTCACCCGGCTCCTGTTGGGGTCAGTCAGCCATCAGGTTGTGCGGCACGCGCACCGACCAGTGGCGGTCGTGCGCTAACCTCACCTTGACCACGCTGGGTCACTACATGAATACTCGAAGTAGGGCACCCGTTGGCAGACGTGGGAGCCGGTAACACGGATCAAAGAGTGCGACAAGGTGGTCGCAAGACTCACCATCGTCGAGATGGAGATTCGTGACGCGGGCTCCGCACGGTCTTGCCAGCGGGTGTCAACACTTGCTGGCCCAGGTGACTCGGGTCTAGGCGTATCCCACAAGCACCTTGGCCCAACGGCTACACCCGGCCGGATAGTGCGTTGGCGGCTCCCCTGGCGGCGGGTTGCCCACGGCCAACGCCAGGAACGGGTGGGCGTCGAGCCCGCCGCTGCCCACCGCACTCGCGCGTCGCCCTCCATGCCCACCGGCCGTCGGTGTTCAACTGATGCCCGGACTTTCAGCCGCTTACGCAGGTCGCCACTCGAATAATGGGTTGACATTCGCAGGTATCGAAGACAGCATCGGTCGCGCGAAGGAGGAGGCAGGGTGTGCCACCGGCACTCGCTTCCGCTGCCCACGACCTGCACCGTGGGTTGCTGTTGTGACACGTGGTGGGTAGCCCGCTGACGGTGGCACGAAGGGTCTGGGCGCGGGCTGCGGCGACACCGTGGCCCGCGTTCGACCCCCGGTGGCGGTGGCGACGCCTCCGCACGTGAGTCCGGCCGGCTCCCGCCGCATCGCACGCCCAACTTCCTCGCATCAGCGCTGTCCGAGGATCAGCCTCATCGCCTCAGACACTAGCGTGCGGCTCTCCTGCTCGGAGACGAGGTGGGTGCCGACCCGCAGCTCGACTAGCAGATGTGAGCTGGCGCGTACGGCATGGAAGTTCAGCCCCAGGCACGGTCGTCCCACCAGCTCCACCCGGGTCTCGTAAGGCCGGTCACCGGAGTACCACTCCAGATCGGGGGTGCCGACGGTGCCGTCGGCGTGCATCACGTTGATGCTCGGCGGCGCCACGGTGGTGTGCCGTCCTCCGCTCTCGAACGCTGTCATCCGCTCCGACAGCTCGTCACCGTCGTAGTAGCCGTGGCGCATCGCGCTCAACGTCGCCGACCAGGACCGCCGAACCACCGCCACGAAGTCGCGCGGGTCAGACACGTCGACGCTGGCCAGCCCACCCTGCGCCAGGGATGCGATGCTGTCACCGTATCCGGGACGGTGACGGTTGGGCACCATCATGGAGATTGGGATGGACCGACGGTCGAGGTGTTCGGCGAGCACACAGGCCACGGCGGCGGTCACCACCGCAGCCTCGCTTCCCCCAGCCACGGCCGCCAGCGCGGGCAGCCGTTCCACCGCCGCGCGGGAGACCGCCCGCGCCACGTACATGGAGCCGCTGGGCTGGTCGAAACGACGCCGCAGGGTGGACAGCACCGCGTCGAGTTCGGCGTCGTGCCGCAGCCAGTAGGCGATGGCGCGCTCGTTGACCCCCCGGCCAGCCGGTGACTGCTCAAACGCGGCGATCTCGAACGGCTGCCGGCCGGTCGGCAGCGCCGACGGCTCGACACCCCGGGCCAACGCAATGGCCGTCTCACGCACTTCGTGGCTCACGCGCTCCAGGGCGTACCGGTCGACGGCGATGTGGTGGATGACCAATGCCACGGCCGTGGCCCCGGTGGGGGTACGCGCCACCCCTACCCGGAGCGGCCACCGATGGCTGATGTCGATGTCACTGTCCAGCCATGCCTTGCCTGACTCCTCCTCCCCTGGCCTCTGCTCGCCGAAGTCGTACCGGTGCTCCTCGACTGGCCAGACGTGCTGCTGCGGTGTCCCGTCGGCGCCGACGGCGAAGGTGCTGCGTAGAGAGGTGTGGCGGGTGATCACCCGGTTGAGGGCGTCCCGAATGGCGCCGGCCCCCACGTCGTCGGGCAGCAGCATCGTTTGGGTGAGATGGATGCTCGGCGAGCGCTGGCCGAACGGGAGCTGCTGCTCATGCCACGCCCATCGCTGGCCCCAGCACAACGGCGCTGACGTCGTATCGGTCACTCTGCACCCCCTCCTGCCAATGCTGGAGCCGCGTGACAGTCTTGTTCGGACCACAGCTGCGCGTAGAGCTCGTCGTGGTCAGCCAGCTCGGCATGGCTGCCGGCAGCGCGGGCCGTGCCCTTGTCGAGTACGACGACGTGGTCTGCTCGCACGACTGTGGAGCGTCGGCGGGCCGCGACGACGACGGTGGTCGTGCCGGTGATCTCGGCGATGGTGTCGCGGAAGGCGGCCTCGTCGACCGCGTCGAGCTGTGCGGTGGCCTCGTCGAGCAGCAGCAGTCGAGGACGGCGCAGCAGGGCACGGGCGATGGCGATCCGCTGCCTTTCTCCACTCGAGAGGGCGGTGGCACGGGAACCGACGACGGTATCGAGGCCCTGCGGGAGCCGGTCGACGACCTCGCGCAGACGCACGCGGGTGAGAACCTGGTTGATCTCGTCGTCGGTGACCTGCGGTGCACCGAGCCGGAGGTTGTCCCGCAGTGTCCCGGCCAGCACCGGCGCGTCCTGTTTGACGTAGCCGATCGCCTGGCGCAGGTCCGGTAACGGCCAGTCGCGCACGTCGCGACCGCCGACCACAATGGCTCCGGATTCATGGTCGCAGAACCGTTCTACCAGGTGGAACACAGTGGATGTGCCCGACTCTGGGAGCCCGACTAGCGCGGTCGTCCGTCCGGCCTGGGCGGTGAACGACAGCCCGCGCAACACGTCCTCGCCGTCGTCGTACCGGAAGTGGACTGACCGGAACTCTAACGCTACGGGCGACCGGTCGGTGCCCGGTCGAGCCGGCCCCCGGTCAGCCTCGACCGGGTACGCGAGTACTTTCTCGATCCTGGTCAGGCCCGCGACGCCCACCCGGTAGGCGGCGACCGCGGCTACGACACTCTGTAGTGGCCCGATGAGATAGACGGTGTAGAGCAGGAACGCCACCAAGGTGCCCAGCTCGATGTCACTGGTCGCTACCCGGGCGCCTCCGACCGTCAGCACCACGATGGGGGGCACCTGGTAGGCGACGCCGGTGAGGCTCTCAGCCAGCGGCGACCAGACCTGTGTACGCACACGTCGGGCGGCGTCGGCGCCGGTCACCCCTGTGCCCACCGCGTCGTGGGCCGCCAGGCTCGATTTGCGGATGCGTGGCGCGAGGATCCGAAGGATCCCCGCCGCGACCATGGCCACGGCCAGCGTGATGGAGAGCAGGCTGGCGTCGAGGTACGCCATGATCACGACGGCGGTGATGGTGATCGGTACGTTGACGCCGATTCCGACCAGGGTATGGCCGACCAGCCCACGCATGACGGTCGTGTCCCGGTTGAGCTGGGTCGGCAACTCCCCTGGTTGGCTGCGGTCGACCGCTGGCATGGTCACGCGCTGCAGGTGCGACGCCAGCGCCGCTCGTGCGTCCCGCATGATGGTGGTGGCGGTGCGGTGGAGCACGTACCAGCTCAGCACGCCGACCGCCGCACTACCGGCGATCAGGACGATGATGAGGACGATCGGTGTACGGACCTCGCCGCCGTCGGTGATACGGAAGATCAGCAGTCGAGCGACCAGGGGTAGGCTCAGCCCGCCGGCTGCGGCAAGCAGGGCAAGGGCGAGCGCTCCGGTGAGGTGGCCTCGGTAAGGGCGGGCCCACCGCAGGAAGGTGCGCCAATTCGCCTGGTAGCGTGCGGCCAGCTGTGCCATGGCGGGCTCCTCCCAGACGTCGGGCGGGCGTCAGGCGGCGTGGTCGGTCGAGTTGGCGTCGGCGAGCTGGGCGCTGAAGTCGTGCCAGCTTCGAGCGCACGCCTCGGCCACGTCCCGGACCAGTTCCCGGCAGTGTCCCGGCACCTGGTCGACCACCTCCTGGGACTGACTGATGAACGTGAGGGTGATCGACACGGAACGCAGCAATGCCCGTCCCCGTTCGGTGTAGCGCAGCGAGGGGTCAGCGGCGAGCCGCTCCAGCCCGGCTCGGATGCGCGGTGCCAGAGCAGCGCCCGATGGCGAGGGCTGGCGAGGCTCAGGCTGGGCTGGTGGGGCCGACTGGATCCGTGGCGGGCGTTGCGTCGCCGCTACGGCACGCTGCCCGGCGAGCTTTCGACGTACATCCATGGCGGTGCCCACGGAGATGCCTGCTTGCCGGGCCACTTCACGCAGGCTCGCGCCAGGGTGTCGGCGCATGAGCTCCTCGGCGCGGCGGCACCCGGCGGCTGCCGAGGTCGGGCGGATCCGTCCGTCCCGCCCCAGCCGCATGGCCAGCCTCGCTCGTTCGTCGGGTGCCTGACGGCGCAGTGTCGCCACCGTCCGCGCGGCGACCCCACACACGGCCGCGATCCACCGGTCCGACCAGTGCGGATGTGAGTGGAGGATGCGCCGGACCGCAGCCTGACGGTCCCGTGCCGTCAATGGCATGCCACTCTGGAGGTTGAGCCGGACAGCGGTCACGAAGGCTTCCTCGTCACCGCCGTCGAAGTAGACGACGGGCACCGTCTGGTCTCCGCGCAACCTTGCCGCCTCCAGCCGATGTACCCCGTCGACTACGCGCATCGATGATGCGTTGCACCATGATCGGTGGCAGTTCGTCGAGGATCTCCGCCAACTGGGCGGCGTAGCCAGGGACGAGGCCAGCGGTCCGCGGAGAGTAGTTGTGCCACTCAGCATGCCGATCTTGATGTGCTCAATGCCCTCGATCCACTGGACAGACGTGCTGGACGGCGTGGATGTGACAGGCATGGACATCCTTACACGGTTGAGTCGCTAGCCAGCGTCGGGTGGGCGTCACCGGCGAGCGCATCGCCGTGTGACAAGCACTTACTCATGTTTGGTGAGGCTACAGTGGTCACACACCGGCCGTGTACAACTGACGTACAACTGCGGTACAGGCAGCTACCGTCGCCTATGGGGGAACGATGCGTTACCGGTTCGACGTTCTCGGACCGTTACAGGTTTCAGTGGACGGCAAGCCGGTGGAGCTCGGCTCCATCAAGCAGCGACTACTGCTGGCCAGCCTGCTGTTGCGACCCAACGAGTTGGTGCACACCGACGAATTGGTGGCCCTCTTGTGGGAGCATCCCCCGGCGTCGGCAGCCGCGAACCTACGCAGTTACGTACGAGGGCTACGACGGACATTCGATACCAAACCGTACCAACGACTACCAATCGCCTCCGGCGGTTACTTGTTACGAGTGCACCCCGGCGAACGAGACGTCGACGAGTTTGAGGCCACCGCGAAGCGTGGCCGGACGGCGCTAGTCGGTGGGGATCTGGCCAGGGCGGAAGAGGAGTTGGCCACCGCACTCGACATCTGGCGCGGCAACCTGCTGGCCGACCTGCCGTTGCCACCGCTGTTGAAGAGTCGGGTGGCGCCGTTGGAGGAGCTGCGGCTGCTGGTCGAGGAGGACTACGCCGAGGCCAAGCTGGCCGCCGGCGCGCCACATGAGGTGATCCACCGGCTGCGGGCCCTGCTCGAACAGCACCCACTGCGGCAACGAGCCTGGCGGCACCTCATGGTCGGTCTCTACCGCAGCGGCGACGTGGCGGGTGCGCTGGCAGCCTTCCGGCACGCCCGGCAGCTGCTGGCCGAGCACCTCGGCCTGGACCCTGGCCCGGAGTTGATCCGGCTCCACGACGACATCCTGCATCACCGGCCGGTCGGAACCGACCGAGAGTCCCGACTCGTCGTGGAAGCACGGTTGGCCACACCGGCTGTCCGCCCTGAACAGCTGCCGCTGGTCGCTCCAGACTTCGTCGGCCGTGACGAGGAACTGGCGCGCCTGGACGCGTGCCTCGACGAGCTGGGAGGACAACCCACCACCGTCATCATCACCGCAGTCAGCGGTATGGCCGGTATCGGGAAGACCACACTGGCGCTGTGGTGGGCCCATCGGGTAGCAGGCCGGTTCCCCGACGGCCAGCTTTATACCGATTTGCGCGGATATGATGACGTCGATGCCGTGCCACCGGCCGATGCTCTACGCGGTTTCCTAGAAGCGCTCGGTGTAGCAGCCCGGCGAATTCCAACCGAGCTCGATGCCCGGATCGGGCTCTACCGCAGCCTACTCGCTTCCCGCCAGATGCTGATCGTCCTCGACAATGCTCGGGACTGTGAGCAGGTGAGGCCGCTCCTGCCCGGCGCGGGGCGTTGCGTGGTGGTGGTGACCAGCCGCGACCAACTCAACGGGCTCGTGGCGGCGGAAGGGGCGAAGCCCATCACGCTTGGCGTACTCACCAGCGAAGAGTCGATGAGCCTGCTACGTCGTCGCATCGGCGAGGAAAGACTCGCCGCGGAACCTGCCGCGGCTACCAGCATCATTCGCGCTACTGGTGGCCTTCCACTGGCGTTGTCGATCGTAGCGGCACGGGCAGCCACCAAGCCCACGTTCCCCCTGAGCGCGTTCGCCGCCGAGCTGACACCCTTCACCGCCACGCTCGACGCGTTGGCCGACGGCGATGTGAGACGCGTCTTCTCGTGGTCACACCGGACGCTGAGCCCACCAGCGGCGCGACTGTTCCGCCTGCTGGGGCTGCATCCGGGCCCTGACTTGACTCGTGACGCCGCCGCCGCCCTCCTCGGGACGCCACCGTCGGCCGTGATCCCACTGCTACGGGAACTGACCCGGCGCCATTTGCTGACCGAACACGTCCCGAGCCGGTACACCCTCCACGACTTGCTACGCGCCTACGCCGCGGAGCTGGTGCGGTCGTGGGAACCGGAGTCTGAGCAGCACGCAGCACGACAACGGCTCTACGACTACTACCTGCCGGTGCCCGTGACCGTGGAGAGTGTCCGGACACCGCCGACCCCATGGAACAGGGCCTTTGGTCCCGGTCGGTCAAGGACTGCCGACCCTGCCGGCTAACGCCGCGGTGGCGTGGAATGGTGTTGGGCCCGCCGAACGGGCGAGGACCACGAAGAAAGGGCGTGAGACACCATGACCACGATGGCCGAGCGGCACACTACCGTCGCTACCGCTCCGGCGGTCACCACCGAGACCACCGCGCACAAGGTTGCCCGGTACGTCTGGGCCGGCGTCCGGATCGCCCTCGGCTGGACCTTCCTGTGGGCGTTCCTCGACAAGACCTTCGGCTTCGGGTTCAGCACCCCGGCCGAGCGGGCATGGATCAACGGCGGCTCGCCTACCAAGGGCTTCCTCACCAACTCTGCCACCGGGCCGTTGCAGGACTTTTACCACGGCATCGCCGGGGCAGCCTGGGCCGACTGGTTGTTCATGATCGGGCTCGCCGGTATCGGCACCGCTCTCCTGCTCGGCATCGGTATGCGCATCGCAGCGGTCACGGGAGGCCTGCTGTACGTGATGATGTGGTCGGCGGTGCTTCCCCCAACGACCAACCCGTTCATGGACGATCACCTGATCCAGGCAGCGGTGCTGGCCGGGTTGGCCCTCACCGGCGCCGGCAACACCTTCGGCCTCGGCAACTACTGGGCGAAGCTGCCGCTGGTCAGGCGGGCGACCTGGCTCAAGTAAGCCACACTCCCTCCCGGTGGGGCGCCCACGCTGACGGTGGCGCCCCCTCTTTGGGGGTACGCCGAACCACATCAAAACAGCCCCCCAAGGCGCGTACCCTGCGGTTTTTTGCCCATTGTCAATGGGTACTCGGCAGCAATGCCGGAAAGACCGCTCCCTTTGTGCAGGTCTCGTTCGACGAAGACAGCGGTGTTCTCACGGCGACGAACCCATATAGCCTGGATTACTCCGGTCGGACCGCCTTCTTCACCTCCAGCGCGCTGCCGGCGTGCGTATCCGCAAGCCGACGCGAGTTTTTGGGTCGCAACGGAACAGCAAGGCTGCCTTTGGCGGTCGCCACCAGAAGCTCGCTGTCGAATACCACCGACACTGAGGGTGACCCCTGCGCGACGATCGCCGTAGATATCGAGATTTTGCCGGATGGAGAGGGCGAGGTCACTTTCCTTCTCGGCGATGCCGACACCCGCGAAGAAGCTCTGGCGCTTGTGGCTGAAGTCAGAGACACCCATTTCACAAAGCATCTGAAAACGTCTATTGCGTCATGGCGGAATTTCGTCGATCGAATTGAAGTGCAGACGCCTGATCAGGGTTTGAACCATCTCGTCAATTCCTGGCTTCCCTATCAGACGCTCTCCTGCCGCCTGCGCGCGCGCGCCGGGTTTTACCAGGCCAGTGGCGCCTTCGGTTTCCGGGACCAATTGCAGGACGCGCTCGCCTTTCTCATCCAGAAACCGGAGCTCGCCCGCCGCCAAATACTGACGGCGGCGGGAAGGCAGTTCGAAGAAGGGGATGTACAGCACTGGTGGCTCCCCAAGAGCGGAGCTGGCATCCGCTCCACGATTTCCGACGACGTAGTCTGGCTCGCTTACGCGATCAGCCGTTATGTCGAATCGACCGGAGAAAAAACTCTTCTGGACGAGACAGTCGCATTTTTGGATGGGCCGCCGCTCGGGGAAGATCAGCACGATTCCTTTTTCGAACCGCAGCAGTCCTCGCAGACCGCGAGCCTCTACGAGCACGCTGCCCGCGCCCTTGATCTTGCAGTTTCGAGAACCGGATCACAGGGACTGCCGCTGATTCTTGGCGGCGACTGGAACGATGGCATGAATCGCGTTGGCGTCGACGGAGGCGGCGAAAGCGTCTGGCTCGGTTGGTTCCTATCGGGAGCGCTGGAGTCTTTTCTGCGTTTCGCGGAGGAGCGTGGAGACAAGGCCCGCGTGATCCGGTGGACCGTGCATCGTGAGGAATTGCAGGCAGCGCTTGAAACAGCGGGCTGGGACGGCAACTACTACAGGCGCGGCTACTTCGATGACGGCACACCGTTGGGTTCCGCCCAATCAGAGGAATGCCGGATCGACTCCTTGCCTCAATCCTGGAGCATTCTGGCGGGGGACCCGAAGAATCAGAAAGCCCGCGGCGGCGTCCTTGCGGCTTACGATCAGCTGGTTGATGAAGAAAACGGCGTCATCCGCTTGTTCACCCCGGCATTCTCCGAGGGCAATCCCGATCCGGGCTACATCCGCGCTTACCCCCCCGGAGTGCGGGAAAACGGGGGGCAATACACACATGCCGCCATCTGGCTCGGCATAGCATTGGCTCGCATCGGTGACGCGGAAAAGGCCTGGCGCTGCTTTTCTCTAATCAACCCGATCAATCACGCTCTCGATGAGAAAACGGCAGAGCGATATCGCGTCGAACCCTACGTCGTTGCCGCCGATGTTTACAGCTCGTCGGCCTATCCCGGGCGAGGCGGATGGACCTGGTATACAGGTTCGGCCGGATGGCTTTACCAATTCGCGGTGGGCGAGATCCTCGGAATTCAGAAGCGTGGCAACAAGCTCTACGTGAACCCTGTTCCGCCGCCTGATTGGTCAGGCTTCAGTGTTCGTCTTCAACTGGGGGGCAAAACGATCGACGTCGTGGTCGAGAAGTCGCCTCAAGTTCAAGGTTACACCGTCCGGGTGAATGGCGATCTGATCGCCGACCCCGCGAGCGGGTACCTGCTCGACGAGGCATGAGGCCCGTTCTGGAAGAGACGGGTATTCGCCTTTCATGAAAGACTGTTGCCAGACGCCTGGCAACAGTCGCTTATCTAAGGTCGAGGTTTAACCCTCGAGGACCACAAGCAAATCCTTTGCGTCGATCTGGTCTCCGATCTTGACCAAGACTTCGGCCACCCTGCCGCCTCTGTCGGCATGGAGTGCGGTCTCCATCTTCATCGCTTCTATCGAGAGCAGAACATCGCCTGCCTTGATCTCCTGCCCGGGAGCAACCGCGACGGTGGAGATGACGCCCGGCATAGGCGCTCCAACTTGGGCAGGGTTGCCATTCTCCGCCTTTCGTCGCGCGGCAGCGCCGGAAGCACCGTGAGCCCTATCGGGCACCTTGATGCGACGAGGCTGTCCGTTGAGTTCGAAGAAAACGGTGACCATGCCCTTTTCATCAGTGGCGCCGATGGCCTGATTCACGACAACAAGGGTCTTTCCCTTTTCGAGGTCAACGAACAACTCCTCCTCGACCGGGATGCCGTAGAAGTAATAGGGGGTGGGCAGGGTCGAAACCGGCCCATAAGTATCGGCAGCGAGCGCATAGTCAGTGAAGACCTTCGGATACATGAGGTAGGAGGCGAATTCGAAATCGTCGACCTTGCGCCCGAGTTTCACCTCTATCGTCCGGCGCTCCGCGTCGAGATCGGCATCCACCAGCAACGACCCTGGACGGACAGTATAGGGCTTCTGCCCCTTCAGCGCCTTCTTCTGCAGCGCCTCTGGCCAGCCGACCGGCGGTTGACCAAGATCGCCCTTGAGCATCGATACAACCGAATCCGGGAAGGAAACGTCCTTTTCGGGATCGACGACGTCTTCCACCGTCAGTTCCTGGCTTACCATCATCAGCGCCATATCCCCGACAACCTTGGACGATGGAGTAACCTTGACGATGTCTCCAAACATTTGATTGGCGTCCGAATAGGCTTGCGCCACTTCGTGCCAGCGCGTCTCAAGTCCGAGAGAGCGCGCTTGCTCCTTGAGATTGGTGAACTGCCCGCCGGGCATTTCGTGCAGATAGACCTCCGATGCCGGACCTTTCAGATCGCTCTCAAAGGCCGCGTACTTGTTGCGCACAGCTTCCCAGTAGAAAGAGATTCGTCGAATCCAATGGGGGTCAAGCTGGGGATCGCGTTCGGAGCCCCGCAGTGCTTCCACGATCGACCCGAGGCACGGTTGGGATGTGTTGCCCGACAAAGCGTCCATCGCCGCATCGATGGCATCAACGCCCGCATCGACCGCGGCAAGCACGGTTGCGGCCGCGATTCCGGAGGTGTCATGCGTATGGAAATGAATCGGCAGGGAGGTCGCCTCGCGCAGCGCCTTGAACAGAACGGTCGCGGCAGCCGGCTTCAGCAGGCCCGCCATGTCTTTGAGTGCGATGATGTGTGCGCCGGCTTTCTCCAGTTCCTGCGCCAAGGAAGTATAGTACTTCAGGTCGTATTTGGGCCGGGCAGAATTCAGTATGTCGCCCGTGTAGCAGATCGCTGCCTCGCAGAGCCTGTTCTCCTCGGCCACGGCATCCATCGCTACTCGCATGTTCTCCACCCAGTTCAGGCAATCGAACACACGGAAGAGGTCGATGCCGCCCGCCGCCGCCTGCCGGATGAAGTATTTGACGACATTATCAGGGTAATTTTTATAACCGACGCCGTTGGCCCCTCTCAACAACATCTGGAGAAGCAGATTAGGTGCGTCCTCTCGGATCAAGGCAAGCCTTTCCCACGGATCCTCCGTGAGGAACCGCATGGCGACATCAAAGGTGGCACCACCCCAGCATTCCAGGGACAAAAGGTTCGGCAGGGCGCGTGCATAAACTCCCGCGACCCGGGCGATGTCATAGGTGCGCATACGCGTGGCGAGCAACGACTGGTGGCCGTCACGCATGGTTGTATCTGTAATCAGAACACGCTTTTCATTGCGCATCCACTCCGCGAAGCCCCGTGGCCCCAATGCATCCAGTTTCTGCTTGGTACCGTCGGGAATTGCGCCTTCCACGTACGGCAGTACTGGCTTGGCAGCCGTCTCGGAGGGTTTCGGCCGTCCCTTGACTTCCGGATGGCCGTTAACGGTGACATCGGCGAGATAGGTCAGGAGTTTGGTGGCTCGGTCCTGCCGCTTCACCTGAGCGAAAAGCTCGGGCGTCGAGTCGATGAAGCGGGTGGTATACGAGTTATCGCGGAACTTGGGGTGTCCAATGATTGCTTCGAGAAAGGTGAGATTCGTGGCGACACCCCGGATACGAAACTCCCGAAGGGCACGGTCCATCCGACTGATTGCTTCTTCCGGCGTGCTGCCGGAAGCCGTCACCTTCACCAGTAGGGGATCGTAGTAGCGAGTGATCACAGCGCCGGAATAGGCGGTACCACCATCCAGACGGATGCCGAAACCGGCAGCCGAACGATAGGCGGTAATCCGGCCGTAGTCGGGGATGAAATTCTGTTCCGGGTCTTCGGTCGTGATGCGGCACTGCAGCGCATGGCCATTGAGGTGAATGTCTTCTTGCTTCGGGACGCCCGACCCCGGCGTACCGATTGCGAAGCCATCAAGGATGTGGATCTGCGCTTTTACGATGTCGATTCCGGTGACGACCTCGGTCACGGTGTGTTCGACCTGGATACGAGGATTGACCTCGATGAAGTAAAACTTCCCGGTGTCGGCATCCATCAGGTATTCGACTGTACCGGCACCGATGTAGTTGGTTGCCGCTGCAATTTTCAGAGAATAGGAAGCAAGCTCCTGCCGCTGGGCCTCGGTGAGGTAAGGCGCGGGTGCGCGCTCGACAACCTTCTGGTTCCGGCGCTGAATGGAGCAATCGCGCTCGTAAAGGTGAACGACGTTGCCATGCGTATCGCCCAGAATCTGGCTTTCCACGTGACGAGCGCGCTCGACGAGCTTCTCCAGATAGACCTCATCCTTTCCGAAAGCGGCCTTCGCCTCGCGTTTGGCCTCCATCACCTCGCGCTCGAGATCCTCGGCATTACGAATGACACGCATTCCGCGTCCCCCGCCGCCCCATGATGCCTTTAGCATCACCGGCAAGCCGATTTCCTCGGCCATCCGCTTGATTTCACCAATATCATCAGGAAGTGGCGCAGTCGCCGGGACTACCGGAACTCCGACCGAGATCGCCAGGTTGCGGGCAGCCACCTTGTTGCCGAGCTGCCGCATGGTGTCTGCGGACGGACCAATGAAGGGAATGCCGGCCTTGTTGCAGGCGTCAACGAATTCGGGGCTTTCCGACAGGAGGCCGTAGCCCGGGTGGATCGCGTCAGCCCCCGACAGACGCGCCACCCGAAGGATCTCGTCGATCGACAGGTAGCTTTCGATCGGGCCCATGTCGTGGTCCAGATGCGGCCCGCGGCCCACCTG